>VAZG01000078.1 GCA_005885285.1 Alphaproteobacteria bacterium | reverse complement strand
CACCGGAATATTATCAGGAGTTCATCACATTGTTCCCGCGCGATCCGCTGTGCGACCACATACGCCGGCTGCTTGGAAACCTCGTGGAGGCGGCGGCGTGGCACAACGCGGTGCTCGCGAACTCTCCGCTTGCCTACAAGGCGTTCTACGACAGCCACGCCAATGGCCCCTACGCTGCGGCTGCGCTGAACCTGCAGTCGCAGCCCAAGATGGTACCGCTGATGCAGCCCACGCACCTGCTCGTGTCGCAGCAGCTCGCGCCGACGCTCAAAGCGACCAACGCTACAATGCTGGCCGCAACAAATATCGTGCCCCTGCCGGTCGGCAAGGCGCCGACTAAACCGCAGCAGCAATTCCGGTCTGAGGCGCACAATGTCCTCAAGCTCAATTCCAATCCGCCGCAAGGCAACCGGTTGGGCAGAATGAGCGGTAATTCCAACCCGCGCTTCGCTCAATCGACGGGCGGCGGCTTTGGACACAGGATGCATTGAATGCAGCGCTCAGGCCACGAGCTTCGCAAACAAATCCGCATCGACATTGCCGCCGGAAAGCACGATCACGACGTTCTTGCCGCGCGTATCGATGCGGCCGGCCAAGAGTGCGGCAAGACCCACCGCCCCGCCCGGCTCGACCACCAGCTTCAGTTCGCGGTAGGCGAAGGCCACCGCTGCGCCCACCTCGGCATCGGAGGCGGTGACGCCGTGCGAGAGCAGCTTGCAGTTGATGGCAAACGTGATCTCGCCCGGGATCGAGGCCATCAGCGCATCGCAGATGGTGCGGCCCGCGGCATGATGGGCTTCGCGCGCCCCGAGGCGCAGCGAACGGGAGTGGTCGTCAAAGCTCTCCGGTTCGGCAACGATCATCGTCACGTCTGGATATCGCCCCTTGATGGCGGTGGCGACGCCCGCGATCAGGCCGCCGCCGGAAGCCGGTGCCACCACGATATCCGGGGTGACGCCGAGCCTGGTCATGTCTTCGGCGATCTCGCGCCCCGCCGTGCCCTGCCCCGCGATCACCAGCGGGTCGTCGTAGGGCGGAACGATGGTGGCGCCGCGTTTGCCGGCGATCTCCCGCGCAATGGCTTCGCGGTTGTCGCGGTCGCGATCGTATAGCACGACCTCGGCGCCATAACCCCTGGTGCGCTCGCGCTTGGAGAGCGGCGCATCCGACGGCATCACGATGGTCGCATGCATGTTGAGGATTTTCGCCGCCGCCGCGACGCCCTGGGCGTGGTTGCCGGAAGAGTATGCGACCACGCCGCCGCCGTGACTGTCTTGCGGGATCGCCGAGAGGCGGTTGAAGGCGCCGCGAAATTTGAACGAGCCGGTCCGCTGCAGCATTTCCGCTTTCAGGAACACCTTGGTTCCCACGCGCTCGTCGAGCACGGGCGAGGACAATAGCGGCGTTCGCACCGCGAACCGCGCAACCACGCGCGCGGCGGCATCGATATCCGACGGCGTGACCGGCAAGCTCGAGGACGGTTCGGGCATGCGCGCTTTGTAACGCGTCAGGGCGGGCGCGGGCAAGATGGTCAGGCGACGAAGCGCGGCTGTTCCGCCACGAATTCGACGGGCTCGCTTTCCGCGCCCGCGGCTTCCGGGCTGGCGGCATGGATATCGGCCATATTCTCGACAAAAGCGCGCGTCGAGGCTTCCCAGGTGTGTTGGGCAGCAAAATCGACACAGGCCTGCGGCGAAATTTCCAGCGCCGCAAGACATGCCGCGCGCAGATCCTCATCCAGAACTCCGACCGGCGCTGCGCCGATGACATCGCGCGGTCCGGTGACCGGAAGTGCCGCAACCGGCACGCCGCTTGCCAGCGCTTCCAGGAGAACGAGGCCGAAAGTGTCGGTCTTGCTCGGAAATACGAAAACGTCGGAGGCGGCATAGACCTGCGCCAAGGCTTCGCCCTGCAGCGCACCGAGGAACAGGCTTTGCGGATACTTCTGCTCCAGCGTGGCGCGCGCCGGTCCGTCGCCGACGATCACCTTGGTGCCGGGGAGATCGAGATCGAGAAACGCTTCGAGATTCTTCTCAATCGCAACGCGGCCGACACACAGGAACACCGGCGCCGGCAGGCAGAGATCGATGCCGCGCGGATGGAAGAACCCGGTGTCGACGCCGCGGGGCCATAGCACCACATTCTCGAACCCGCGCATCCGCAATTCGTTCGCCAGCGCCGGCGTTGCCGCCATCACGGCGCGGCTCGGCGCATGGAAGCGCCGCAGTGCCCGCCAGATCAGCGATTCGGGGATCGGCGCACGGGCGCGGACATATTCTGGAAAGCGGGTATGGAAGCTCGTGGTGAAGGGCAAGCGCTGTTTGCGGCAATAGCGCCGTACCATGAGGCCGATCGGCCCTTCGGTTGCGATGTGGATGGCGTCGGGGCGGGCCTCGGCGATCAATCGCGCTACCTTGGCCGGACGCGGCAACGCGACGCGCAGGTCGCGATAGCTCGGCATGGCGAAGGTGCGGAACGACTGCGGCGTGAGAAAGCTGACGTCGGCGCCGAGCGGCTTTGCCGTATCTGCCATCATGGTCAGCGTCCGCACCACCCCGTTGACCTGAGGATGCCACGCGTCGGTCGCGACCAGGATGCGCATCAGGCGGCGCGGGCCGCGACGCGAGGCACGGGAGCGACCCGGCGCAGCGGATCGGCCCAGGTGATGATTTCGAAATGTCCGTCCTCGTGCTCGGCGAGCGCGGTGCAGCTTTCCACCCAATCCCCACAATTCATGTAGCGGATGCCGTGCTCATCGCGGATCGTGGCGTAGTGGATGTGGCCGCAGATCACGCCGTCGGCGCCGTGACGCCGCGCCTCGCCGGCCAGCGTCTTCTCGAACGCGCCGATATAGTTCACGGCATTCTTGACCTTCAGCTTGGCCCATTGCGACAGCGACCAATAGGGCACGCCGAACATCCGCCGGAAAAAATTGACGAGACGGTTCATCTGGATCGCGAAATCGTAGGCCTTGTCGCCGAGATGGGCGAGCCAGCGCGCATTCTGCACCACGAGGTCGAAGACGTCGCCGTGGATCACCAGGTAGCGCTTGCCGTCGACCCCGGTGTGGATGATGTTTTCCACGACATCGATGCCGCCGAAATGCGTGCCGTAATAGTTCCGCAGGAACTCGTCGTGATTGCCGGGGACATAGATGACCTTGGCGCCCTTGCGGACCTTGCGCAGCATCTTCTGCACGAAGTCGTTGTGCGATTGCGGCCAGTACCAGTTCGATTGCAGCGCCCAACCATCGACGATATCGCCGACCAGATAGATGGTGTCGGCGTCATGACCCCTAAGAAAGTCCAGCAATTGTTCGGCTTGCGAGCCGCGGGCTCCGAGATGGACGTCGGAGATAAACAAAGTGCGAAAGCGCCGCTCTGGGCTTTCCTCACTCATCGAGTCACTTCCCATGGACGCGCACCTAACAGATTCGCATGACAGGGCGATGACGACTGAAGCCGTGCACGGAACCGCCAATGCTGATCCGGCAGGCACGCGAATCAGTCCCCACTCGCGTTTGATCGCAAATAGCAGCGCTACACGACAATCAGGCGACGCGATCGTCATTGCGGCACAAACCGTAGCCGTTAACCACGGTCAGCGGCTCCTCGGCGGCACAATTGCGCGATCCCGCGGCGCCGCGCGCCCGAGCTGTTGCTTAAGATCGCCCTTGAAAGAGAGGGCGCAGGGAAAGCCGGGTGCTCGCCGCACCCGCAGCCTCGCACGCAACAAAAAAGCGCACGAGCGTAGTCACCACAGGTTCGCCGAAACAATCCGACCTTCCCTGCGCGATGGTTTACGGCTTATTCCGCGCTCTCCTTGGTGACCGGGCTTTCTTGCCACCATCGCTTGCGGATCGCTCCGCCAACTTGACGCCAGCGTCGGGGCGTCAGGACCACACGGCTTTGCCGTCCGCCTTAAGCTTCGCTCGTCGCGCGAAGCCAAAGCGTCCATCGCATCTCGCCCAACGTTCGTGACGATGGCCAACGTCCCTCTCTTGGGCGCGACGGCCAAAGTCCTAGAGGTGATTTGCCCGACGGGTTAAGCGAAATATTTTTTGCGAGGGGACTGGACGACCCAAATCAGCTTGAATCTGCTCACGAAAAAGCTGTTTACGCGCAGGCGATATTGCAGGCTCCAAGGCTGGCGAGCGATTGCGATTCCAGAAAAATTGCACCTGACTTTCGATCGATGGGCAAATGAGTCACGGGAGCACTAGATGCGCCCGCGGCCGCTACACCGTCATCGTCGCGCGCCCGGCAGCGTGACCGCATTATCCGGAGGCAAGAGTTCGACTCTCTTCGGGCGCGCCATTTCGGTACAAGCTATTGGCGCCAAATGCCGCCGATCTCCCAACCGGCCCATCCGGTTGTGTCCGCACGCCGCCCTCACGATCTCGATGAATCGCAATGACAGTTAAGTGCACTGTCACCGTAATCCCCCCTTCACCCCTTGCGGCTGATGACACTTTAGGAAAAGCTGGCGGCATGATCAAAGCCCGTGCGGTGCCAGTGCCGTCCGACAGCGTGCTGGCGCCGCTTTATGTGGGCGCGGACCTGCTGGATGCGTTCGCGATTCACCTGCCATCGGGGGCGAGCGACGATCTCGAAGTGCTCGCGCGCGCCCTGTTCGAACGGCAGGCGGGGTGGATTCGCGCGCTGACCTGGGTGCGCGATGCGGTGATGGCGACGGTCGGCGTCAAATCGTCTCGCGCGATTGGCTCTGCCGCGGCGGCGCGGGGGTCGGCGATCGGCTACTTTCCGCTGCTGTCGAAGAGTGGGGGGGAGTTGGTGGTGGGCGAGGACGACCGGCATCTCGACTTCCGAGTCGCGATCCTGCTGCGCACGGGCGCGGCGGGCGGGCGGGAGCTAGTCGTGGTGACAGTCGTGCATTGCCATAACCGGCTGGGGCGGACCTACCTGGCGGTGATCGCGCCGTTCCACCGCACGATCCTGCGGGCGAATTTGGACCGGGCGGTAAGGGTGATGGAGGGCTAGATCGGTTCGACGGGGATGCCGAGGATTGGCACGGCTTCCGCCATGCCTGGCGCCCCCCAAAAAAAGGCCCTGCCGTGAGGCAGGGCGTTCGAGGCTCTTGCAATCGAAGCTTTGCGTGCTCGATCGCCGATTGGAGTTTGGATCAGGGTTGCTCCGGCTCATTGCCGTTGTTGAAGGTGAGCAGCGGCTGCCAAGTAGCACAGAAATGGTCGGTCCTGAAGCTGTCGAACGGATGCGGCCCTCGCGGTGTGAGCAGCCCTGGCGGTGTGAGCGACTGGACATTCTGATCGCCATGATCGCGGCCATCGCCATCATGGTCGTGATCGCCCCGCGCATTGAAGTGCGGCCAATGCGGCAGATTGGTGCGCGGCGCCCCTAGGCTCACCAAGATGGCAAGATCATCCTTGCTGTTCCTGTTAGGATCGCCGGTCTTCACGAAATTGGCCCAGTAGGTCTTCATATCGGTCGCCAGCGTCGCTTGCGCGGAGGTGAACGCCGAGCCGAAGTTGAAGATGTACTGGAGTTCAGCCGCGTGCTGCGAAGCCGTCGTGAAGCCTGAGCCATTCGCCCCCGGACCTGGGACGCCGGCCTTGTTCGGGGCATTTGGATCATTGAACTCGTAAGCAAAGACCCGGGTTCGCCCGGACAGGTCGCTGTTTGAATCAAAACCGTTACAGGCGAACACGAAGTCGGTGAAGATCTGTGAGAGCGCCTCATCGACGTTGCCGCCGCCAAAGTTGTTGTTGAGGCCGGGGATCGTCCCGGTCGTCTGCGGAACGGAGTTGTGGAAGTTGGCGATCGGATATTCGCCCGCCGCGGCAATCGAAGCGACGACGACCGCCTGGGTGAAGGGCGCGGTTGGACCGTTGTTGGACGGTGTCGCCGTCACGAGGGTCTGCATAAAGAAGGCGATCTCTTGTGCGTAGGTACAGTGCGCGGGCTGGCCGACGAATGGCGGCGTCGCACACAGGCCGTTTGGGACCTGAAGGCCGAAGCTCGCCGGGCCGCCGGCGGCGACTATGTTCGCAGCGCTGACGCCAGGGAAGACAAGCGCCCCGGGGAAGAAGCCCGGCTCGAACAGCCGGCCCTCATTGGCGTTGGTACCCTGGAGCACCGGGACATGGTTGAACTGGCCGGTCGAGAAGGCCGTATGGAGGCCGCGCGGCAGGATTTTCGTTCCGAAGTTGGGCGCGATGCCGAAGCCGCCGAAGTCCTTTTCATTCGCGAAGACTTGCGCCGGAGTCAGTCCCTGGAGGCAGGCAAGGGTCAAGGTGCCGCCGCAGAATGCGTTGGCGTCTTGCTGAGCGAAAGTGTTGCTAAGGGTCTGGTAAGTGACGAGCGATGGCAAGTCATGGTACATGTACGCGCCGCTCTCGATGATCGCACCGCCGAACAGATCCCGGCCGGTGAGACTCCTGAAGGTGTTCGTGGAAGCAAGATGCGTCGAGACGCTGAGACCGCCGGCTGATTCGCCGCCGATCGTCACCGCGTCCCGATCACCGCCGAAAGCCGCAATGTTGTCGTGGACCCAGGCCATCGCGAATTGTTGGTCCATGAGACCGTAGTTGCCGGCGTCGCCGACGTTCTGAAAGGCGTTGGGCGCGGTCGCCGCCAGCACGCTGGCTGCGAGGAAGCCGAGGCTCCCGAGGCGGTAGTTGATCGTGACGACGATGACGTCGTTCTCGGCCACCATCACGGAGGGGTCGTAGTCAGACCCGGCGCCGTTGACGAGCGCGCCGCCGTGAATCCATATGAAGACCGGCAGCCTGGACCTCGCGGTGGCGGTGGACGGAGTATAGACGTTGAGGAACAAGCAATCCTCGGAATCGGTTGCCCGTCCCTGCGTGCAGGTGTGGCCGATGGTTGCGGCGACGATCGATCCCTGGCCAGGATTGGGCGCCTGGGGTGGCTTCCAGCGCAATGTGCCTAGCGGCGCCTGGCCGTAGCGGATGCCTAAAAAGACGTTGACTCCGCTCGTCGGATCTCCCGGTAGTTCCTGGAAGTTCTTTAGGCCCTGATAGGTGCCGGTCGTCGTGACGACAGGGGCCGTCAGCTCGACCGCATTCGACACCGGCGCGGTAGCTAGGATGCAGGCAACGCTCATCGCGCCGATGACGCCAAGCCGCAAATGCTGCAACTGCTCTCTCATAGGCTTCCCCCCATTTTTTGTAAGGGCCGACATTAGCGGCCTATTTCCGGCGAGCTTCTGTGGTGCCGGTTATCCTTGCCGGCAGTCTGGCCGACAACGCCAGGATGACTGCGATCCAATCTGCACGCAAGCGAATCTTGTATGGAAATACCGTTTGGAAACGTCGGCTACGGCATAATAGCGGCATGGCGAATGAGTAGTGCGCATCTTCATCGGCCGCGGCGCGCCACTTTACATTCTACGCCTGAGTACGCGGCGGCAGCCTCGGACTAGCCCGAGGTGCGCCAATGTTCGCTCGGAGGCAGTCTATTCGCCTCGTTTGACGCTCCGTGGAAATCTGGCTATAATCTGGCCAGAATGCCTTTCGAGATCGTCCTTGCTCCCGAAGCTGTCGAAGACCTCAGGGGGCTGACGGCAAATGTTCGCGCGACTGTCCGGACTGCGCTCGAAACGCATCTGAGGGACGAGCCCAAGAAAGCGAGCCGCAGTCGTATCAAGCGATTGCGAGGATTGCTCCGTCCACAGTATCGGCTGCGGGTAGACGAAGTTCGGGTCTTCTACGATGTGTCCGGCACGACCGTCGAGGTTCTGGCAATAGTGCCCAAGTTGGAGGCCGAGTCATGGCTCGCACAATTCGGAAGTCCGGAGTGAAGGAAGTTCCTTTATCCGAGATCAAGGATGATCTGTCTCGCTTTCTTCGAGAAGCTGAGACGCAGGAGATCGTTATCACGCGCCATGGTAAGCCCGCAGGCGTGTTGATCGGCTTCGAGTCGGAAGAGGACTGGTTCGAGTACCGCCTCGAACATGACCCGCGCTTCCTGCGTCGGATCGAACAGGCGCGAAACAGCCTACGCGCGGGACGCGGGACCAGGCTCGAAGACATCGAAAGCGAATAGCGGCACGTGAACATTCCTGTCCGAGTGTGCACGCAAAGACGAGCAAGATGTCGGATAGGATAGTGTGAATTCTCGCACGGCATCATAGTGCCACGGCGAAGCAATAGTGCACATCTTCATCGGCCGTGGCGCGCCATTTACCCAGGGCACGCTGTAACAGCCCGCAGCCGCCGCTTCTCCGATCGAGCCCGCCAAGACGCCCGGCTGCCGGCCTTTGATCTCGGCCGCGGATAATTTCTTCCCCCGCCCACGCCGGCCAAGAGGGATCAAAACCGCGCGATCGCAATACGACGATGCGTAGCTGGATATCGCCCGGCCGCGCATAGGGCGGTCGCTTGATGATTTCGGCACGGAAAATGCTTTGCAACCGTCAATTCACGTCGCAACCACCCCGCCACGTAAGATCTGCACCAGAGGGAGTACTTTCCATGCATGGCCAAAGGATTATCGAAACTGCCCTATCGACAACCAGATGCTTGCTAGCGGGCGCAAGCGTCCTCGTTGCCACACTCTTCACCGGTCCCGCATTCGCCGACGATGACGGGCGACCCGTGAAGGTCATGATCATCAATATGTTCGGCGGCACCCCCTTCCCATTCTCGGAGGCATCGGCTTTCACCGCTAATCTCGGGTTGACTGAATCGATACCCGTTCGAGGCCTTTCGCCCGACTACCCCAACATTCTTTGCAACTCCGACGACGTGTGCCAGATGGTCGCCGGCGAGGGTCACGCGAACGTGGCCGCATCGACCATGGCCTTGATTCTCAGCAACAAGTTCGACCTGCGCCGCACATACTTCCTGATCGCAGGCATTGCGGGGATCGATCCTCACGAGGGGACAACGGGCTCGGCCGCTTGGGCGCGCTATCTCATCGACTACGGCATTTCATGGGAGATCGACGCGCGCGAGATTCCAGGAACCGCAGCCGACCCGACCACCCCGGCATGGCCCTACGGATACCTCGCGATCTTTCCTACCGATACGACCACGCAGCCTTGGAACTCTTTGCCCACCATCCCCACTCCTTACCACAGCGAAATGTATCAGTTGAATGAAGCATTGCTGCAGAAGGTCCTCTCGCTGACGAGCAAGGTGGATCTCACGGTCAACGACAGCGCGGCTGCCCAGGCCTATCGAGGCCGCTACGCCGAGGCGAAGGCGAAGGCCCCGCCAAGCGTCATCCAGTGCGACACGATGGCGGGTGACACCTGGTTCCACGGCATCAAACTGGGCGAGCGAGCCGCTGCATGGACCGCGCTGTGGACGGGCGGCAAAGGCACCTATTGCACCACGCAACAGGAGGATAACGCCACCTACATGGCCCTCACCCGGGGAGCTAATTCCGGCCTTGTGGATCTCAACCGGGTTGCTGTGCTGCGGACCGCATCGAACTTTGACCGTCCCTACCCGGGAGAGTCGGCTTGGCATTCCCTGTGCGGCTGTGGCCCTGAAGGGGGGTCGGGTGGTTTTGTGCCCGCCATAAGCAATCTATGGGCGGCGTCCGCGCCTTTCATCAAGGATGTCGTCGCCCATTGGGACAAGTGGAAGCACGGCGTCCCGAAATAGCGTTTGCGGACCGAAATTGGTGATTGAAGCGGTCGATCTCGCCGTAGGGTCGATCGCGCCAACGGGAACGACCACGACAGCGTGGGTAGACTCCAAACATCATAGTGCCACGGCGAAGCCTCATATAAGTGCCCATCTTCATCGGCCGTGGCGCGCCATCTCGCGCCTGGGGCTCGTTATTTGCGCCTTTGATCCCCATATCGCTTTTGACCCCCTATCTGATCAACCATCGAGATTGGTCGGAATGCGCACCTGCGACGATGGGAAACACGTGCGACGATGGGAAGATGCAATTCGCCAGCGACTGCCGATGCGAACAGACACCGGTTATCGCGGCCATCATAGAAGGACTAAATGATGAAAAAACCTGTTCTCTCAATTGACGAGCCGGAGCCGAAGAAAACGCTGCGAGCCGACCGGCCTCCCACCGAAGGGTTCGTGACGATTGTCGACGGTCATTTCAAGTCGGAATTTGACACCGTCGACGCTGCGGAAGCATCGGGCCGGAAATTGAAGTCAGCTTATCCAATGCTTCAGATCGAAATTTATGATGCCGCCAATAAGGTCCGCACCTTGTTGAGTAACTAGCTCAATGGCGTTATGAATCCCCTGCGTGCAAACGGGCCGTAGGCCCGATCCGGTGGGACGCGCATGAGGTCTCGTATTGTGAACCCGAAGCGCAGGCAGACAAGGCTGCGATCCGCGCGTCTCGCCCTTGCGGCTCTGGCTGCGCTGATCGCGGCCGGGGATCATGCCGACGCCATAGAGCGTCGGGGCGAACGCGCGGTCGAATCCATCGAGCAGCGCACGGCCGGCGAGCCGATCATGGCGATCGTGTCGCTGCAAAGCCAGCGCATCACCGTCTATGACGCCAATGGCTGGATCTTGCGGGCGCCGGTGTCGAGCGGCCAGAGAGGACGCGAGACACCCGCCGGGATCTTCAGCGTCATCCAAAAAGAAGCGGAGCACTATTCGAACCTCTATGACGATGCCTTCATGCCCCACATGCAGCGCATCACCTGGTCGGGCATCGCGCTCCACGGCGGCCCCCTGCCGGGATATCCGGCGTCGCACGGCTGCGTTCGGATGCCGTTTGACTTCGCAGAGCGCCTGTTCGACGCGACCCAACTGGGTTTGCGGGTGATCGTGGCACCGTCAGACGTGGCACCCGTCGAGATCGTCCATCCGGTTCTAGCTCTGTCGAACCCGGGCGCCGGTGCTCTGGCGGCCATCCGCACCGCCGAGGCAGCTGAGGCGACCAGGAAGGCGGATCAGGCGAAACTCGCCGCCGGGACCGCCTTCCGGCTGGCCGCACAGGCAATGGCGCCGGTGCGCGTGGCGGAAAATCTGAAGCTCAGAGCCGAGGTGCAATTGGCGACTGCCGAAGCTGCGCTCGGATCGGCAGTTTCGGCCGAGGCAAAGGAGCGCGCTGAGCGCGACAAGGCGCAGGCAACTGCCAAGGTCGGCGAATTGCAGGCGCAGTTGGCCGCTGCAAAGGCGGAGCTGCAACCCAAGCTCGATGTCGTCACCTCCGCGCGTGAAGCCGCCGCCATCGCAGAGACGGCGCGGGCCGCGGCAGCCGAGGCGGCGCGCCAGGTGGCGCGCGAGCTCGAGCCGGTATCGGTGTTGATTAGTCGCAAGACCCAGCGGCTTTATGTCCGGCAAGCCTTTGAACCCATCCTCGAGAGTCCGGTCACGATCCTGGATGCGGAT
>VAZG01000077.1 GCA_005885285.1 Alphaproteobacteria bacterium | reverse complement strand
AAGACATCGTCGAGAAGTTAACGGCATTTGCGCAAACACGCGGCCACACCATGCTGGAGTTGGCGTTCTCCTGGCTCGCATCGCGGCCGCAGGTCGCAAGCGTGATCGCCGGCGCCACCCGCGTCGAGCAGGTCGAGCAAAACGTGAAGGCGATCGGCTGGGCATTGAGCGCGGATGAACTCGCGGAGATCGATGGGATCATGAAATAGAGAGAGGCACCGCCCTCTCACTCCCTCGCCCCGCTCTTCGCGCTCTCCACTCCCTCTCCCCGCTCTTACGCGGGGAGAGGGTTGGGGCGAGGGGCTCTTCCATCCGCGAACGCTGAATTCGCGACGGCATTGTGCCCTGCCCCTCACCCCAACCCTCTCCCCGTTCTTCACGGCGAGAGGGTTGGGGTGAGGGGCTCTATCCGGTGAGTTCGGCCTGGATTGTTGTCAGTACGCCTTCGAGATTGCCAAGAACATCGTTGTTCCAGAATCGAAGCACTTTGTAACCGTCCCGCGTTAATCGACGATCCCGTATCGCGTCCCCGACAGACTCGTTGTGCTGCCCACCATCGGATTCCGCGTCCGTCTGATTGACGCGCAATCGCCTCGCGATTCGGATCATCTTGCGATCTGGTCCGCGCACTGCCTTTGCCGCTCACCCGAAATCCCCGCTTCGCGCGAATTTCGACCTCTCCCCGTAAAAGAGCGGGGAGGAGTCAAGAAAAACGTTCAAGCCGTGCATCGGCTTCGCAGCGGCCCAGCCCCGCAGGATAGGCACGACACCGAAAATTAAAGGCTTCATTCGTATATTCAAAGGCGAGATCGCGGAAACAAGGCGATCGCGCCTTTGACCATCAAGCATTGTGGCCTAATGCATATTCTTGGTCAGAGCCAAAACCGAAGAAATGACAGCTCATCCACATTCTTGATGTGATGCAGCTCGATCAAATTCTTTCAAACAAAAAATCCTGACAATTCAGATTCTAAGCGCCGCGTCTTCATCTGTCCTCTCGGCTCAGGCCGATTCCGGCATCGCTCCGACCGCGAGCAGCTTTCCTCGCGGTGATGGGCGCAGCAGATCAAGCGACCAAGCCCTGCATCGGCTTTGCCGCGGCGCTGTCGGGGAAGACGGTTTCCGCCAGCACGCGCTCGGCGAGACCGAACTGGTCACGCAGCACTCCCTTGATCACCGCGCGCAGATCGGTGGTCGGCAACAGATCGCGGCCTTGATACAGGCTGGCCGGTTTCAGCGACGGCCAGTCCGAAATCACCCGCCCGCCCTTCACCGCGCCGCCGGCAAGCAGCGCGATCGTGCCGGTGCCGTGGTCGGTGCCCTCGGTGCCGTTGATGCGCACGGTGCGGCCAAACTCGGTGGCAACCACCACCACAGTATCGCGCCAACGTGCGCCGAGCCCGCCCTCGAATTCCGCCAGCGCACCGTCGAGCCCCGACAAGAGCTGTGCCAGACGGCCGACCGGGCCGCCTTCATTGGCATGGGTATCCCAGCCGTCGAACGCAAGCGCAGCGATGCGCGGGCCGTCGTCGGCCGCCATCAGTTTCGCGGCGCCCCGTGCCACCAGCCGCATTGCAGCGGCGCCGTTGGTGCCGGGCTTCGGCTTCATGTCGTCGCCTTGCGCGGCCTTGTCGAGCAACAAGCCTTGGGTCAGCGCGCTCGCCAGCGCCGGATCGCGGTGCTGATAGAGTTCGACGAGGCGCATCGCGGTATCGTCGCCCGCCTGCGGCAACGCCGCCGGCGTCCAGCCGACGGTCGGTGCGGCGCCGCGCAAGACCAGCGGCGTGGTCGGGCCGACTGCGAGGGCGCTCATCACCCGCTCGCCTTTCGGCAGCGCTTGCAGCGCGCGGTTGAGCCAGCCGGATTGCACCCGGCCTGGACCCGCAAAGCCGCTTTCCAGCACGTCCTGTCCGTCGAAATGCGAGCGGTCGCGATACGAAGTCGCCACCGCGTGGATCACCGCGGCATGTTTCTCGTGGTACATCCGCGCGAATTCCGGCATCGCAGGATGCAGTGCGAAGAAAGAATCCAGCATCAAGGCGGGGTGCGGCCCGTCCGGCGTCAGCGCAATCGAACCGTGCAGGGGCGCGTAATCGGGATCGCCTGTTGGGGCCACCGTGGCGAGGCCGTCGAGCGCGCCGCGCACAGCGCGCGGCGCGAGGTCGCCAATGACGTTTGGCCTTCGCAGCAATCCATCGTCATCTCCTCTGGAATTCCGGTGACATCAGAAGCAGCGCCAGCGCCTGCTGCCGCGATTCCGCACGCTCGATGGTGTGCCTGGTCTCCTCCGATGCCGCATCCGCCGCGGCAAGCTCCAGGAGATCGCGGGGGTCGATGCCTTCGGCCAGACGCGAAGCGATCTGCGCCGAGATATCGAGGCGCAGTTTCATCCCCTCGGGCGCCGCCCACGCGGCATTGGTATCGGGAAATCCATTCGGCCCGGCCGGCGACCATAGCGGCTGGCCCAGCACGTTGAGACCGCCGAGATAGCGGGTCGGATCTTCCGGGATGCGCGCCAGCAGGCGACCGCTTGCAACCAGGAATTCGTAAGGCGAGCGGACTTTTGTCAGCGGCGCGTCCCAGGCCTCGCTGGAATCGACCAGCGTGATCGCCAGCGCCTTGAGGTCGCCGTCGGTCTTGCTGAAGGTCTCCTGCAGCCGCGCCACCAGCGCCGGCGGCGGATCGTCCGCCACGAAATGGCGCGCGAATTTCGTCGCGATGAATTTCGCGGTCGACGGATGGCGCGCGATGTCTGCCAGCACCGCCTCGCCCTGCGCGATGCCATTGTCTTGGTAAACCTTGCCCATCACTGTCTGCGGACCGGGCTGGTGTGCGTTGGCGTTGAAAACGAAGTTGCCGGGCGGGCCTAACTGTGCCTGCCGTCCGGCAAAGGTCCAGCCGGTGATGATGCGCGCAAGCGACGTCACGTCGTCCTGGGTGTAGCCGCCGCCGACGCCGAGGGTATGCAGCTCCATGATTTCGCGCGCGAGATTTTCGTTCAGGCCGCGCTTGCGGTTTTGGCCGGCGCGCGAGTCCGGACCGAGCGATTGCTGGTTGTCGAGAAAGAACAGCATTGCCGGATGCTGCTCGACCGCTTTGAGCATGTCGCCGAACCGCCCCAGCACATGGGGGCGGATCGCTTCGCGCTCGAACGAGCCCGCCCACATCCGCGCCAGCCCGCCCTTGTTGGCGGAGATGCAGAAATGGTTGGACCAGAACACCACCAGCCGCTCGACGAACCCGCATTCGGCGAGTGTCGCGCGCTGCAGGCGCGCCAGCGCCTCGGCGCGAAAGGTCTTTTGGATGACGTTGAGCGGCTGCTGCGGCGGTTTCGCCGCGTTGGGCTGCATGGCGGGATTGGGCGACGCCTCGGCCGGCGCCATCGTAGCGTTGGCGCCGTTAGTTGCCGGCGACTGCATCGCGGGCTCTTTCGGCGAGATATCCTGGGCGATATTGCTGAGCGACAGATTGCGCCGCTGCGGCTTCGCATCACCCGCCGGCGTTGGCGGGCCCTCGGTCGGCTTGGCCTCCGCGCCTGATTTCGCCGCGGCCTCGCGCGCCTGTTGCTGTTCAAACTGATATTCGAATACGGCTTTGGCCAGCGCCGGCGTCGATTGCAACCCGGGCACTTCGAGCAGCACGCCGTTGGGACGGCTCAATTCCGCTTTGACGAAGCCGCGCGGATCGGACGCCGCATTGACGAAGTCACCGGAGGCGCCACCGCGCGCGCCAAACCCGAAGCGATTGAGCGCGACAAGGGCGATTTTCGAATCGCGAACCATCCGGGTTTTCCTTTGCGCTTGCCTCTCGCGAGCGCATATATTCGCAAGGCCAACTATACTTCCGTTCGAGATGAACCCGACATGAAAATCTTGGCGAGCGTTGGGTCTTGATCATGACAAATCGGTTAGGAAATCAGGCTTCGCGCCGCCTCGCCTGCCCGCGTTGCGGAACCGAATTCACCTGCAGCCCGGCAGGGCCATGCTGGTGCGCGGACGAGTGCTTTCGACTGCCGATGCCGATCGAAGGCGAAGATTGCCTGTGCCGGGAATGTTTGCGCAAGGCGATAACGCAGCGCACCCCACGATGACGTGGTCGGACCTCGCGTGCGCTGCCGAAAGCAATTCTCAGCGTCGAGGATCAACCAGGGAGCATTTACAGCTCAGGATTTTTCGTGTCAGCAAATTACTAGCTTCTTTGCAACGCTCTGTAGCGCGCAAGCCGCTCGTCACGCTCTTCACCCAGCTCATCCAACTTCCGCAAATACAGTAGCCCAGCCTTTTGCAAGGTATCCGGGTTGCGCTCGCCATCTTCCCAAAGATTGGTAATATATCGACGAAGCGTGGTGAGCCGGTCGTCGTCTTCATCCACATCCTTATGGAGCAGCAAATAAGTGCGCCAAGCGGAAGCGCATGCTGCCTCTGCCGCGCGAATAGCCATCACCATGTCTCCTCCTTATGGAGAAGAGAGTGCTCGTTATGGAGAAAGAGAGTGCTCGCCTTTTTGTTCCGGTGGAACCGCCGTTCCGCTGAGGTCCAAAGTGCTCCAAGTCCTAGTTTCCGTACAGTGGTACCCGCCTCTAACCGTCGCCTTGGAGCTGGCAGGTAATCTGCTTCATTGCGACGTCGTCGGCCTTGCAGCGCGTTGACGCCTGCGCCCACGGCGTTCATCATCTTTGGCCGCGCGGTCGCCTACTACGTAGTGCGCTAACCCCGTGGAGTGGTAGCCATGATGAAGAACCTCATAGCCGGACTCGTCCTGGCGGCTTTGGTGATCATGGGATTGCTCGCCTTCGCCCAGAAACATGAAGGGTGCTGGCACGGGCACTCGATCAAAACCCTTAAGCCCTGCGGCTCAGTCAGCTCTACAATATAGCGCGGGCCGCGCCGGTATTGCGCCAAGGATACACTGGCGGCCAAGGATGCACTGGCGGCAAGGCTACACCGGATAGCCCGGCGATTTGCGCGCCAGGCCATCGAACGCATCGAGCAGTCGTTCGCGCCACGCGTAGAGGGGGTCGTCGGCTTCAAGCAATTTGAACGGGCTGACGACGCGCGCCCATTGGAAACCGCCGAACGCGATGTAGTCGGCGTAGTTCGCCACCTTGCCGCCGAGATAGGGCTGTGTCTTCAGCGTCAGCCGCATCGGCTCGAGCGATTTGCGAAAGCCGGCGACGGATTTATCGCGGCCGGCCATCGCCTCCTCAAGCGGCTTGCCCAAGCGCGCCTCGCGGCTCTTGCGAAAATAGTCGGCGTCGACGGGCCCAAGATGGCCGGGAATGTCGGCCACGATCAGCGGAAAGATGCCGCCGTTTACGGCGATATCGCCCCACCCATTGATCATGCGACCGACGGCGCGGCCGCCATCGCCGCCGAACAGCGACGGCCGGTCCGGATAGGTATCTTCCAGATAATTCGCGATCACCCAGGAATCGACCACCGCGTTTTCGCCGTCGAGCATCACCGGGACCTTGTCGGATCCATGCGGGGCAATCGCCGCCTTCTCGGTGAAGCGCCATGGAATCGAATCCGCGGACAATCCCTTGTGCGCGAGCGCCATCCGCGTCCGCCAGCAGAACGGGCTGAACGGACGGGCCGCGTCAGTGCCGACCAGTTCGTAGAGTTTGAGGAGCATCGGTGAATTACACCACTTTTGTCATGCCCCGCGCAAGCGGGGCATCCAGTACGCCGAGACGTCTGTAGGAATCGCGACCGCCGGCGTTTACTGGATCATCCGCTTACGCGGATGATGACATCCAGCGCTCACCGCACCACCGATGCGGTCTGCCCGAACAGAATCTTGCGCTCTTCCTCGGTACGGATCGCCGGCTGGCCGAAATTCGGATTGACCTCTTTGGCCTTGGCGTAGGCGCGCTCGGTGGCGGGGCGGGCCTTGATGGTCTCAAGCCAGCGCTTCACGTGCGGAAACTGCTCGATGTCCTGGCCCTGGTTCTTGTAGCCCACGACCCATGGATAAGAGGCCATGTCGGCGATCGAATAGTCTTTCGCGATGAACTCGCGATCGGACAGACGCTTATTGAGCACGCCATAAAGCCGGTTGGTCTCGTTCACGTAACGGTCGATCGCATATTGAAGCTTTTCCTGCGCGTAATTGCGGAAGTGATGGTTCTGGCCTGCCATCGGCCCGAGCCCGCCCATCTGCCAGAACGTCCACTGGATCGCATCGTAACGGCCATAGAGGTCGGCGGGCACGAACTTGCCGGTCTTCTCCGCGAGGTACAACAGCATCGCGCCGGATTCGAAGATCGAGATCGGCTTGCCGCCGCCTTTCGGTTCGTGGTCGACCATCGCCGGGATCCGGTTGTTCGGCGCGATCGCCAGAAACTCCGGCTTGAATTGATCGCCCTTGCCGATGTTGATCGGAAAAATCTTGTAACGGAGCCCGGTCTCCTCGAGGAACATCGTTATCTTGTGGCCGTTCGGCGTGGTCCAGTAATACAGATCGATCATGGCGTGTTCCCGCTCAATTTATCAGGCATCGCAAAGTGGATGCGGTTGCATGAATGTCGCCACTGGAGTTGCTTGAGTCAATGGTGGGCGCACAAAAGTGATCGCGCTTGCGGCGGGCCGGACTTAGTTCCGGACTTGGCGTTAGCTGACGCGGCCGTGTTCGCGAAGGAGTCGTTCGCCGTCGTCGGTGACCGTCACCACCAATCCGAAACCGGCGATCGCTTCACGCGTGACATAGCCGCGATCGGCCGCGTCCTCCCAAATCGTCAACCGCGGGCATGAGGTTCGCCAGGTCGCGACCACTTCCGCGTAAACCCTCGGCTCACGCGCCACCCATTCGACGAAATCAAGCACCAGCGGATCGGCGGTCTCGGTCATCGGCTTTCGCCTTCACTTGGATGCCGCGGAGCTGCCCGCGAACAACAACAGCCAGCCACCATAAAGAATGTAGTAGCCCGCGACCGTCGTGATCAGCCGGTTGGCCCAGGTGCGGAATTGCGCGTCGCTCATCGCCTCCAGGATGCGCCGTGCCAGCGTCGTGCCGAGCATCGAGGCTACGACCGCAACCGCGGCGAGCACAGGATCGAGGGTTGCGGCCTGATCGATGATGCCGCCGAAATAGATCAGCTTGGTGAAGTGGCTGGCGACCTGGCAGGTGGCCTTGGTGGCGACGACCTGGCGGCGATCGAACTTGCCGCCGAGAAAAAACGTGTCCATCAACGGCCCGGAGACGCCGGTCATCAGCATCAGGCTCATGCAGACCCAGCCGTAGAACGCGCCCTGCCAGACGCTGTCCGGATTGGGCTTGACGCCTTTCGGCATCAGCCGCGCCATGAACGGCGTCACCCCCAGCAACAGTAATGCAATGGGCTTGTCCGGCACGTAGCGGGTGATCGACCACAGCGTGAGCGCCAGCGCGCAGCCGATCAGATAGACGGCGACCGGCCGCCAGCGAATATGGGCCCGCCACAGGAACGCGCGCCAGCCGTTCGAGGCCATCTGCGTGATCGCGTGCAGCACCATCGCTGTGGGCAGCGGCATCAGCGCCAGCAGCACGCCGATCAGGATCAACCCGCCGGCCATGCCGAACAGGCCCGACAGGAACGCTGTCGCGACCATCAACAGTCCTAGCGCTGCGATCACGAGCGACGTCATTCGAATCTCCGCTTGTAGTTGTGCCTTGCTTGGACGGGGCGCGCAAACTGAGTTATCTTGTCCTGGCATCAGTTTTCTTGAGGGTAGAGCACGACCCGGAAAAGTGGGTACCGGTTTTCCCTCGCGACAAACGCGAGGCGTTTGCGCGGAGATCATGCTCAAACTAAAAGATAGAGGCCCTAAGAATGCGGCGGCTCTTGTTTCTCAACGGCATCAAGGCGTTCGAAGCGGCGGCGCGCAGCGGAAGTTTTGCCGCCGCGGGCCTTGAGCTCCACGTCTCGCCGGCGGCGATCAGCCGGATGGTGCATCTGTTGGAACAACGCCTCGGCGTCGCGCTGTTCGAGCGCAAGGCGAACCGGCTGGCGATGACGGCGGCGGGACGCGCCTATCAGAGCGGGCTGACGCCGATCTTCGACGCGCTCGCAAGCCTCACGGCGCAGGTGACGGCCTCTTCCAGCGTGCGGGTGCTGACCATCGGCGTCGGTCCGACCTTCGCGATGCGCTGGCTGATCCCGCGACTGGCGGATTTTCGCCGCGAGGAGCCGGACATCGATGTGCGGATCACCACCGGCGGCGCGGCGGCGCCGTTCGGCGAGGACTGGAGCTGCGGCATCACGCTCGGCGACGGCGAATGGCCTGGGCTCGTCGCCGAACCGCTGTTTGCCGCCGACCTCTTGCCGGTATGCGCACCACGGCTCGCCAGAGAGCTCAAGCGGCCTGCCGATTTGAAGGGACCAAGCCTGCTGCGCGTCGCGCATGCCACCGAGGACTGGCCGTTGTGGCTCAAGGCTGCCGGCATTGCGCGCACCACCGCGCGCGGAACGGAGTTCGGATATTACGGCCAGGCACTGCAGGCCGCCGTCGACGGGCTCGGCGTCGCCATGGGCATCCGGCCCTATATCGACGACGACATTGCCGCCGGGCGATTGGTGGCGCCTTTTGCATTGACGGTGCCGAAAGGCATGCGCTGGTATCTGGTCTATCGCGGCTTCCAGCGCGAGCAGCGCGATTTCGCAAGCTTCCGGCGCTGGATCATTCGTGCCGCGGCGGAGCCGGCGGCGCGCGGCAAGGCGTCCGGCAAATTGCAGCGTCATGCCGGTTGAGAGAATCGATACGCTGCAATCGCCGCCAAAAACTCCGCAGATGTGAACCGCTTCACATTCGCCCGCACCGAAACGTGGTCCGCTAAGCGCGCGCAACTTTTCGGGGACCACGGAGATGACCTACACATATGACGGTTTCGATATCGAATCCTTTGAGGCTGGCAAAGGCTTGTGGCACGCCCGCATCAAGCGCGCCGATCTGAGCCCGGTCGTGCTCGACGGCGTGCTGTTTCCGACGCTTGAAGTCGGCTTCGCGTGGTCCGATCCCGATGCCGCGATTGCCGACGCCAAGGCTCACATCGACCAGTTCAGGCGGCGCTATGCGGGGCCCTCGCTGGCGCCACAGGTTCAGCGCCCGACCGCGCCATAGCGCGGGAAAAGGACCGCAGCGATGCCGCACCTTGAGAGCCACCAACCCCCCCAAGGAACTGGCCAAGGAGCCAGCCGAGGAACTGCCGACGACACGCATGTCCTGGCGCCATCTTCCCAGTCGGCGTGCTCGAATTGCCCGGACTGCAAGGCGAGCCTGGCCGTGGTCCGGGTGATTGCCGGCGGCGCCGACTGCGAATATTGGACCATGCGATGCACGCGCTGCGGCGGCATCCATCTCGATATCGTCAAGGCCTCGGCTGAGCCCGGCGTCGCCTGACCAGATCGCGGAACGCGATCCTCAGCCCGGCGGTTCGGGCGGCGGCTTTTCGTCCGCGAGCAATCCGGCAGACGTCAGCGCGAGGCGGAGCATGCGCGCCAGATCAAGCTTGCGATAGGGCTTGGCGAGCAGCAGCACGCCGGAATCCAGCCGGCCGTGATGGATGATGGCGTTTTCGGTATAGCCGGAGGTGAACAACACTTTCAGCGACGGGCGGCGCCGCGTCATTTCCGCCGCGAGTTGCCGGCCGTTCAGACGTCCGGGCATGATGACGTCGGTGAACAAGAGGTCGAACGCCGCGCCGCCATCGGCGATGGCAAGGGCTTCGGTGCCGTTGGCGGCCGACAGCGTCTTGTAGCCGAGGCCCTGGAGCTGTGTGCGGACATAAGCGCGCACCAATTCATCATCCTCGACCACCAGGATGGTCTCGTGACCGCCCTCGATCTCGGGGCTCTCGGCCCCCGCGAGTTCTTCCGGCGCGGCATCGGCCTGCGGCAGATAGAGGCGGAAGGTCGTGCCGTAGCCCTCTTCGCTGTAGACCTTGATGTGTCCGCCCGATTGCTTGACGAAGCCGTAGACCATGCTCAAGCCGAGCCCGGTGCCCTTGCCGACCTCCTTGGTCGAAAAGAACGGCTCGAACACCCGGTCGATGATATCGGCCCGAATTCCGATTCCGGTATCGCTGACCGCGACCATCACGTAATTCCCCGGCACAACGTCGCCGTTAGCCGCGGCATATTCCTCGTCGAAGGTCACGTTCTTGGTTTCCAGGACGAGCTTGCCGCCTTGGGGCATGGCGTCGCGCGCGTTGATCGCAAGATTGAGCAGCGCAGAGGAGAGCTGTCCCGGGTCGACCAGCGCCGCCCATAGCTGGTCCGTCAGCATCGATTCGATCTCGATATGCTCGCCGAGCGTCGGCCGCATCAGCTTTGCCGATTCCACGATCAGCCTGTTGACGTCGACCTCGCGCGGCCGCAGCGGCTGCTTGCGGGCGAAGGCCAACAGATGCGCGGTCAATTCCGCGCCGCGGTCCGCCGCCTCGCTGATCAGCTTGACGATCGCGGCGAGGTCGGGCTTGGAAACCTCCGCGGCCAGGATTTCGATGGTTCCGGTGATCACGGTGAGCACATTGTTGAAGTCGTGGGCGATGCCGCCGGTGAGCTGGCCGATCGCTTCCATCTTCTGGGCCTGCCGCAGTTGGTCCTCCGCCGCGATCTTCTGGGTCAGATCCCTGACGAAGGCATTGAACAAATAGCCGCTGCCGCGTCGGTGCAGCTTCAGCGACACCTCGATCTTGACCATCTCGCCGTCCTTGCGGATGGCGTCGATTTCAAAACGATCGCCGGCGGCCGCGTCCGCCTCATTGCGCAGCAGCCGTTCCTTCATTTGCTGGCGATGGATTTGAAGCTCCTCCGGCAGGATCAGGGTGGTCAGGTGTTTTCCCAACACCTCCTGCCGCGACCATCCGAAGATGGCCTCGGCCCGCGGATTCCATTCGAGAATATTGCCGGCCTCATCGCTCTGAATGAACGCATCGAGCGCGTTTTCGATGACGTCGCGCGCCATCTGTTCGCTCTCGAGCAGCGCCTGCTGCGCTTTTTTCTGCGCCTCGATCTCCCGATTGAGGGCCGCCGTCTTGGCGTGCGACTCCGCCGCCATGTCCGCGAACTCGCGCGCCAGCACGCCGATCTCGTAGCCGCCACCAGTTGGCAGCGCGACCGCCTCGTCGCGCGAGAAGCCCTGCACCACCCTGGTCATCTGCACCAGCGGGCGGGTCAGCGAACGTGCGACGATGACCGCCAGCACGAACGCGCAAAACGCCGCCGCGAATCCGGCCATCAGGCTGGAGTCGCGAACCGCAGAGGTGGCCACCGTGAGGTCCTGGTACGCCAAGGCCTGAACCAGGATGACCCGCGGGCCGTCGGCCAGCCGCACCGACGCCAGCCCGATACCGAAACGCCGGCCGGCACGATCCGCCATCAGCCGCGGCGCCGAATCGTCGCTTGCCAGGACTTGCGCGAAATCCGGAAAGTCGTCCTGGATCCGATACGGCTTGCCAAATTCGAAACCGAATTGGCGGGCCGGATCGGGATGCACCAGATAGTCGCCCCGCTCATTGACGACATAGCTGCGGCCGCCTCTGGTGGGGTTGGAGCGGATCCGGTCAAACGCCGGCCGCATATCGACATTGATGATCACGATGCCGAACGGCCGCCCGTCCGGCGCATACACCGGGGTTGCGACGCGCAGCACCGGGATACGCGGGGATTCGACGCTGAGATCGATCTGCGAGACATAGACCTCGCCGGCCGGCAACCGGATGGTCTGCCTGAAGGCCTCGCGATCGCCCTTGCGCTGCAACTCATTGTCCGGAACGATCCGTGGGGGGACGCCGGCATCGGAGCGGTCCACCCGAACCAGTTCGCGCCCGCCATCGTCAGCCCCGATGTAACGGAACTCGTGATAATTCGGCTTGGAGACGAGTTCCGCGGCGAACTGAACGCCCAGGCGCCGGCGCCACTCCGCCTCCATGGCGGCCGCGGGTTCGTTCCCGCGATCACTGTGCGCCGTCATGATGTCGATGACTTCGTTGGAGGAACGAAAGGCCAGTACATCGGCCCGCGCACCGCGAACCGAGGCCGCAAGCTCGTTGGCGAGCAACTCGGCGTGGGTATCGATGCGGTCCAGCGCCCGAGGCAGGGCAAACGTGGCGATATTGCGAAAGGTCAGCACGCCGACCGCTATCGTCGCCAGCAGCACCAGCGCGACCATCGCAATCGTCAGTCGGGTCGACAACCTCATCGATTGTCCTTTAGAGCATGATCCGGAAAAGTGGATACCGGTTTTCCGAAAGGATCATGCGCAAACAAAAGGATAAGAGCGGGATGACGATTCGAAGAAGCGTCGTCACGCTCTGGGGAGCACGCCTTTAGCGATGGTTCGATGTCAGCCCCAATATGCCGCTTGGTCAATCTCGAATCAGCGGGCCAGGCCATCTTACATGCCATCTAACTTGCCATCTTGCTTGCCATCTTGGTGGCGCGGCCTTGCGGCGGCGACGACATTGACGCGCACGGCTGACAGCTGCTGACACTTGAATTGACCCGTATCGCCGTCACCGGCTTTTGCCCTTTCCTCGCCGCCGGAGTCATCCCATATTCCCGGCCATGGCGAAGCATCCAAGCGATCCGAAAAAGCCCGGCAAAACGCCAAAATCCAAAGCACAGGGTTCACGGCCAAATTCTAAGGCGTCGCGCCCCGACGTGCAGCCGATCGGGCCGGCGCTGGCGGAACTGCTCAATCCCGCGATCAACCGCGGCGATGCCGGCATGGGATCGGGCACCGGCCTGCAGCCGCCGCCGGATAATTCCTGGGACCGCCGCGCCGGCGGCGAGGCCGCCGCGCACCGCGCGCGCGCCTCGACGCGCGGCACGAGCGAGGACGTCGCCAAGCGCGACGCGGCGACGAGCGGCACCTCCCGTGCGTCGCCCTCACCCAACCCTCTCCCGCAAGCGGGAGAGGGCTCCAGACGGCTAGCGCCGCGTGCTGATCGAACCAGTGTTCCGGGCGCTGCAGGAGATGATCCCGTGAACGCGCCACCTGCGTCCCCTCTCCCGCTTGCGGGGGAGGGTCAGGGTGGGGGTGGCTCCACGAGTCCCGCCTTCAACGAAGCGCAGCGCGGTTTCGACGAGGCGCCGCAGGCGCATTACGGCACCGCGGCGACGATCCCAACGCTCGATCCCGAGCTGGCGCGGCAGTTGGGCCTGCCGACCGCCGAGGACGATGAAGAGGCGCTGGCGCGGCCGCCGCGCAGCAAGATGGAAGCTCTGGGCGTCAAGGCGACCGCCGATGCGCTGGAAAACCTGATCCGCGAGGGCCGTCCCGAATTCAAAGGCGAAGACGGCTCGCTGAAAGTGTGGACCCCGCATCGGCCGCCGCGCCCGGAAAAATCCGAAGGCGGTGTGCGGTTTGTGATCAAATCCGAGTATGAGCCGAAGGGCGATCAGCCGACCGCGATCGCCGAACTCGTCGAAGGCATCAAGCGCAACGACCGCACGCAGGTGCTGCTCGGCGTTACCGGAAGCGGCAAGACCTACACCATGGCCAAGGTGATCGAGGCGACGCAGCGCCCGGCCTTGATCCTGGCGCCGAACAAGACGCTGGCGGCGCAGCTCTACGGCGAGTTCAAGAATTTCTTTCCCGACAACGCGGTCGAGTATTTCGTCTCCTATTACGACTACTACCAGCCCGAGGCCTATGTGCCGCGGACCGACACCTATATCGAGAAGGATTCCTCGATCAACGAGCAGATCGACCGCATGCGCCACTCGGCGACGCGTGCGCTGTTGGAGCGCGACGACGTCATCATCGTGGCTTCCGTGTCGTGCATCTACGGTATCGGCTCGGTCGAGACCTATACCGCGATGACGTTTGCGCTGAAGAAGGGCGAGCGCATCGACCAGCGGCAATTGATCGCCGACCTCGTGGCACTGCAATACAAGCGCACCCGTCGTCGAGAACATCGAGGAGTTCGATCCGCTCACCGGCCACAAGCAGGACGATCTCGAATTCATCAAGATCTACGCCAACTCGCACTACGTGACGCCGCGGCCGACGCTGGTGCAGGCGATCAAGTCGATCAAGGGCGAATTGAAATTGCGGCTCGACCAGCTCAACAACCAGGGCCGCCTGCTCGAAGCGCAGCGGCTGGAGCAGCGCACCACCTTCGATCTCGAGATGATGGAGGCCACCGGAAGCTGCGCCGGCATCGAGAACTATTCGCGCTATCTCACCGGCCGCCGCCCCGGCGAGCCGCCGCCGACCTTGTTTGAATATGTGCCTGACAACGCGCTGGTGTTTGCGGATGAAAGCCACGTCACCGTCCCGCAGATCGGCGGCATGTTCCGCGGCGATTTCCGCCGCAAGGCGACGCTTGCGGAATACGGTTTCCGCCTGCCCTCCTGCATGGACAAGCGCCCGCTGCGCTTCGAGGAATGGGACATGATGCGCCCGCAATCGATCGCGGTGTCGGCGACGCCGTCAGGCTGGGAGCTTAACGAATCCGGCGGCGTGTTCGTCGAGCAGGTGATCCGCCCGACAGGCCTGATCGATCCGCCGGTGAATATTCGCCCGGCCCGCACGCAGGTCGACGATCTCGTCGGCGAGGTCCGCGCCACCGCTGCGGCGGGCTACCGCTCGCTGATCACGGTCTTGACCAAGCGGATGGCGGAAGACCTCACCGAATATCTGCACGAGCAGGGCATCCGTGTCAGGTACATGCACAGCGATATCGACACGATCGAGCGCATCGAGATCATCAGGGATTTGCGCCTCGGCGCGTTCGACGCGCTGGTCGGCATCAATCTGTTGCGCGAGGGCCTCGACATTCCCGAATGCGCGCTGGTGGCAATTCTTGATGCCGACAAGGAAGGCTTTCTGCGCAGCGAGACCTCGCTGATCCAGACCATCGGCCGCGCCGCGCGCAATGTCGACGGCAAGGTGATTCTCTATGCCGATCAAATCACCGGCTCGATGCAGCGCGCCATCGCCGAGACCGACCGCCGCCGCGAAAAGCAGGTCGAGTACAACACCGCCAACGGCATCACGCCGGCGAGCATCAAGCGCTCGATCCACGACATCATGAACAGCGTCTACGAGCGCGACCATGTGCTGGTCGAGATCGGCGACGGCGGCATGGCCGACGACGTGATCTCGATCGGGCACAATTTCGAGGCGGTCTTGAACGACCTCGAGACGCGCATGCGCGAAGCCGCCGCCGATCTGAATTTCGAGGAAGCGGCAAGATTGCGCGACGAAGTCAAGCGCCTGCGCGCCACCGAAATGGCCGTCGTCGACGATCCCTCCGTCAAACAGCGCGCCGTGCAGAGCAAGGCCGGTGCCTACGCCGGGACGAAGAAGTACGGCGACGCCGCGAATCTTCCGGCAGCCGCGCTGAAGAAGCGCGGCGCGCCGATGCGCGGCGCCCCTTCCCCCTCCTCGCGCGGCGGTGCCTCTTCCCCCTCGCCCCGTTCTTCACGGGGAGAGGGCCGGGGCGCGTCCGCCGAAGCCCAAAGGGCGAAGGCGGATGAGGGGCAACCCTCGAGCGGTGCCAGCGACGCCACCTCCAAAATCCACAAACCCCACCTCGACGAAATGCACGGCCCGGAATCCCTGCCCTACCGCCCCGGCCGCGGACATCAGCGCAAACCCGCGCCCAACGACTCTGGATCAGGCGCCGGAAGCAAAATCTTCCAGCCCACCGACTCGCGCCAGTCCGGCCCCGAATTCGGCCCCGCCCCCCGCTCCAGCGGCGGCGCGCCGGGACATCGCGGCGGATGGAAGAAGCGGTGAACGGCCGGTGTCGGACATCGGCATCCTCAGCGATCCCCTCAGTCTGATTACGATCGCGCTGTTGCTCGGCAGTCCCGGCTTGGCGTTGGGCGGAATTCCAGGCGCGCTGTTATGGCCAACCCATCGCCTTGCCGGCGCGGCTCTCGGCGCCGTCACTGGTTTTGTCATCTGGCTAACGGGGTGGATGGTTCTCCACGACGTGATCTAGACCTGCAACGCTAGCAATTCGAGCGAGTTCAGTTACGCTCGTCTGATGAAACTCGGCTTCCAAGAATCCCAATCGGCCTACTCCAGCGGCTCGCAAAGCGCCCGCGCATGGACCGAAGCATGGGTCAGCGCCTGGGCCTACTGCCCACACTGCGGCAACGCGAAGATTTCTTCCTTCCCCAACAACAGTCCGCTGGCGGATTTCTTCTGCACGTCATGCAACGAGGAATTCGAGCTTAAGAGTCAAAAGGGAAAATTCGGAACGCGGGTTGTGGACGGCGCATTCAAGACGAAGTGCGAGCGTCTCGCAGCAAGCAACAATCCGAGTCTGTTCCTGATGAACTATGATCTCAAGTCGCTCGCGGTCGTTAATCTTTTCATCGTGCCAAAACATTTTTTTGTCCGCGAGATTATCGAGGAACGAAAGCCGCTGGCACTCACCGCGCGACGCGCCGGCTGGATCGGATCGAACATCCTGCTCAGCCGCGTTCCGGAATCCGGCAAGATTCACATCGTTCAGGGCAGCGTGGTTCGGGAGAAGGAGCTCGTTCTTGCAGAATGGCAAAGGACGCTATTTCTCAGAAACGAATCGCCGGAGACGCGGGGCTGGCTGCTCGATGTCATGAAATGCGTGGAATCGCTCGGCAAGCGAGACTTCACGCTTGACGAGGTCTACGCTTTCGAGCGGCATCTCGGCGATCTCTATCCCGGCAACCAGAACATCAAGCCGAAGATACGTCAGCAGCTTCAATATTTGCGTGATCGCGGATTTATTGATTTCGTCTCGCGTGGAAACTATCGTTTGCGATCCTAGGAGACCCGCATGGCCTGGTTTCTCAACTTGTACAAATGTGAGCGTTGCAGGCGCCGATGGGCCGACGAATGGTCCTGCACGTGCGACGATACGTGCCCGCATTGCGGCATGCGGGACATGACTCCGTACAAGAGCGAGGAGCTCACCACGTTGATTGAAGAGGAAGGCAAGGAGTTCGTCGTGCTTTGGTCGCCCGAGACGGCGGAACACGAGCCCGATTATCGCGAGCTGGGCCGTTTCCCGTCACGAGAGAAAGCATTGGAATTTTTATCCGCCGACGGCTGAGCCAAACACCCATGATTTTTGCCCTCGCGCGGCGTGCGCGCAAACAGAAAATTCGCCCGTGGGATCAACGTGATTCTACCTGTCCAGTCCCCCCTTGCAAAAATATTTCGCTTTCGGCGTCGGGCAAATCATCTCTACAGATTCGCCCGTCTCGGCCCTCACGAGGGGCGTATCGCGATCGTCACGGACGTTGGGCATGAGATGCGGTGGACGCGGCAGCGTTGGGCGCGCAAGGGATCGCAGGGCGGGTCTTTATTGACCTGTGAGCAATCGAAGGCGCGCGGACGACTGATGTTGCTCGCGGACAGCAAAAGCGTGTGGTCCTGGCACCCGTTGCTGGTGTCAAGTTGGCGGAGGCATGTCGGCCCAACCGGGCGCGGACATGCCGCTCATTCGCCAACGACGGTGACAAGACGAATTCGTCGCCGGGGAGAGCGCGCTATAAGCCGTTAAAACCAGCGCGTGTGGGAACGCCGGGTGAGAGCGGTGGACCTGTGGTGACGACGCTCGTGTGCTTTCTGCTTGTTGCACGCGAGGCTGCGGGTGCACTGGGCACCCGGCGTTCCCCACGCCCTCTGTTTTTCTTTGGGCGAGTGGTTTGCACGGCTCGGGGCATTGCGCCCGCGAGATCGCGGATTTGCGCTTGAAATTAGGAAGCCGTCATTGCGAGGAGCGTTCGCGACGAAGCAATCCAGTTTTTCTTCATGCGGCAAGATGGATTGCTTCGCTTCGCTCGCAATGACGGTTGTGGCGAATTGGCTGTTTGAAAAGTGAAATCGGAAATTAACGGGGTGGGGACGTGCTTCGCCCGGGAGGATTAAGGAAGCGCCCCCACCCGCCGGACGGCGCCACGCTGCCGGTCTGACAACGCGAACGCCGCCGATTTCGTGAACCTGTTCACCAAACCGCAGGGCACTGGAGATGTTTCATTAAATCGAGGACAGGTTCCCCACGCTTACTCACGCGCTCGATCGTCGTCGCCGACGGCGACAAGGTCGCGACGCCGATCCGCGTGTTCTTCCGCAAGAGCGAGAACGAGCGGATCGTGCAATTCGATCTCGCCGCCTTTTACACCCTGCGTGACGGCCTGATCACCGAGATCCGCGAGATCCTGGATTCATTCGATCTGGTGCAGCAGATCCTGGAGCGCCATGTCGCGGAGGCACTGACCGGCAGG
>VAZG01000076.1 GCA_005885285.1 Alphaproteobacteria bacterium | reverse complement strand
GGCGTTGCGCGACTCCGCGATCGCGATCGAGCGCGAGCCGATCCGCCATGACCCGTAGTCGCGATGACGCAAGGCGCGTCGGCTGACGAAGGCTCGCCAAGAGCTGCCTAGAAGACGTGCGGGTATACCGGTGAATCGCCGCATATTGGCCGCGATGCGGTCAAAATCGGCAGCCCTGATAGCCCGTGTTTCTACGTCGTCGTGCGGGGGACTTCCGCGCTCGCTTCACAT
>VAZG01000577.1 GCA_005885285.1 Alphaproteobacteria bacterium | reverse complement strand
CATCTCGGGGCTGCCGATCTTCACGCTCTGGTGCACCTCCGGGCCGCTGGCGGGGAAGACTTTTCAAGTGACCGATATTGGCCGCGCCATGATCAGCGGAAATTGCGCCGATATCGGCAAACTGAAAGGACCAATCCTGCGTGGCTTGGCGGCGCGCGCGCCCTATTTCCACAACGGCTCGGCCGCCACGGTGTCCGATGTCGTCGAGTTCTATGACCAGCGCTTCGGCATTGGCCTCAGCGCCCAGCAGAAGGCCGACCTCGTAGCCTTTTTGAATGCCCTGTGAAGCAGCGCATGGCCTATTGCCGCGCATTGGCTGCACTGCTGGCAGCGCGCGCTCGCAAATTTGCCCCGATCCTTATCAATATCGATCGCCTCGGTGTACCGGCACTCGAGTCGGTGCATGAGAGGACCTGCTAACGCTTGCCCAGAGAACGCATGAATTCAGCAAATGCGTCCTCGGTGGCTTGGGGCGGCTGTTTGTGGGAGAACGAGAACTGCTCTTGCCAGCGGAGAAATTCCCGAAGCAACGCTTCCCTTTGGTTTGCGATGTGAACTCCGCCGGCAGTCGTGTCCGTCCCGGCACCCCGGTCAACCAGGCCTTGCTCCGCGACCTGACGAGCGGCGCCAAATCGTGGACCCTCGGAACGGAAGTTGATGACGGGCGGACCCTTGGCGAGGAGGTGGCTGATGTGATCGTGTTCGGCACCTCGGCAGCGCGCCGACAGAAGCCCGCAGCTAAATGCTGCTGCTGTTGCTTCGGCGATTACCTCAGCCATCGTGCGATGGTCCCGGAAAGCCCAGCTTGCTTCAGCCGGAACATCACGGGCGGCCATAGCGGCCTGACTTTTCGCCCAAGCGCCGAGCGCTGGAAAGCCGATCACGGCATCCCGAACCCGGGCGCATGCACCGCACGAGCTCCAAGGATTGCCGGTCATTTGGCCAACGCCAGCGGCATCAATGTAGAAATGGACCAGAAGATGCTATGGGGCGGGCGGCGAGGACGTGGCAACTTCGTCGCTGCATCTAACCGATGGAGTGCCGCGATGCCCCAGCCGAACGACTTGAGCAGATCCCTCGTCGCCCTGGACCAAAATAGCACGATTATTGCCGTCGTCGAGCTGAGCCAGTCGAGCTGGTTGGTTGGCGGCGTCGTTCCGGGTATTGAGCGTCAGCCGCGCAAGAAGCTGGAGCCGAGCCCAGAACGGCTGCTTGCCGTGCTGCATCGCTGGCGGGATGAGGCAGTCGGGGCCGGCCGCACGATCACGCGGATTGCGCTGGCCTTTGAAGCCGGCCGCGACGGCTTCTGGCTGGCGCGCTGGCTCGAGGCGCGTGGCGTTGAGGCGCATGTGATCCATCCCTCGAGTGTCGCGGTGTCGCGGGAGCATCGCCGGGCGAAAACCGACCGGCTCGACACCGAGTTGCTGAAGCGCGGCTTCTTGGGGTGGCTGCGTGGCGAACGAGGCCATTGCAGCATGGTGCGCGTGCCGACGATCGCCGAAGAGGACGCCAAGCGGCCGAACCGCGAGCGCGAGTGCCTGGTGGGGGAACGCACGCGCATCGTCAACCGGATAAAGTCCACTCTGGCCCGGCTGGGCATTCGCAACTTCAAACCAACCTTGCGCAAGGCGGCCGAGCGTCTTGCAACCGTGCACACCCCGGAGGGCATGCCGTTGCCGCCAAATGTCTTGGCAGAGCTGCAGCGCGACATGGCGCGGCTGGGCGTTGTTGTCAGCCAGATCAGAGAGATCGAGGACGCTCGTCAGAAAGGATTAGAGCAGAGGCCTGACACCGGGCCCCACGCGATGGTTCGGCTACTGGCCCGAATCGTCGGCGTTGGTGTCGAGACGGCTGATATGCTGGTTCATGAGGTGCTGTCACGGCCTCTGCGTGACCGCAGAGCTGTGGCGCGCTACGCCGGCTTAACCGGCTCGCCGGATGAGAGCGGCGCACAGCGGCGCGAACAAGGGCTCGCCAGAGCCGGCAACGCCCGGGTCCGCCGCGGCATGATCCAACTCGCCTGGCGCTTTCTGATGTTTCAGAAGGACAGCGCGCTGGCACGGTGGTATCGCGCCCGCACCGCCGATAGCCGTATTGGCACGCGCAAGACAATGATCGTCGCGCTGGCACGCAAACTGGTCATCGCGCTCTGGCGCTTTGTCACCACTGGCGAGCCACTGGAGGGCGTCGTCTTACGTCCAGCGGCCTGAAAGGACTTACCGGAACGGATACCACTCAGCACTATTCGGCGCTCGCGCTTGGTTTTCGGCGATGTGCCGGATCGACGATCCGAGGTGGCGGGAAACCGTATTCGAACATGGCACTGATGCCGACTGGAAGAATGGGCCCGCCGCCCGGAGCTTTACCGCCGATGCGCATGACTGCATCATGGTCAGGATCCAAACGGACCTACCGTATACAAGTTTGTCGCGCGAAGATGCGCGCCATGGCGAGCTCCCCTCGGATCCTCAATACACAGACAGGCACCGTCAGACGCCCGAAGCTATCGCAAAAATCTCCTGTCGCAGTTCATCATCGCTGCGCGTGCTCAGGCGTCAAGGCGCTGCGAAACACAAGCGACGCTAAGCGGCAAGCCGCCAAGCTGTGCTACCGTTTCGGTCCCTTGACCCCTTCCGCGCGCTCCGCGAACCTGATCGCAGGCGACGGGATGAAGAACGGCTTTCCCGCTCCGAACAAAGAACTGGCTAAAACCCAAAACCACCACTTGACAGGAAAAGCCCCATACA
>VAZG01000075.1 GCA_005885285.1 Alphaproteobacteria bacterium | reverse complement strand
GCCTCCGGCGGGCGATCCAGTACTCCGAGACGTCGTGATCAAATCGATAAGCCGCGGCGTACTGGATACCCCTCATAGGCGGGGTATGACCATCGTTGGGGAGCCACAGCGAGCCATCAACACATTCGTGGTCATGGGTCCCGGCTTTCGGGACGATAAAAGAAGTTCACTTATCCAGCCACACATCCTCGAAGCGCAAATTGTTGTATTGGCTGTTGTCGTGCGGGTGAAAATTCTTCACGTAAGGCTGCCAGCAATTGCCGACCGCGAACCACAACACGCTTGGGCGCGCGGCGTCTTCGGCGAGCAACCGCTCGATCTCCCAGACGATCCTGGTCCGCTTGTCACGGTCGAGCTCGCGCGATTGCGCCGCGAGCAGCTTGTCGACCTCGGCGTTGCAGTATTGGGTGTAGTTGCGCTCGGAGTTGCAGGAATAATTCTCGACGATATTGCCGTCGGGATCGTCGACGGAAACACCGGTAACATTGAGGCCGATGGTGTAATCCTTCTTGGCAAGCCTTGCATACCAGCGCGGCGTATCGAGGATATCCAGTTCGCCAGCGATGTAGATCTTCTTGAGCTGATCGATCAGGATCACCGCGGGATCCCGGTAGGTCGGAAGATTGCGGGTCTGAACCTTGATCGGCAGCGGCTTTGCATCGCTGTAGCCGAGCTTCTGCATGATCGCTTGCGCTTGAGTGATGTTCTTTTCGCTATCGCGGCCATATCCCGCGAGCTGCGACACTCTATCCGGCGGCATCCCCCATTCGCCGACCGGCTTGGGCAGCATTGCCCCGCCGAGCAGTCCCTGCCCTTCCATCAGGATGGTATTGAACGGCTTGCGATCGATGGCCAGCGACATCGCCTTTCGAATGTCCGGATTGTCGAACGGCGGATTGACGCGGTTCACCATCAGGTTGATCTGGAGTCCGCTGTTGGTCATCTCGCATATAGCGTCCGGCGCGCGCGCCTTGACGTCTTTGAGCAGCGGCACGCTAACGTCGGACGGAAAAGTGATATCGAACTCGCCGGCCGAAAAAGCCAGTATCCGCGTGGCGCGGCTGTCGATCACCCGAAACGTGATCTCATCGAGATAGGGCCTGTCCTTTTTCCAGTAGTCGGGATTGCGAACGAGGCGGATGGAATCGCCGCGCTTGAAATCGACCAGCTTGAACGGACCGGTTCCGATTGGCCTCGTCCGCATCACAGCTTGCGGCACGTGGCAGGGATAGACCGGGGAAAACGCGCTCGCCAGCAGCACCGGCAGGCTCGGCTGCGGCTCGCTCAGCTCAAAGCTCGCCTCGTAATCGCCGTTGATCGAGACGTCCTGCAGTTTCGAATACCAGACCCTGCGGGGATTGCGATGGAAATCCTGCGTGTCGCCTTTGCCGATCAGCATCCGCCAGGTGCACTGCACGTCCTTTGCCGTGAAGGGCTGGCCGTCATGCCATTTCACGCCCTGGCGCAGCTTGAAGGTCAACCGGGTATTGGTCGGGTCCCAGGACCAGCTTTCGGCGAGGTCCGGGATGACGGTTTCGATACTCTCATGGACCTTGGCGGGATCGAACACGACGAGATTGTTGAACACGGAAGCAAACGGCGTCACCGAAGCAATCGTTGCTTCCTCGATCAGCGAGGCCGAGGGCGGGTTGTCGTTGTGGTAGAGCCGCAGCGTGCCGCCTGGTTTTTGCGCGGCCGCCGGCGTTGCAGCCAGAAGCCCGACACAAAGAGCGGCGGCGGACGCTCCCAGGCCCCGAGGCAGCCGGCTGGCACGCATTTTGGCCTCCCAGAAATCCCTCAGCCACGCGAGCGGTCTTATGGCCGCTTCCCGCCCCGGCCCCACGATTGAGCCCGCGGTTTTCTAGCCGTTCGGGGAATGTCGCGCCATAAGGGAATTGGGGTTGGATGACACCGTGAAATTGGCTAGTAATTCTGCGCCGTCCGACGGCTTCGGGGATCACCGGAATGACCTATTGTTGTGGAGTGCTGGTACGGGACGGGCTGGTCATGATCGCGGACACCCGCACCAATGCCGGTCTCGACAACGTCTCGACGTTTCGCAAGCTCCACGTCTTCTCAAAGCCCGGCGAGCGCATCATGGCAATTGCGAGCGCCGGCAATCTCGCGATCAGCCAGTCGGTATTGTCGACCCTGACCGAAGGGCTCGAGGATCCGCACACCGGCGACATCGAGACGCTGATGAACGCGCCGACCATGTTCCAGGCGGCGCAGCGCATCGGCCGGGCGATCCGCGCGGTGCATGCCACCGAGGGCCCCGCGCTCCAGTCGGAAGATGTGAGTTTCGACGTCTCGTTCCTGTTCGGCGGTCAGATCAAGGGCTCGCGGATGCGGCTGTTCATGGTCTATACCGCCGGCAATTTCATCGAGTGCACCACCGACACGCCCTATTTGCAGATCGGCGAGCACAAATACGGCAAGCCGGTGCTCGACCGCGCCATGCATTACGACGTCGAGCTGTACGAGGCACTCAAGACCAGCCTGATCTCGATGGATTCGACGATGCGCTCCAATCTCGGCGTTGGCCTGCCGATCGACGTGCTGGTGGTGCGCACGGATGCCTGCGAGGCCGATCTCAATCACCGCATCGAGGCCGGCGAGCCCTACTTCCACGATCTGCGCTCGCGCTGGTCGGCGGCCCTGCGCGCGGCGCATCAGAATATTCCGAGACCGCCCTACAAGACCGAAACAGAAGCAAAGAAATAACAGCGAGGAAACAGTATGGCCGAAGCAGCAAACAAGATCGCCGTGGTGACGGGCGCGGGCACCGGCGTCGGACGGGCGGCATCGCTGGCGCTGATGCGGGTCGGATTTACCGTGGTGCTGGCCGGGCGGCGCATGGAGAAGCTGGAGGAGACCGCGAAGCTCGGCGACAACATCGGCAAGAGCCTGCCCGTTTCCGCCGACATGACCGATCCCGGATCGATCGGCGCGCTGTTTGCCAAAGTGATGCAGACTTACGGCCGGCTCGATGTTCTGTTCAACAATGCCGGCATGGGCGCGCCGGCGATTCCGTTCGAGGATCTGAGCCTGGCGCAGTGGCAGGCGGTGGTGAATACCAACCTGACCGGGCCGTTCCTGTGCACGCAACACGCATTCCGCATCATGAAGGACCAGACCCCGCGCGGCGGCCGCATCATCAATAACGGTTCGATATCGGCGCACGCGCCGCGGCCGCTGTCCTCGGCCTATACGTCGACCAAGCACGCCATCACCGGCCTCACCAGGGCGACCAATCTCGACGGACGCGCCTACGACATCGCAGTCGGGCAGATCGACATCGGCAACGCCGCAACCCCGATGACGGATCGCATGGTCGATGGCGTGTTGCAGCCCGACGGCAGCAAGATGCCGGAGCCGCGCATGGACGCGAAGGCGGTCGGCGACGCGGTCGCCTACATGGCGAGCCTGCCGCTCGACGCCAACGTGCTGTTCATGACGGTGATGGCATCGAAGATGCCGTTCGTGGGCCGGGGTTAGAGCGTCATGCCGCCCCGGTGTCCGCGTTGGAGCCGCGGCTTGGTCCCGACGATGTTCATGACCTGCGTCAGATTGTAGGCCAGAACCGAAGCCTGCCGCCGTCGCCGCGCGGTCCGACGAATAGCTATTCCAGTTTCTCCACCTGGCGCAGCGCCGGGAATAGCTTCATCCACAACAGCGCGATCGCGATGGTGCCGACACCGCCGAGCACGGCGGCCGGCATCGCGCCGAACAGCGCCGCCGTCACCCCGCTCTCGAACTGGCCGAGCTGGTTGGAGGCGTTGATGAACAGGAAATTGACCGCGCCGACCCGGCCGCGCATCTCGTCGGGCGTCGCAAGCTGCACCAGCGAAAAGCGGATCACCACGCTGACGGTATCGGCGGCGCCAAGGGCCGCCAGTGAGACGACCGACAGCCACATCCAGTGCGAGACGGCAAACAACACCGTGGCCGCACCGAAGATGATCACCGCCTGAAACATCCGCAATCCCACGCGGCGGCTGATGCTGTGGCGCGCCAGCAGCGCCGTCATCAATAACGCGCCGACCGCGGGCGCGGCGCGCAAGACGCCGAGCCCCAGTGGGCCGGTCTGCAAGATATCGCGTGCATAGATCGGCAGCAGCGCCGTAACCCCGCCCAGCAGCACCGCGAACAGGTCGAGCGAGATGGTGCCGAGGATCGCGGGATTGTTGCGGATGAAGCGGACGCCGGCGAAGAGATCGCTTGATGTCGCGGAACCATTCGCCGGGGCGGCCTGCATCAGGCGGATCGCACCGGTGAAAATCGTGCCCAACAGCCAGAACCCCACCATGATGCCATAGGGCAGGCCGGGCGCGACGGCATAAGCGAGACCCCCGAGCGCGGGCCCGGTGATGGTCGCGACTTGCGTTGCGCCGCTCGAAAGCGCGGTCGCCCGCTGCAATGATCCCTGCGGTGCGATCAGAGGCAACAGCGCCGCGGTCGCGGGGCTTTCGAAGGCACCGGCTGTTCCCAACACGGCGGTGGCGAGAAAAATATGCACCTCGGTGAGCCAGCCGCCGTAGGAGCCCCAGCAGAGGAACAGCGCCGTCAGCGCCTCGGCAAATTGGCAAATCTGCACCACGCGCTTGCGCTCGTAACGGTCCGCGGCGTGGCCGGCGACGAATACCAACAGCGCGGTCGGCAGGAATTGCACCAGCCCGACCATGCCGAGGTCGAAGGCGCTGCCGGTGAGATCATAGATCTGCCAGCCGATCGCGACCGCTCCGATCTGGCTGGAGAAACGCGACAGGCTTCGCGACAGCAGGAAGAAGATAAAGGAGCCCTGCCTAAGCAGAGCGCCGGCGCCCACAGGAATCATGGAGGACATTCTTTGAGCGGTGACCGACCATCCGTTCGTTGTCAATGGCAGCCCTGACGACGGCGCATGGCATTGCGCAGTGAACTGCGCCCCTGCCATAATCGCGGGCTGCCCGGGGGATTTTATGCTTCAACTGCAATCGGCGTTCGGCATCTTTGCGTTGCTCGCGATCGCGTGGGGCCTTGGCGAGAACCGCCGCGCGGTTTCGATCCGACAGGCCGCGGTCGGCCTTGCCGTCACGCTCATCACTGCAATCGTCCTGATCAAGCTGCCGCTCGTGGCGCATGCGTTCGGCGCCATCAACGATGCCGTCGGCGCGATTTCTTCCGCCTCGCGTGCGGGCACGTCGTTCGCGTTCGGCTATCTCGGCGGCGGCGCCCTTCCCTTCGACCTCAAGACGCCAGGTGCGGATTTCATCCTGGCATTCCAGGCGCTGCCGATCGTGCTGATCATGAGCGTCCTCACCACGCTATTGTTCTATTGGCGCGTTTTGCCGCCAGTCGTACGTGGCATGGCGTGGCTGTTGGAGCACACGCTTGGCGTCGGCGGCGCGGTCGGGCTTTCCACCGCCGCCAATATCTTCCTCGGCATGGTGGAGGCGCCGCTGTTCGTCCGCCCCTACCTCAAGCAAATGACGCGCAGCGAATTTTTCCTGGTCATGACCGGCGGCATGGCGGGTATCGCCGGCACCGTGCTGGTGCTTTACGCCACGCTGCTGGCACCGCTGATTCCGGATGCGGCTGCGCATTTCGTGATTGCTTCGGTACTCGGCGCGCCGGCGGCCATCCTGATCAGCATGATCATGGTGCCCGAGACTTCGGACCAGCGCACCGGCGGCGCGTTGGAAGATCCTGACCTGCACGCTTCCTCAACCATGGACGCGATCGTCAAGGGCACCACGGCTGGGCTCGAGCTTCTCCTTAACATCATCGCGATGCTGATCGTGCTGGTGGCGCTGGTCTATCTCGCCAACGCAGTCCTCGGGCTTTTGCCCAACATCGGCGGCGCCGGCATCTCGCTGCAGCGTATCCTTGGGCTTGCCATGGCGCCGGTGTGCTGGCTGATGGGCTTGCCATGGCCGCAAGCAATGACGGCCGGTAGCCTGATGGGCACCAAGACGGTGCTGAACGAACTGATCGCCTATGTCGATCTGTCAAAGCTCGGTCCCGACGCGCTTGATTCCCGCTCTCGGCTGATCATGCTCTATGCGATGTGCGGCTTTGCCAATTTCGCGAGCCTCGGCATCATGATCGGCGGCCTCGGCACCATGGCGCCGGAGCGCCGCGAGGAAATCAATTCGCTTGGGTTGAAATCGATTGTCTCCGGCACGATCACGACCTGCCTGATGGGCGCGATCGTGGGGGTGATGACTTAGGCTACCTCAAGCCCAGCATCGGCGCCAATCGCTGCATCACGTATACCGAGCCTTCCGCGGTCAGGTGCGCGTGATCCCACGACAGCGGAATGCTGCCGTCGATCGTGAGCGGACATTGCCGCTGTGGGCAAATCGCATCGACCACGGAGACGTAGAAGAAGCCATCAGCTTTCGGCAGTGCGGCCCGCATCATCCGGTCGAGCGTGAAAATATCCGGCAGTACCACGTCATCGGCGCTGGCAACGACACTGCGCAAGTGTGCGCGCGCCAGTATCGACGGCAGGCGGGATCGGAACTGCACGGCAGGGCCGAGCAGCACGGTGCGGATACCAAGCCCGCTCAGCCGCGAAATCGTTGTCTTGATATCCGCGATCATGCCGTCGAACCGCGGCGGGCGGGCATATTCGAGCCAGTCCGCCGACAGGATCGCTAGGTCGGGCTTGCGATCCCCGAAGAAACCCAACATTTGCGCAGCAAAGCCGCGGCATGAAGCAGTACCCTGCGCGGCCGCGTCCAGCGTCGGCATGCACGCCGGCTCCGTCGCCTGCAGGATATTTGGGGATCGCAGGTCAGCCGCATGGCTCAGTCCGTAAAAATAATGCGCGGCGAGGCTGTCGCCCCATAACAACACATTAGGCCTGCCGGCCGCGAATTTGAGGCATGGATCGTCGAACGTGCCGCTCGTGGGCGAAAAGCAACTGCCGAAACGGTAAAGCGGCCGATAATCGTAGGCATTGTAGGCATCGAGTTGCGCCGCGGCGCGATCGCTATCCGAGGGCGCTCCACTCAGCACGATTGCGCCCGCGTTCCCCGCCAAGAGGATAAGCGTCGCAAAACCCGCCGTGCCGAAAGCAGCGCGGCGCGTCGGCGCGAGCTGCCGGTCGCGGAACGGCTGCTCGACAAATCGCCACGACAAATAGGAGATTGATACCGTCAACGCGAACAGGACGGTCTTGTCGAAGAGATCAAGCGTCAGGCTTGCCCTCGAAAATCGCGCAAAGGTGAAAATCGGCCAGTGCCACAGATACAATGAATACGAAATCTGGCCGCAGAAGCGCAGCAGGCTTGGAAAGGACAACGGATGTCGCACCCGGTTCGGAATTCCGGTCCCGCACCAGATGAACAGCGCAGCTCCAACGCATGGCAATAGCGCGCGGTATCCCGGAAAATCGGAGCCCTGCTGGTAGGAGAAAACCGGAATGAGGATCAGCACGACCGCAATGCCGCGAACGATATGCTGAAGCAGGCGGTTGTGCAGTTGCGGAAAACCTTCGATTGCGATCGCGCCGCCGATCAGGAATTCCCACGCCCGCGGCGGGCTCATCCCCTGAAAACCGCACGGCCGCCCAGAGCATTGGCGGCAAGGCCAGATAGAACTGCTCCTCGACCGCCAGCGACCAGGTATGCAGCAACGGCTTTTCGACCGCGGCGTGATCGAAATAGCCGGCCTGCAGCCAGAAGAAGAAGTTCGAAGTAAAGGTCACCGCGGCGGTTGCCGAACGGAAGAACTCCAACCGTTCCGACGTCAGCAGATAGTGCAAGGCCGGGATCGCGGTCAGTGCGATCATCACGTAGAGCGCGGGCAGCAACCGGCGGACGCGGCGCTCGTAGAATCGCGCAAAGGAGAAGGTGCCCTCGCGCATTTCCTTCTGGATGATCCCGGTGATCAGGAAACCGGAAATGACGAAGAAGATATCGACGCCGACGAAGCCGCCGAAAACGCGCGGCGCCTCGAAGTGGAATCCGATCACCGACAAAACGGCGAGCGCGCGCAGCGCGTCGATATCTTCGCGGTAAGTGGATGTCACGCCGATACCTTCGTCCTCATGCCCGGCCTTGTGCCGGGCATCCACGTCCTCTAGGCCGTCTTAGCAGGACAGGCATGGATGGCCGGGACGACGCCCGGCCATGACGAAAGTGACAGATCACGCTGTGAGTTCGATCGTCTCAAAATCCGCTGGAAGGATCATCTCCAGCAACTCGACATCGTCGGAATAGTCCATGATCAAATGCTTGATGCGCGGCGGCTGGGTCCAGGCGCTGCCTTGTTGCATCAGCGTCTCGCCTTGGCCTTCCATGTAAGTCTTCACCCAACCCTTGAGGACGTAGACCATCTGGAAGTCGACGTCATGGAAATGCAGTTTCGAGACTTCGGCGGGATTGCACGGTCCCATCAACCGGATCACATGCGCGCGCGCCAGGCCATGGCTTGCATCGGCGATGCCGAGATCGCGGTATTTCGCGTAAGGCCGCAAGCCGTCGGCCTTGAAATCCTCCTCGCGATGATGGCTGATCGCGATGCGCTGTTTGGGGCGCGCCTTCGATTTTGCAACGGGCCGCGTGCGCTTGGTCCTGATCGGTTTTCGCGCCGAGGATTTAGAGGTGGCTTTGCTCGCGGGTGATTTCTTCAGCGGGGCGGTCTTTGCCGCTGCGCGCGATTTCGGCTTCTTTCCGGCCATCCACGTTCTCCCTTTCCGGTGTGCAGGGAGAGGCTAACACAAATCGCAATCCGCAGGGTGGGCTATGCGAAGCGAGCCCATCATCCAGCTTGGAAAAGAAGTGCGGTGGGCACGGCGCGAAGGGCGCCTTTGCCCACCCACGCATCAATGCAGCCGGAACACGCCGTCGACGGCGTGGAGTTCAGCAGGCCTGATCAGCTTGGAATGCGCCACGGTGACCGAGAATAGCGGCCCCTCCAGCTTTTCCTGCCAGAAGGCGAGGAAATCCTTCAAGGCCGGAAATTTCGGAAACATATCGTAGTTCTGCCAGACATAGGTTTGTAGCAGCGAGGGATGATCCGGCATCCGATAGAGAATTTGCGCCGTCGTCAGCCCGTAGCCCAACACCTGCTTCCGGAAATCGTCGGAAACAACCCCAACCCGCGAGACCATGCCAACCTCCATTTAAGGAGCGCATTCACGTGGGTGGCCGCCTTGCGGGAGCCACCCCGGCGGAGATGCGCTCACATGAGACAAATGTGACGCACGATACCAACTCATCACAAGCCTAAATGTTTAATGAATTGTTGAAATTTGGTGCGTTAGCAGCACCTTACCGCACGTGCTAATACGGGATTTCGCGATTTGTTTTGCGGATTAACGACAGTCGAGAATTCTGGCAGGCGCCGTATTTGAGTGCCAATTTTTCTGCTAGAAGCCCTTGCTCCCCGCACCGCTCTGTCCTAAATCAAGTCCGCCGCGGCTGGCACTCGCTCGCCCGGACTGCCAATCGTCCAGAATTCTACAACGTCTGCAAAAACTTAGGAGGACTGCATGAAATTCCGTCCGCTTCACGACCGCGTCGTGGTCAAGCGCATCGACGCCGAAGAGAAGACCGCTGGCGGCATCATCATTCCCGACACTGCCAAGGAAAAGCCCTCGCAGGGCGAAGTCATCGCCGTCGGTCCCGGTGGCCGCGACGAGAGCGGCAAGCTGATCCCGATCGATATCCAGGTCGGCGACCGCGTGCTGTTTGGCAAGTGGTCAGGAACCGAGGTCAAGATCGACGGCCAGGAGCTGCTGATCATGAAGGAGAGCGACATCATGGGCGTGCTCACCGACGTCCCCGCCTCCAAGAAGAAGGCCGCCTAGTCCATTGCACGCCCTCACCCTGAGGAGCGCCTGCAGGGCGCGTCTCGAAGGGGTGAGAGATATTCAACTCAGGGAAACCAAATATGTCAGCCAAGGAAGTTAAATTCGGCGTCGATGCCCGCGACCGCATGCTGCGCGGCGTCGACATCCTCAACAATGCGGTGAAGGTGACGCTCGGCCCCAAGGGCCGCAACGTCGTGCTCGACAAGTCGTTCGGCGCTCCCCGCATCACCAAGGACG
>VAZG01000074.1 GCA_005885285.1 Alphaproteobacteria bacterium | reverse complement strand
GTCTGCATCCGCGGAGAGGAACCCCTCACCCGTCTTCGATGCTTCGCATCTCAGCCACCCTCTCCCACAAGGGGAGAGGGTGAAGACCTCAATTCGTCGGCAGTGGAACCTGATCGTCGATCAGCGAATCCAGCGCGGCCTTGACGTCCACCTTGGCCTCGATGACGCCGGCCTGCTGCAGCGCTACACCGGCCGCCAAAATCGACTCGCGCTGCGGCGCGCCGATCCGGCTGTGCGTCAACTCGGTGCGCTCCTTGAGCTGCTTGTCGACAACGTTATCCGGCAGTTTTGTCGCCGCGATAAACGTCTTCTTCAGATCGTCGTAATGGCCAAGCGAATATTTGCGTGCCTCTTCGTAAGTCGCGAGCACGCGGCGGACGATGTCCGGATAGTCCCTCAAAAACTGCTCGCGGACATTGAGGATACCCCAGGTGTTGGCGTCGGGCTTCCTGAAGAACAACTTGGCGCCCTCCTCGATTTCGGCCTGCGCCATCATCGGATCGAGACCCGCCCAGGCGTCGACATCGCCGCGGATCAGCGCGGTCTTGCCGTCGGCATGCTGCAACAGCACCGGGGTGATGTCCTTCTCGCTCAAGCCCGCGCCGAGCAGCGCACGCACCAGGAATATGTGGGGATCAGTGCCGCGCGTGACCGCGACGCGCTTACCCCTAAGATCGGCGACGGTTGCGATCTTGGAATCCTTGGTCGTAACCAATGCGGTCCATTCCGGGCGCGAATAGACATAGATCGACTTGATCGGATTGCCGTTGATCCTGGCGACCAGCGCCGCCGAGCCCGCGGTCGAACCGAAATCGATCGAGCCGGCGTTGAGGAACTCGAGCGCCTTGTTGGAACCAGCCGATTGCACCCAGACGATGCCAATCCCGTCCTTGGCGAATTCCTTCTCCAGGAGTCCGTTCTGCTTCAGCACCATCGACACCGGATTGTACGTCGCCCAGTCGATGCGAATTTCCTTGAGCGCGTCGGCCGCAACCGCCGCGCCGGGCGCCAGCATGGACGCCGCCATCGCCGCAACCAAAGTCCGCCGTGAAATTCCAGGCATGTCCGTCCTCCAAAAAACCTTGTGTTTTCTCAAGGAGTTAATAAGTCACGTCAACGAGAAAATAGCCGCAGCGGAACAGCCTGCCACGAGAAGAGCCTTGCTCAAAACACAGTGAATCCAGCATGGATTCACTGCCACCTTCGAATGTCCCGTGACAGCGCAGGCCACGTCCTTTATCGGAAGCACCATGGACAGCGTCGTGAAAGAGGTCCGCCCTGAAGCGGACGAACGTTTCGACAGCGCGCGGATTGCCGCTGCGGTCGACGCGCTCGCCGAAAAACATTCAGGCCGCGAGGATGTTTTTCGCGCCAGCGTCGCGCAACTACTCAAGGCCGAACTGATCGCGGCGCGCGACACCGCTCAGGCCGTGCTGCTCAAAGATCGCCACGGGCGGCGCTGTGCCGAGCGGCTGTGCTTCGTGCAGGACGAAATCATCCGCATCCTGTATTCCGCGGCCACCCGCCATCTCTACCGCTCGCCGATCCCCTCCGGCGCCGAACGCATGGCGGTGGTTGCCACCGGCGGCTATGGCCGCGGCCTGATGGCGCCGGAATCCGATATCGATCTATTGTTCATCCTCCCCTACAAGCAGACCGCATGGGGCGAGCAGGTTGCCGAAGCTATTCTCTATTGCCTGTGGGACATGGGCTTAAAGGTTGGCCATGCCACCCGCTCGGTCGATGAATCGATCCGGCAGGCGCGCGGCGACATGACGATCCGCACCGCGGTGCTGGAGACACGCTTCCTCACCGGCGACAAGCCGCTCTACGACGAACTGGTCGCCCGTTTCGACAAGGAAGTCGTCCAGGGCACCGCCGCCGAATTCGTCACCGCCAAATTGGCCGAGCGCGAGGAGCGCCATCGCCGCGCCGGGCAATCGCGCTACCTGGTCGAACCCAACGTCAAGGACGGCAAGGGCGGCTTGCGCGACCTGCACACGCTGTTCTGGATCGCAAAATACGTCTACCGCGTGCGCGAGACCGACGAGCTCCTGGAGCGCGGCGTATTCGACGCCCAGGAGTACCGCACCTTCCGCCGTTGCGCCGATTTCTTGTGGTCGGTGCGCTGCAACATCCATTTCTTCTCCGGCCGCGCCGAAGAGCGGCTGTCATTCGACATGCAGCGCGAGATCGCGATCCGGCTCGGCTACACCTCGCATCCCGGCATGCAGGACGTCGAACGCTTCATGAAGCACTACTTCCTGGTCGCCAAAGACGTCGGCGACCTCACCGCGATCCTGTGCGCAAAGCTTGAGGACCAGCAGGCCAAGCCGGCGCCGGTGCTGAGCCGCATGATGGCGCGGTTGCGGCCAAGCGCGGCGCGGCGGCGGGTGCCCGAAAGCGACGATTTCATCGTCGACAACAACCGCATCAACCTCGCCGCGCCCGACGTGCTCAAGCACGACCCGGTCAACGTGATCCGGATCTTTCGCGTGGCGCAGAAGAACAACCTGGCGTTCCATCCGGACGCCATGCGGACGGTGACGCGCTCGCTGAAGCTGATCAACACGCAACTGCGCGAAAATCCCGAAGCCAACCGCCTGTTCATGGAGATCCTGATCTCCAACGACGCCGAGACGGTGCTGCGGCGGATGAACGAGACCGGCGTGCTCGGTCACTTCATCCGCGCCTTCGGCAAGATCGTGTCGATGATGCAGTTCAATATGTACCACCACTACACCGTGGACGAGCACCTGATCCGCTGCGTCGGATTCCTGCAGGAGATCGAGCGCGGCGGCAACGAAGAGTTCACCGTTGCGAGCGACCTGATGCGCAAGATACGCCCCGAGCATCGCCCGGTGGTCTATATCAGTACGCTGTTGCACGATATCGCCAAGGGCCGCCCCGAGGATCATTCGATTGCGGGGGCCAAGGTGGCGCGGCGGCTGTGCCCGCGGCTCGGCTTCTCCACCGCCGACACCGAACTGGTCGCCTGGCTGATCGAGCAGCACCTGACGATGTCGACGGTGGCGCAGTCGCGCGATCTCTCCGACCGCAGGACGATCGAGAATTTCGCGGCCGTGGTGCAGTCAGTCGAGCAGATGAAGCTGTTGACGATCCTGACCACCGCCGACATCCGCGGCGTCGGCCCCGGCGTCTGGAACGGCTGGAAGGCGCAGCTTCTGCGCACGCTGTATTACGAAACCGAGCCGGTGTTGACCGGCGGCTTCTCGGAAGTGAACCGGGCGCAGCGCATCGCGGTCGCGCAATCGGAATTCCGCGCCGCCTTCACCGAATGGCCGGAGCCCGAGCTCAACGCCTACATCGCGCGGCACTATCCGGCCTACTGGCTCAAGGTCGAATTGCCGCGCAAGATCCGCCACGCACGCTTCCTGCGGCAAGCCGAACAGGCCGGCCACAAGCTCGCGATCAATGTCGGATTCGACGAGATGCGCGGCGTCACCGAACTGACCATCCTGGCAACCGACCATCCCTGGCTGTTGTCGATCATCGCCGGCGCCTGCGCTTCCGCCGGCGCCAACATCGTCGATGCGCAGATCTACACCACGACCGACGGCCGCGCGCTCGATACCATCGCGATATCGAGGGAATATGAGCGCGACGAGGACGAGGGACGCCGCGCCACGCGTATCGGCGAGATGATCGAGGACGTGCTGGAAGGCAAACTGCGCCTTCCGGAAGCGATGGCGCGGCGCGCCGCCAGCCGCGGCAAGATACGGCCATTCGTGGTCGAGCCGGAAGTGACCGTCAACAACCAGTGGTCGGACCGTTACACCGTGATCGAGGTTTCCGGCCTCGACCGCCCCGGCCTGTTGTATCAGCTCACCACCGCGATCTCGAAGCTCAACCTCAATATCGCCTCCGCCCATGTCGCGACCTTCGGCGAGCGCGCCCGCGACGTGTTTTACGTCACCGACCTGTTGGGTGCGCAGATCAACGCCCCCACCCGACAGGCCGCGATCAAGAGCGCGCTGACCCATTTGCTCGCCACTGACGACGCGGCCGCAGCCTGAAGCGCGGCGGTCCTTGTCACAGCGTGGTGATCGGCTCGAGTTTCTCGCCGGAACGAAATGCGCGCAGCGGCGCGGTGTCGCTGTAGACCCGTTCCTCGATGATCTTGCCGCATTTGATGCGGAATTTGTCGACGCCGCGCCAGCTGAAGCGTTCGCCATGGACGTTGCGGGTGGTCTGCCATTCGACGATCACGACGTCGCCGCGCGAGGTCCAGTCCAGCAGTTGCCAGACGAAGTCCGGTGCCGCGGCGGTCTGTACTTCCAGCAAGCGCGCAAGTTCGTTTCCCGCAACCGGCCGGTTCACCAGCGGGGTGTGGAGCAATCCGTCCGGATGCCAGAGTTCGAGAAACGCGTTGCCGTCCCGCGCCGCCCAGGCCGCCGCAAAGCGCGTCACGAAATCCTGAACTTCTTCGTTGGTCATTGGTCGTCTCCATGTTTGCGATGGAGACGCTAGCGGGATCGCGGTAACCGGTCTGGCGATTAACGGACCCGACCATTCTCCTAAAGCGCGATGAGAGATCGTCATCGCGCTTTAGGTTTTTGATTGAGCATGATCTTTTCGGAAAAACCGGTGTCCACTTTTCCGGATCATGCTCTTAAGCCGGCGCGCCTCGTTGTGGCGGTGGTGTCAGGTCCACGCCCTCATGCGCGAGCAGCCAGCGCTTGCGCTCAACCCCGCCACCATATTTGACCAGCGAACCATCGGCGCCGATCAGGCGATGGCAGGGCACCACGACACTGAGCGGGTTCGAGCCGTTGGCATGTCCGACCGCACGCATCGCCCCGGGCATGCCTAGTTGGGCCGCCAGTGCGCCGTAGGTCATGGTCGTGCCCGGCGGAATCTTCGATAGCGCCGTCCAGACCCTGCGCTGGAACGGCGTACCCGCGACGCGCCATCTGACGGCGCTCAGGGCAGCGAGATCGCCTTTGAAATACGCCGACAGCGCCGCCCTGGTCGCCTCAGGAGCAGGCGCGTCCTGCAAGACGACCGCGCCATATTGCAATCGTAACAGCCCGTTCATGCGCGAGGCATAATCCTCCCAGTCGAACGCGCGCAGCACGCCGTCGGCGTCGGTCACCAGCATCGCCGTGCCGATCGGCGTCTGCAGCCGATCGAGCGAAAATGTCTCAGGCCGCTTCGTGCTCATGGATTTTTCCGGATGACGCTGCGAGCGGTGGACCTGCCGCCCACAGGTGCAGCGCCGCGTAGGCGCGCCACGGCCGCCAGCGCTCCGCGCGCAACAACAATTCGGCCGGCGACGGACGCCTACCATCGGCCGCAGCCATGGCGCGCAGCAAGCCGATGTCGGCGGCGGGAAATGCGTCGGGCTCCCGCAGCTCGCGCATGGCGATGTATTGCGCGGTCCATTCGCCGATCCCCGGCAGCAGCCGCAGTTTGGCGATGGCTTGTTCCAGGCTCGCACCACGGCTGAACATCGCGGGATCGGCACAGATGGCCTGCGCGAGCGACGTTACCGCTCTCGCCCGCGCAGCCGGCATGCCGAGCGCCGCAAGGTCGGCCACCGCGACCAGGGCGGGCGATGGAAACAGATGGCTGAGACCCTCGCCGTCTCTCATTGCCTTCGGCAGCGGCTCGCCGTGTTGCTGCACCAGCCTGCCCAGCAATTTTGTGGCCGCCGGAACGGTGATCTGCTGGCTGAGGATCGCGCGCAGCGCGAGTTCAAAGCCGTCCCATGCGCCGGGCACCCGCAGGCCCGGCCGCGCCGCGACCAGCGGCGCGAGCATCGGGTCGAGCGCAAGATGCGCCCCGATGGTGTCGGGATCGGCGGCAAGATCGAATACGCGGCGTACCCGGGCGATGATCTGCGGCAGCGCCGCCAGGTCGGGAAAGCGAATGGCGACGTCGACGCGATGGCTGTCCGCCGGCGTGACCTTGACCACGCCGCTATTTCCACCGAAGGCGATGCTGCGCTTGTAGCTCCTGTCTGAGACCGCCTCGAGCCCGGGAATGGCGCGCGCAGCGAGAAAGGCCAGCATCGCGTCCCAGTCGTAGGGCGGCCGGTAGGCAAGACGAACCGACAGGAAACCCGTTTCGCGTTTCGCCTTGCCACGAAGATGACGCAGGGCTGCCGGCGGGCGGGCGAACAATTTCCGGAAGGTCTCGTTGAAGCGGCGCACGCTATTGAAGCCCGAAGCCAGCGCCACCTCGGCCATCGGCAACGACGTCTCGTGGATCAATTGCTTGGCAAGCAGGACACGCCGCGTCTGCGCCACCGTGACCGGCGAGGCCCCGAGATGCCTTTGAAACAGCCGCCGCAATTGCCTCCCACCGATGCCGAGCCGGTTGGCAAGACCCTCGACATCGTCGCCATCGAGGCCGCCGGCTTCGATCAAGGCAAGCGCGCGCGACACGGTATTGGACGTGCCGCGCCAGAACGCGAGCTCCGGCGAGACTTCCGGCCGGCAGCGCAGGCAAGGTCGGAAGCCCGCTTCCTGCGCCGCCGCCGCGGAAGAAAAGAACGACACGTTCTCGAATTTCGGAGTCCGCGCCGGGCAGATCGGCCGGCAATAGATTCCGGTGGTTTTGACGCCCACGAACAGCCGCCCGTCGAAGCGGACGTCGCGGGTCGAGATCGCGCGGTAGCAGGCGATGCGGTCCATATCGATCCTCGAACGATCGACCACTGCGCCTTTTTGTCGTGGTGGCGACGTCTTCAGCTCTGAAAGATCAAGCATGTGGTGGTGCCGTGGGCGAGCAACCGCCCCTTGCTGTCCGTGATCCGCCCTTCGGCGGTGCCAACCCGGCGGCCCCGGTTCAACACGATTCCCTCTGCCTTGATCGCCCCCGTCTCCGGGGTTATCGGCCGCAGCAGCGAGATCTTGAACTCGAGCGTGGTCTGGCCCGCACCTTTCTCCAGGGTCGACTGGACCGCCAGCCCCATGCAGCTATCGAGCAACGTAGCCGCGAAGCCGCCGTGCACCGTGCCAGCCGGATTGAGATGGATAGCACTCGGCTCCGCAGTGACGACGACGCGTCCGTTCTCCGCCTCGCTCACATCATAGCGCAGCGTCTGCGCTATTGTGTTCAGAGGCAGCGTTCCGTCGACGAGGCCCTGGACAAATTCCAGGCCACTCATCTCCTGCTGCCGGTCGGCGCTTACAGTCCCATATGTCTTGCTCATGGCAGAACCATCGCCCATCGCGGCAAGCCTGTCTCGCGGTTTTCGGACCTCATCAGTTCAAGCCAACAGGTAGCGAGAGACCACGCACCTTTCCCAGGAGAGCGTGCTAGCGTCCACCCGAAAACTGGGGGACACATCATGATCTGGATCGCCCATCTGCTGGTGGCGCTGGTCGCCGCGCTGCACGTCTATTTTCTGATCCTCGAGATGTTCCTCTGGACCAAGCCTCTGGGCCTGAGGACGTTTCGCCAATCGCTCGAAAAAGCCACCGATTCGGCGGTGCTCGCCGCCAACCAGGGGCTCTATAATGGTTTTCTCGCCGCGGGCCTGGTCTGGGGGCTGCTGCAAAGCGCGCCTTCCTTTGCATTCCAGGTCAAAATATTCTTCCTGCTCTGCGTGACCGTTGCCGGTATTTTCGGCGCTGTGACCGTCAGCCGCAGGATCCTGTTTGTGCAGGCGCTGCCGGCCGCCATTGCGCTGATTTTGCTTTATTTGGCGTGATGCCGTTCACCTTTCCGGCCGACACAATCTTGCAATGCGGCATGGGTTCCGACACACTCGCTCCCAGCGATGGCGACGGCACGCTTCGGCCAAGACCATCGGCACAATCCCACGAAAAAATGAGGAACGCTACAACATGAGGAACGGTCTTTTTCACCTGGCTACGGGTGCGACGCTGGCGATCGCGCTATCGGCGTCGTCGGCCTATGCGCAAAAGAAATACGACACCGGCGCGAGCGATACCGAGATCAAGATCGGCCAGACCCTGGCGTTCAGCGGCCCGGCTTCCGCCTATGCCACCATCGGCAAGACCCAGGCCGCCTACATCAAGATGATCAACGATCAGGGCGGCATCAACGGCCGCAAGATCAATTTGATCCAGTATGACGACGCCTATAGCCCGCCCAAAGCGGTCGAACAGGTGCGCAAGCTCGTTGAGGACGACGAAGTACTCCTGACGTTCCAGATCCTCGGCACCCCGTCCAACGCCGCGGTCCAGAAATACCTCAACGCCAAGAAAGTGCCGCAGTTATTCGCCGCCACCGGCGCATCCAGGTTCACCGACCCGAAGAATTTTCCCTGGACGATGGGCTTCAACCCTAACTATTTCGTCGAAGGCCGCATCTACGGCCAGTACATCATCAAGAATTATCCTAACGCCAAGGTCGGCATCCTCTATCAGAACGACGACCTGGGTAAGGACTATCTGAACGGCATCAAGGCCGGCCTTGGCGACAAGTCGGCCACGATGATCGTGGCGGAGGCTTCCTATGAAGTGTCCGATCCGACCATCGATTCGCAAATCCTCAAGATCAAGTCGGCCGGCGCCGACCTGTTCTTCAGCGCCTCGACGCCGAAGCAGGCCGCGCAGGCGATCAAGAAGAATTACGAGCTCGACTGGCATCCGGTCCACATCCTCGACATCAACGCCACTTCGGTGGGCGCGGTGATGAAGCCGGCGGGCCTGGAAGCGTCCAAGGGCGTGATCAGCGTCAACTACGGCAAAGATCCTGCGGACCCGACCTGGAAGGATGATGCCGGCATGAAGAAATATCTCGAGTTTATGGAAAAGTACTACCCCGACGGCGACAAGGGTTCGCTGTTCAACACCTACGGCTACTCTACCACGCAGATGCTGATTCAAGTGCTCAAGCAATGTGGTGACAACCTGACCCGCGAAAACGTCATGAAGCAGGCCACCAGCCTGAAAAATGTCGTCATCGATCTCGCACTGCCCGGAATTGTCGGCAACACCTCGCCGACGGACTACCGCGTCAACAAGCAGTTGCAGATGGAAAAATTCAACGGCGAGCGCTGGGAACTTTTCGGCCCGATCCTCGAGGACGCAGGCCCGGCGGGCTAGAACATCTATTCCAGGACGAGCAATCGGCGGCCTCCCCGGGCCGCCGATTTTTATTTTGAAATCTCGCCGAAGGTCTTTCCGATCGGCAGCACCGCGTGGCGGATCAGGCGGGAATCCTCGACCGCCGCCTGGCGATGTTTCACCGCCTCACGGTAAACGGGATCGCGGATCATCTCGGCGAACGCGCCGACATCAGGATACTCGGCGATGAAGCAATGATCCCGAGCCGCTCGAACACCGGCCCGCTTTCCCGGCCATAGGCCGCATAGGCTTCCGCGCCGCTCGCCTGGCGGCCATCCGGATAGGCCGCCTGTTTCCGCAAGCGCACCAGATTGAGTATGTGGATAGGGCCCGGCCGATCATTGGCCCGAAATTGGGCGAACACTTCCTTGGTGGGATCGATATGGCCCATGCATGGCTCCCTTCTTGGATTGCGCTCCACCTTTAGCACGCCCCAGCCCTAGAACGGGATGACGCTTCTTCGAATCGCCATCCCGCTCTAGCCTTTTGTTTTTGCCTGATCCTTTTCGGAAAACCGGCGCCCACTTTTCCGGATCATGCACTAATCGCGCATTAACCTCTTCGTAACTGCACCTTAAACTCCGGACGCTAGCGTGCGGCCGGGATTTTGTAACGAGCGTTGCGCATGGCGTGGGGACGGAAAAAGAGCGGACGCAAGGAGCCGCGATTTGGCCTCGCTGCGGCGCTGGCCGATCTGCGCCTCACCCCGCAGGACCGCGTCCCGAGCGGCGAGGAAGACAAGCCGAAGAAGGCCACTTCCAGGCGCAAGGCGGATGAGGTGGACGACGACGATCCGCCGCCGCGCGAGCGCAAGCCGCGCGAGAGCCGCAGCCGCAACAAGCGGCGCTCAAGATCGCGTTCGCGCGTCAGCTTCTCGCGCCTGTTCTATTGGACCGCAGTGCTCGGCCTGTGGGCAGCGATCGCGATCGTGGGCGCCGTCGTCTGGGCCGGTGCGCATCTGCCACCGATCCAGGCCCTGGAAATCCCGAAGCGGCCGCCCACCATCGAGATCGTGGGCCTCGACGGCAGCGTGCTGGCGCAACGCGGCGAAATGGCCGGCGCCAATGTCTCGCTGAAGGACTTGCCGCCTTATTTGCCGAAAGCCTTCATCGCCATCGAAGACCGCCGGTTCTATTCGCATTACGGCATCGATCCAATCGGCATCCTGCGCGCCGCGGTCGCCAACGTCCTGCATCGCGGCGTCTCGCAGGGTGGCTCAACGCTGACCCAGCAGCTCGCCAAGAACCTGTTCCTGACCCAGGAGCGCACCCTGCAGCGCAAATTGCAGGAAGCCGAGCTCGCGCTGTGGTTGGAGCGCAAGCATTCCAAGGCCGAAATCCTCGAGCTCTATCTCAACCGGGTTTATTTCGGCTCCGGCGCCTATGGCATCGAGGCGGCGGCCCAACGCTATTTCGGCAAATCCGCGAGGAACGTCACGCTCGCGGAAGCCGCGATGCTGGCGGGCCTCGTCAAGTCGCCGTCGCGGCTCGCGCCTAACCGCAATCCGGAAGGCGCGGAAGCGCGCGCGCAGACCGTGCTCGCCGCCATGGCGGACGCCAAATTCATCACCGACGCCCAGGCACAGGCCTCGATCGGGCACCCCTCTTATCATGTGAAGCCGGCCGGCGCCGGCACCGTCAATTACGTCGCGGACTGGATCGGCGAAGTGCTTGACGACCTGGTCGGCCAGATCGACCAGAGCATCGTGGTCGAGACCACGATCGATCCGAAGCTGCAGGGCGCAGCCGAAGCCGCCGTGATCGACGAGCTCGCGGCAAAAAGCGTCAAGTTCAACGTCAGCCAGGGCGCGCTGGTGGCGATGACCCCGGATGGCGCCGTACGCGCCATGGTCGGGGGGCGCAATTACGCCGAGAGCCAGTATAACCGCGCGGTGACCGCCAGGCGCCAGCCCGGCTCGGCGTTCAAGCCGTTCGTCTATCTGACCGCGATCGAGCAAGGCCTCACGCCGGAGACGATCCGTCAGGACGCGCCGCTCGATGTCAAAGGCTGGAAGCCGGAGAACTACAGCCATGAATATTTCGGCCCGGTGACATTGACGCAGGCGCTCGCAATGTCGCTCAACACGGTTGCGGTGCGGCTCGGGCTGGAAGTGGGACCCAGGAACGTGGTGCGCACCGCGCACCGGCTCGGCATCTCCTCCAAACTCGATGCCAATGCCTCGATCGCGCTCGGCACCTCGGAAGTATCGCTGACCGAACTGGTCGGCGCCTATGCGCCATTTGCCAATGGCGGCCTGGCTGTCTCGCCACATGTCGTGACCAGGATCAGGACACTCGACGGTAAGTTGCTGTACGCGCGGCAAGCCGATCAGCCGAGCCAGGTGATCGAGCCGCGCAATGTCGCGATGATGAACACCATGATGGAGGAGACGCTGATCTCAGGCACCGCGCGCAAAGCCGAAATCCCGGGCTGGACCGCGGCCGGCAAGACCGGCACCAGCCAGGATTTCCGCGACGCCTGGTTCATTGGCTACACTGCTAGTCTCGTGACGGGCGTTTGGCTCGGCAATGACGACAACTCGCCGACCAAGAAGGCGACCGGCGGCGGATTGCCGGTAGAAGTCTGGACCCGCTTCATGAAGGCGGCGCATCAGGGCGTGCCGGTCGCAAGCCTTCCAAATTCGCAGGGGTCCGGCTTGTTCGGCAATCTCCCGCAAGTCGCCTCGCAAGTCAGCGCGCCGTCAGCGCAAGCACCGGCACCACCGGTGC
>VAZG01000200.1 GCA_005885285.1 Alphaproteobacteria bacterium | reverse complement strand
CTTGCTGTCGCTTCGGATCTATGTGTAGACGCGCCTGGCCCCCTTCAGCCCTATCCGGCAAGGAGGGGCGGAGTGTCCGCAGTGCACGCCAACAGCAGAGATTACGCTGCCGGCGACTGGACGTGCTCTGGGCGCACGCCAAACGCGAGCAGCCGCCCTGGAATGCGCTGCAGCAGCGGCCATTGCATCAGTTTCATGAACCAGGGCGCCCTCGGCCGCTTGTCCTTGTTCGCGAGCGCCGGCCCGATCAGATTGTTCTGCATGATGATCTGCAGGCGCTGGGTGACGCGCGTCGGAAATTCGCGGCGCTGCTGGACGCTTTTGAGCGTGTCGACCGTTACCGTTCCACGCCGCAACGGCTGGGCGAGAATATTGGCGGCAGCTACCGCGTCCTGCACCGCGAGATTGATGCCGACGCCGCCGATCGGCGACATGGCGTGCGCGGCGTCGCCGATGCAGATGAGGCCCGTCCGGTACCATCGCCGCAGGCGGTCCACCTCGACGGTCAATAGCTTCACCTTGTCCCAGCTGTCGATTTCAAGGAGCCGGTCGCGCAGGAGCGACGAGATGTCCCCGACGCTGTTGCGGAATTTGTCGAGGCCCGCGTGCTTGACCTCATCGGCGGTGCCTTTCGGAATGACATAAGCGCATTGCCAATAATCAGTGCGGTTGAGCATCACCAGCATCCGCCCGCTTTCGACACGAGCTACGACGTCACTTGGATCGTTGTCATTGCGCGATATGCGGAACCACATCACGTCCATGGGCGCGCGCAAATCTTCAACGGGAAATCCTGCGCGTTCGCGTAACCTCGAATGGCGGCCATCGCAAGCAACCGTGAGGTCGGCACGGATTTCGATCGGGCCATCCGGCGTTGTTGCGCGCACACCCGTCACCCGGCCTTCGTCGAGGAGCAAATCGGTCGCCTCTGTGCGCATTCGCAAATCGAAACCGGAATGGTGCCTTGCATGATCGGCTATGAATTCCAAAAAGTCCCATTGCGGCATCAGCGCGACGAATTTGCAATGCACGGGCAGGTGCTCGAAGTGGCCGACGACCAGGTGGTCATCTCCTATTTGCAGCGACAGTTCCCGCACCGTCGAATGCGGAAGTTTGAGGAACTCGTCGAGCAATCCGAGTTCGTGCATCATTTCGAGCGTCGAAGGATGGACGGTGTCGCCCCGGAAATCGCGCAGGAAATCCTCGTGCTTCTCGAGCACGATGACGGGCACGCCCTCGCGCGCCAAGAGGAAGCCAAGCATCATCCCGGCGGGGCCGCCGCCGGCGATGCAGCAAGTGGTTTTGATCTCAGTCATGGATGGCTCCTGGCAAGCTGAGGCTTCGAGGCCGCATTGCAATTTTGTAGAATGGCCATCACAGGCTGAGGTTCCTTGTGCCTGCGTCGCGTACCCCGAGCTTTGCCGTTAGGGGCAACCGCGCCGCGATGGGCGCGTTGATCAATGGCAAGAAGGCACACAATGATTCGGAACAGCTCTCGGAACTCGCGAAAGCGTGACCCGGACTGTGGCGGCAGCGGTATGGTCGTGAGAGGGGTCGCCGGAGCCTGGATGCGCAAAGCGCGCGGGGGGCGCGCCGCTGCGGTGACGCTCGCTCAGGCGAACGTCACGCCGATGCGTCTCTCCTTGCGCCAGACGATGTAGCATTGCTGACGCGTATTGCGGGTCGCCATATTCAGCGTGACTTTGTGTGGGATGCCCGCGGGGCTGGCAACTTCGAGCGCAGCTCCCACCGAGGATACGTTGCGAATCGTGCAGTGGACAGCCCTGCCGTCGAACTCGATCGTTCCGGCCTTGAAAACACGCTGCCTCTGGTTGGTTCGTCGCTCTTGCATGCGCCCGGTCTAGACCGAAAATCTGAGAGCCCGGCTAACCGCAACATCAAAATAATCTGGTTTGAGGAACCACCCGTTAACCAAGGCTACTGCCACGCCGGGTCCGGATGGGCGCTGGCTCTTTGGGCCGAAGCTTCGACAGCAAATTAGCAATCTTATTCGTATTAAAACGCGAACCACCGGCAGGCTTTAAATCTCCTTTGGCCGGATAGTCATTAAATGCAGTGCTACTACCCGCGCCCTCGCGTGAACGCAAATTGAGCTGGCCAGATGAGCGAATCAAAATCCTTTCTGGTGGAACTGGAAGATGCAGTATCCAGAGGCACGCCTGAAAGCTGTTCGCGGGCTTTGTGGCATGCGACGGACATTCTAATTGCAGGTCGGTATTCTGAAGATCAGATCTGGACGTTTGGTGAAATCATAGGACGGCTTGCGGACGAAATTGAAGTCGCCGCGCGCGTTCGACTTGCAAACAAGCTTGCTCCCAGCAATAACGCGCCTGTCAACGTCATTACAAAACTTGCATTTGACGATTCGATCGAGGTCGCTGGCCCCGTGCTGCGGCAATCCGAGCGGCTAGATACCAAATTGCTGGTTGAAAATGCAAGAACGAAAGGCCAGCAGCACCTTCTGGCGATCTCAAAACGAAAATCGATTCCCGACGAAGTAACCGACGTGTTGGTGGCCCGTGGCAACAGCGAGGTTGCAACATCGGTTGCGGCGAACAACGGCGCGAGCCTTTCCGGTTCCGGCTTTTTAAACCTTGTAAAGCGCTCCGAGAATGACTCTATCCTTGCTGAGCATGTTGGTCTGCGCAAAGACATTCCGCGACACCTCTTTCAACAACTGATTTCGAAGGCGTCCGACGAGGTCAAAAGAAAACTGGCGCGAGAGCGCCCTGAGATGGGCAGTCAGGTTCAAACTGCGGTGACCGCCGTCACCGGCATGATCCACGCCAAATTTGGACCGGCATCAAGAAATTATTTTGCCGCGAAGCGGACCATAGGCAAACTGCACGCGCAGGGCAGCCTAAATGAAGAGAAGCTCTTTGATCTCGCCTATGCCCTCAAATTCGACGAGACTGCAGTCGCTCTCTCCCTGTTGTGCGATCTACCGATTGACGTCGTGGAACGTGCTGTGGTCGACGAAAATAAAGAGATCATTCTAATTTTGGCCAAGGCTTTGGATCTCTCATGGACCACGACGATGTCTTTGCTGTTTTTGGGCGCGGCCAATTTCCGGATTACCGCGGGAGATCTGGAAACCATGAAAAGCGACTTCGCCAGGTTAAATGTCGAAACCTCAAAGAAAGTCCTGAAGGTTTTTCAATCCCGCAAGGAAGAGGCTGCCCATAATTCCGGCCTCCGTCACTTGCCTCAGCTGCACTCCAGCTAGATTCAATGAACCAGCTAGCAAGGGTCATTGCTAGGGCGTGGACTCATTAAGCCAAATTCGGATTGATGCAAGTTTGACGAATGCCAGATAGTTGGCTGCGAGCTTGTCATATCGGGTCGCGACACGTCGACATTGCTTGATCTTGTTGAAGAACCGTTCGACCAGATTCCGCGCGCGATACAGATACGGGCTGAAGCAGATCGGGCCTTTGCGATTTCGTTTCGGCGGATGACGCCTGCGGCGCGATCATGAACGGCTGGGCTGTCGCCGAGGAGGGGAGGGCGATGTCGAGGATGGTATCGCACGCGTTCGCGATCTGCGGGCAACCGGGGCTGAGCTGCGTTTGCCGCACTATTTGGGGATCCTTGCTGACATTTACCGCAGAGCGCAACGGCTTGAGGACGCGACCGTCACCTTCGCCGAGGCGCGGGCTGTCGCCGAACGCAATGCGGAGCACTGGACCGACGCCAGTCTGCACCTGGTCTGAGTTGACGTGATGGAATCGCCTAAGCTGGCGGAATGATCGAGCTGCTCCGTTTCGCTCTGGCCGTCCTGGCCTCGCTATTCAAGTCGAAGTTGCAGCCTGAGGCTAAGTCCAAGTTCCACTTAAGGCCGCCTAGCCTGAGCGTTCCCTTGTTCCATGAAACGAAAGAACGCTCCGACAAGACCCTTTGGGCGCACTTGAACCGTGCGGCAGACGTGATCGTCTACGAGTGCAGCGGTCTGATGTTCTGGTTCACGCAGAAAAAGTTCGTCGGGTCGTACTTGGCCTTCAAGGCAACGAGGCGGTCGTAGTTGTCGCCGTAAGTGGCCTTGAGCCTGTCGTCATCTCCGTCGTCCATCATGAAATTCACATAGCAGCCGTCGGCCGAATAGGGATGCACCGCCTCCCAATAGCCCTTGGTCCAGCGCTTGATTTCGCCCGCCTTTTGCGGATTGGGATCGATGCCGGCGATGACCATCGCCCAGGTGGCATCGCGCGTGTTCCAGGCGGTGTCGCTCTTGCCGACGCGACGGACAGCGCCGTCGATCGGATAAAGATGCATGAGCGACAGCGCGCTCGGTGCATTCCGAGCCTGGGCGATATGGGCGTCAATCGCTTCGTCGGTCAGTTCTTTTACGAAATCGCCGCGCCAGTACCATTGCAGGCCCTTCGGGAAGAACGGATCGAACATGGACTGGAGGGCCGCATAGGGCATTTCACCCATCCAGTTGAAGAGCGGCGGGGGTAGCTCACCGAGCAACTTGGCCATGACCGCTTTGCCATCTTCTGTCGGACCATTGTAGCAGGCGATGATGGCGCAGGCGCGCTTGCCCTGATGCTCCACCGGGAACGGGTCCATCGGTGGAACAGTCTTCAAGCCGACAAAGGCCCCGAGCTCCTCGGGAGCACCCGGCAGGAAACCTCTGTACTTCTGCATGACAGTCCGAGCATTTTCGAGATCCCAGAAGACTGGACCGGCATAGACCATGTTTACCGGATGAGCCTGGAACAGGAAGCTCGTGACGATGCCGAAATTGCCGCCGCCGCCCCGCAGGCCCCAGTAGAGGTCAGCGTTCTCTGACTTGTTGGCAATGACAATGCGACCGTCGGCGAGCACGACATCCGCCTCAAGCAGATTGTCGATGGTGAGGCCATGCTTGCGGGTGAGGTATCCAGTACCGCCGCCAAGCGTGAGGCCGGCGATACCGGTCGTCGAGACAATGCCGGCCGGCACGGCGAGCCCATAGATATGCGTGGCATGGTCGACATCGCCCTGGGTGCAACCGGGGCCGATGCGGACTGTGCAGGCGGTGGGATCAACTCGCACGCCTTTCATCATCGACATGTCGATCATCAGCCCGTCGTCGACACTACCAAGACCTGGCCCGTTGTGTCCGCCTCCGCGGATCGCGACCTTGAGATCGTTCTGCCCTGCAAAAATGACCGCAGTGACAACGTCAGCGACGTCGGTGCATCGTGCAATCATCACGGGACTCTTATCGATCATCCCGTTGTAGAGGCTCCGCACCGCGTCATAATCGGCATCCATTCGCTGGATGACCGGGCCGCGCATGTTACCGATGAAGGTTTCAGTGGTCACGGTTTGCATGATCTCCTCCTATTTCACAATGATCGGTCAGTTGGGCCTGAGGTTACTCCCCATTGTTGGGCTCCCGGTGGTTGCTCAGTAAACCAGGAGCCGGCGAACGTCGTCGCGGAAATGACAGCTCTTCATTCGGAGCGAACCTGCGCTAACATATTCCGTCTGCATTCACATCGCGTTTCTTGCTGCAAACGCGGGACCGATGCCGAGGCGCTCGGCCGCGGCCAGCCGGTCGCCAAGCTTGTCTCGCGGAACGGCTGCACGGCCTAGTTCCCCGACCCCGAACATCGATGGGCGGTCATTGCAATCGGAAATCACCCACTAACATCTTCGGCCGTGCCGTAATTGCGGGCGACGGTGCCGGCAGCAATTTGGAATGAAGATCCAACCACCCAGCAGGTTCCAGCCAGAGCTATCAATCCGCCATGTACGGTCTCATCAAGGACAATGATGCTGACAGACAGAAATGCCGCAATCGCAACAAGGAATGTTCCGGCCGCACTGAAGATCTGCGCCGCATCAGCGCCGGGGTTCCGTTCTTCCGGTCGCCTCGGGGTTGATCTCTGAGCAGGACGGCCAGGCAGATCGATGCCAGCATAGAAGCTAAAAGCTCCGTAGAGCATCATCAACAACACGATCCAACCGCTTCCGGACAGTTCGTTTCCTCGGCGCATCAATCCTGCGGCTACGTACAGGCCGCACGAGCTTCCAATCGCGGCGAGTCCGATTCGTTCAATGAGATGCGCCGATTTGATGAGAGCAGAAGGGACGATCCACGTGGTCTTCGCCAAAGGTGCGGTGTTTGCCAGAGGTGATGTGCTGAAAAATGCGTTGGTCATTTTCATGTGGCTTCCTTTCTAAAATTCATTGCCAAGAAAGTCGCCTACCGGGCGCGCGACGCGATAAGCAGACCGCGCACCCGGCGCAGCAATCGCTCAGCGTGAGCTAATCTCGACCGGCTGCATCACGCTTTTTACAACGTATTCACCGATTTCGAATCCCATCTTCGTCCCGACGCGGGTCGAGGAGCGGTAATGGAAACCGGACCAGATGCGAGCATTGGCAACTTCATCGGCAAGTGCCGTCATGTTGGTCCAGCGGTGGGTGATCCCCGGGGCCGTCGGGCTGGTCGTTGCGATCTCGGGAATATCGCCACTTCCGAGCGTGGCGGTGACCATTCCTGCGATGCTGCCGGCCAGGATGCAATGAGCGCACGGGTATTCGGGGTGCATCGGCGTTTCGGCGAGGGGCTGCCAGGTCGACTCGCGATCCGTCGCCGGATTTCCGTCGGTATCGCCGTTGCGAATGGCGGTGATGGGTCGCCAGAAATTATAATGGTATTTGGCATCCAACACCGCGATCAATGCGTCGTTGAGCGCAATTCCCCCGAGCGCCATGAATCGCGCGCTCTCGCTGACATCCATCTCCTTAGCGATTGCGAGTTGTCGTAGGAAGGGGTGATAGGCCACCGGTCCCGTGACGAGCCAGAAGCGGGCTGTCTCGGTCTGCTCGGCCGTTCGCTTCGCACTGTTCTGTGCGCCATAGACCCTGATCTCATTGAAGTCCTTCGCCCATTCCTCGCTCGCGAGCGCGACAGGCGGCTGTGGCCGGAATTGCGATTGGTTCATCATCGCGAACGGCTTTACCTTTGGCCACATCGGGGCTCGCATGATCGGCGTCGCCACATAGACGCCGGGCGTCGTGCGTGGCCGGTAGTCATCGGGCGCGTCGGAGCCATCGTTCGCCCGCGCCTCCAGGATCTTTGCACCGACGGCCTCGCCGAGCTTGACGCCCTCCGATTTCGCCGCCCCATCGGGAATCGACGCCAAATAGCTGGCAAGCTCGCCTTTCACATGACCGGCCGTCTTCGCATCAATGCTCGCAAGCACCGCCGTTGCCGCGGCCGCTGCAGCGGCTTCCTTTGACGTGGCGGGATCGGCCGGTAGCTGCACCAGATACGGCCGGTAGCGCCGCTCGATCGAATTCACCGCGTCGAACATCGCAGTATGGACTATCCCCATCATCCGGAAAGCTGCGTACGGCGTGTATGGGGACGACGGGGCGCTGGCCAGCGGCGCAACGGCATCGATGGCTTTGGCGTCCCAGTCGGTGATGACGTTGGCGCGCGCCGACGCAAGTGTGATGACGCTAAGCGATGCCCCGATCAAGGCGGCCGGAATCGAACGGCATATGGATGCACGCATGGTCTCCTCCAACAATCTCTGAACTAGTTTCTGAACTCAATGCGCGCGTGCAATTTCGCTTAAACGAAGTGCATGTTCAGGCTCGCGCGAGCCAGGTTGCCGGCCTCGCCGGCGCCGGGCCTTCGCCGCCACCGCATAGGCGATACTGCACGCCTTCCGGGTCCCGAGGAATGTTCTGGCTCATCACGGCAGACGCCGTTGGGACCGGTTTGATTTCTAGCACCAGCAGGTTCGCGACAATGTGAGGCTCTTCACATCGCCAAGACAATCTCCTGGAGATTGCCTCTGCTAGCTAGGTCGTCGCCAGATGCTCAAGGTTCAGACAAAATTTATGTAGTAACGCGGGCTCAGTCTCGCCGCGGGTCGAGCGCTCGTCCATCTCGTTCGGACGTGTTCCCCTCGGGCACCGGACGGAATGTCGCAGTGCGCCCGGCGGTCACGGGCAGTGCGCTTTTTGAACCAGAACGAACGTCGGGCGACCTATTCTACGGGCGCTGAATTCGGGACTGTGAAGCGGTTCACATTCGAATAGCTCGGTTCAAGCTATTGCGTGCAGAGCCGTCTGAGCATGGCCTTCAATTGGCTTGTTCCGATCCGGCAGTGTGTTAACGTGTGTTTGGCGAGTTCAAATTTTTGCGGAAAGTAGTTGTCCGCCCCTAACACTGCCGTTTGCGGTGTGTGGAGACCCAGCCAATGGGTGAAATTCGCAAATTAAAATCGAGCAGAGGTGGCGATCCCCCGCGAGAGTCAACGCCGCGTCGTCTTGCTGCGATTGTCGCTGGCGATATCGCGGGCTACAGCCGCCTCATGCAGATCGATGAAGAAGGAACGCATCTTCGCGTGAAGCGGATCGAGCGTGACCTCATAGAGCCCAGCATTGTGGGGCATCACGGAAGGCTGGTCAAAACCACGGGTGACGGATTTATTGCGATTTTCGACAGCCCCGTCGAAGCTGTGCGATGCGGCATCGTCATCCAGCAAAACATGGTTGGACGCAATGCATCGATGCCGAAGCATCATTGGATCGAGTATCGGATTGGCGTCAATCTTGGCGACGTTATCATTGAAGCAGACGATGTTTTCGGCGATGGCGTCAATATCGCTACCCGCCTTGAGGGTATTGCCGATCCCGGTCAAGTTTACATCTCAGGCGGCATTTACGAGCAGATAAAGCACAAACTGGTTTGCGGATATGAGTCGCTCGGCGATCGCAAAGTAAAGAACATCACAGATCCGGTAAGGGTCTACCGGGTGCTTCCGGACCCGGCCGCCTTCAACAGGACCCGAAAACGACGCGAGAACATTCTGATCGCCTTGCTGAGCCTGTTTTTGCTGGTCATCGCAAGCGGCGTCCTTTGGTATGTGTTTTGGCAACCGCATGGCACGGTGGGGGGTCAGGCTTCAGCCCCGGTTTCGCCAGAGACACCGAAGGTGGTCTCGCCACCGCCGCCCACCGTGAAACAAGCGGCGCCCCAAACTCAGCCGGCTCCTTCGGTGGCTCCAGCCGCGAAACAACCATCGCCTCAACCCCAGTTTGCGGCTCCGGCCGCGCCTGCGACACCGTCGACCTCGGCGGTCCGAGAGCCGGTAATGTACATGCTTCGCGGCGGCAGCTTCGCAATGGGCAGCAATGACGATCCCACGGAAAAACCACCCCACCAGGTCACGATCAAGCCGTTTGCGATCAGCCAGTATCCCGTCACCGTTCGCGAATGGAACGAATGCGCTGCAGCGAAGGCATGTTCGTTCGTGGCGTCGGGCAACGCTGAAGCGCCCGTCACGAACGTAAGCTGGAGCGACGCCAAGCAATTCGTTGCTTGGCTCGCAGGCGCAACGCGAAAGGCATATCGGCTCCCAAGCGAAGCCGAATGGGAATATGCCGCTCGCGGCGGCACGCAAACAAAGTACTGGTGGGGCGACCAGTTTCTATCCGGCATGGCCAATTGCAAGAACTGCACCGACATCGCAGCCGCCGAGCAACCGATCAAGGTCGGAAGTTTCAGGCCAAATCCGTTTGGGCTGTATGATATGGGTGGCAGCGTCGATCAGTGGGTAGAGGATTGTTGGCACAAGAATTATCAGGGCGCCCCGTCGGACGGTTCACCGTGGGTCGAGGGCGACTGCGTGTCGCATGTCATTCGGTCCGGATCCTGGAGGAACGACGCGCGCTATGCGCGGCCGGCGAACCGCGATAGTTACGACACGAACGTTCGATATCAGACGCATGGAATGCGGGTCGCTCTGTCTCCTTAAAAGCTTCAGAGGAGAACGTCCATGAAGATCACCCGGCTTATCGTGCTGTCGGTGGCGCTTGCGACTGTGTCGTGCGCTGCCCACGCTCAGGGAAAGCCCGCGGCGAAGGATGCGGTTCTGTATTTCGTTTGGCCGCAGGACGGCACGGTCATCAAAGGCGGATTTTGGTGTCGCTTCGGCCTGCGCAACATGGGCGTCACGCATGCAGGCGACGATTTTCAAAACAGCGGCCATCATCATTTGCTGATTGACGTGAACGAACCACTCGATCCGAACGAACCGATCCCACAGGACAAGTCCCATCTTCATTTCGGAGCAGGCCAAACCGAGGCACGTATCGAGCTGCCGCCCGGCAAGCACACGCTCCAACTGGTTTTGGGCGACGCCAAGCATTATCCGTTCAATCCGCCGCTCGTCTCTGACAAAATTGCAATCAGGATCAAGTAGGATTTCCCACGCAGCACTCGGGCGCTTTGCGCCGCGAGAATGCGAAGGCGCGTCACAAGAGGATTACTCGACCGCCTGAATCCATTCTGCCGCACCCCGCCAAAGCGTATCGCGATGCTCGGGGCGGAAAAATCCGAAATGGCCGATCTTGGCCGCACCGACCTCGCCAGGGCTGACGTCAATAATTTCCGGCGTGATCGAGCTGAACCCCGCGCACAGCATCTCGACCGCCGGCCGGGTCGCCCAGGGATCGTCGGACAGGCAGATCGCGCGCAGCGCGCCGCGGTATTTCGGAAAATTCTGCAGCGCCGCGAGCCTGGAATCGAACAGATAATGCGGGCTCATCACCCAATCGACCCATTGCTGAAACACGCCTTTCGGCAGGTCTTCGCCGATGCCGGCCCAGCCCGGCATGTAACCCAACAGCCGGGCGAGGGGGAGGCCGACGAAGTTGAGCATGGCGTAGACGCGGTAGCGTTCGGGCGAGGCCATCAGCCTCCAGTACCCGGCTTGGGACGCAATCAGGAGCGCCCGCGACACCTCGCCGTTGTCAGCAAGAAGTCCAAGCGCCTGGCCGCCGAAAGAATGCCCGATATAACCAAGCGGCAAGTGGCGGTAGCGCTCGCGCATCCAGGCGACCGCCGCAGTGACATCGAGCGCCGCCCAATCCCACATCGAGGCCTTGAAGCCGACCAGCGACCTCGGCTGGTTGTAGCCTTCCACCGCCTTCTGCCTGCTGTCACCAATGCCGCGGTAATCATAGGTCAGGACCGCGCAGCCGCGCCGCGCCAGATAGCCCGCGAAGCCGCGATAGATCTTGCGCGGGGTGGCGGTCGCCGAATTGATCAGAACGGCATGGCTCTTGGCGCCGCGGGGCAAGAACAGCGTCGCTCCCAGCGCATATCCATCCGCAGCCGGCACCGTGATGTCGTCGGTGAAAACGTCGTCCAGCGCAGCTTCCGGCACCGCGATTTCCCCCGTGTTTCTCGTGAGGCGCAGCAAATGCGAATTCGGCTTTTGCCGCAAGAAGTTGTCGAGGGGGCCGGAATTGCAACTAGCGGTCCCTCACGAGCCTGTGTATAACGCGGCGCTTCACTCTCCCCCGGTAAGTAGCGGTTTTCGCTGCAGGAGTTAACGTCATGTCCGAGCGGTGGACACCCGATAGCTGGCGCACCAAGCCGGTGATGCAAATGCCCGAATATCCGGACGCCAAGGCGTTGGCCGATGTCGAGGCGCAGCTGGCGACGTTTCCGCCGCTGGTTTTTGCCGGCGAGGCCCGCAACCTGAAAAAGGCGCTGGCACGGGTCGCCGCCGGCGAAGCGTTCCTGCTGCAGGGCGGCGACTGCGCCGAAAGCTTCGCCGAGCACGGCGCCAACAATATCCGCGACTTCTTCCGCGTGTTCCTGCAGATGGCTGTGGTGTTGACCTATGCCGGCGCGGTGCCGGTGGTGAAGGTTGGCCGCATCGCGGGACAGTTTGCCAAGCCGCGCTCCTCGTCGACCGAGAAGGTCGATGGCGTCGAATTGCCGAGCTACCGCGGCGATATCGTCAACGACATCGCGTTCACGCCACAATCGCGCACGCCCGATCCGCAGCGTCAATTGATGGCCTATCGCCAATCGGCGGCGACGCTCAATTTGTTGCGTGCGTTTGCCACCGGCGGCTTCGCCAACCTCGGCAGCGTGCATCAGTGGATGCTCGGTTTCCTGAAGGATTCCCCGCAGTCGCGGCGCTACCGGGAACTGGCGGATCGCATCTCCGAGGCGCTGAACTTCATGCGTGCCTGCGGGCTCGATCTGGAGAGCCATCCGGAGTTGCGCGCGACCGATATCTATACCAGCCATGAGGCGCTGCTGCTTGGTTACGAGCAGGCCTTCACCCGCGTCGATTCCACGACCGGCGACTGGTATGCGACCTCGGGCCACATGATCTGGATCGGCGACCGCACCCGCCAGGCCGATCATGGCCATATCGAATATTTCCGTGGCATCAAAAATCCAATCGGCCTGAAATGCGGACCCTCGCTCAAGCCCGACGATTTGCTGCGTCTGATCGACGTGCTCAATCCGGACAACGAGCCGGGACGGCTGACGCTGATCAACCGGTTCGGCTCCGAGAAGATCGGCGATCATCTGCCGGGCCTGATCCGTGCGGTGCAGCGCGAAGGCCGCATGGTGGTCTGGTCGTGCGATCCCATGCATGGCAATACCATCGCTTCGAACAGCGGCTACAAGACCCGCCCGTTCGACCGTATCCTGTCGGAGGTGAAGTCGTTCTTCGCGATCCATGCGGCTGAGGGCACCCATGCCGGCGGCGTCCATCTGGAGATGACCGGGCAGGACGTGACCGAATGTATCGGCGGCGCGCGCGCCATCACCCATGAGGATCTCAGCGATCGCTACCACACGGTCTGTGATCCCCGGCTCAATGCCGAACAATCGATCGACATGGCTTTCCTGATCGCGGAACTGCTCAAGCAGGACCGCGGAAGCAAGGTGAAGCCGGTGCCGGCGGCCGCGGGATTCTGAATTGCTGCGGTTCTGGCGGGCCACCCTCAACAGCCGAAACGGCCTGGTATTTGCGGTCCGCTCAGAGCAGGCTATTCGCGAGGAACTGGCCGCGATTGTCTTGTCGCTGCCAGCGGCGTGGCTGGTCGGCGCCACCACCATGCGGCGCGTCGAGCTGGTCGCCGCCGTGGTTCTGGTATTGGTCGTTGAACTGCTTAATACCGCGATCGAGAAGCTCGCCGATCGGTTGACCACCGATCACGACCCACAGATCGGGCGGGTGAAGGACATGGGATCGGCCGCGGTTGGCGTCGCGCTGGTCATGGCGGGCCTGTTCTGGCTGTTTGCCCTCGCCGAGCGCATGGGCGCGATCTAAAGCATGCAATTGCAGTTTGGCCTGATGCGGTGCACCATCATTCCATGAGCGCTCAACTCACGATCACGCTGGCCCAGTTGAACCCGACGGTGGGTGACGTCGAGGGTAACGCCGCCAAGGCACGTGCCGCGCGGGCGCAGGCGAAGGCCGATGGCGCCGATCTCATGGTGCTGCCTGAATTGTTCATTTCCGGTTACCCGCCGGAGGACCTGGTGCTCAAACCGGCATTCCAGTCGGCATGCCGCGCAGCGGTCGAGGCGCTGGCGCGGGAGACCGCCGACGGCGGGCCGGCCATGCTGGTCGGCAGCCCCTGGGTCGAAGATGACAAGCTCTACAATGCCTGCGTGCTGCTCGATTCCGGCCGCGTCGCGGCGATCCGCTTCAAGGCCAATTTGCCGAACTACGGCGTGTTCGACGAAAAGCGTCTGTTCGCGCGGGGGCCCGCCGCCGGCCCGCTCACGATCCGCGGCGTCCGCGTCGGCGTCCCCATCTGCGAGGATATCTGGCTTGAGGAGTCCGAGGACTACGAAAACGTCGTCGAGTGTCTCGCCGAGACCGGTGCTGAGATCCTGGTGGTGCCGAACGGCTCGCCTTACGCGCGCGACAAGGGCGATATCAGGCTTTCGATCGCGGTGGCGCGCGTCACCGAAAGCTCACTTCCACTGGTCTATCTCAATCAGGTCGGCGGCCAGGACGAATTGGTGTTCGACGGCGCATCCTTCGTATTGAACGGCGACCTCTCCGTCGCGGCGCAACTGCCGGCGTTTGAGGAGAGCGTCACGACGCTGCGCTGGACCAAGAGCGAGGCCGGCTGGCGCTGCGCCGGGCCGATTGCAACGATCCTGGAGGGCGACAAGGCCGATTACGCGGCGTGCGTGCTGGGCTTGCGCGACTATGTCCGCAAGAACGGATTTCCCGGCGTGCTGATGGGCATATCCGGCGGCATCGACTCCGCGCTGTGCGCGGCGATCGCGGTCGACGCACTCGGCGCCGAGCGTGTCCGTGGTGTCATGCTGCCGTTTCGCTTCACCGCCCAGGTGTCGCAAGACGATGCGGCGAAGCTCGCGCGCAGTCTCGGCATCCGCTACGAGGTGCTGCCGATTGCGGATGCAGTGAACGGTTTTGAGAAAATCCTGGCCGGCGCCTTCGCGGGCCTGCCGCGTGACATCACGGAAGAGAACTTGCAGGCGCGCGCCCGCGGCACGCTATTGATGGCGATCTCGAACAAGACCGGCGCGATGGTGGTCACTACCGGCAACAAGTCGGAAATGTCGGTCGGCTACGCCACGCTCTATGGCGACATGAACGGCGGCTTCAATCCGATCAAGGATATCTACAAGACCGAGGTGTTCCGCCTCTCGGCCTTGCGCAATTCATGGACGCCGGAAGGCGCGCTCGGTCCGTCTGGCGAAGTCATTCCGCCCAACATCATCACGCGGCCGCCGACGGCGGAACTGCGTGAAAATCAGACCGACCAGGATTCGCTGCCGCCTTACGATATGCTGGATGCGATCCTGGAGCGGCTGGTCGAGCGCGAGGAGCCGCTGGCCTCCATTGTCGCCGCCGGCTTCGATCGCGAGGTGGTGGCGCGGATCGATCGATTGCTCAACATCGCCGAATACAAGCGGCGGCAGGCCGCGCCAGGTGTCAAGGTCACGGCTAGGAACTTTGGGCGGGATCGCCGCTATCCCATCACCAACCGCTTCCGCGACATGGGCGAAGTGTTGCCCGAACCCGACGAGAAGCTGGTGTCGCGCGCCGGCCGCGCCTCGGCCGAGGCGTTCGATGGTTAACTTCAGCGCGTCGTCGAATTGTTCGGAAGAAAAGTCGGACCGACCGAGCGGATCGGCTTGTCTTTCGCAACACCCGTTGAATCCGTCGCGGGCGCTGACGCGGCAGGCGCGGGCGGTGTGCCGGCGGCGGCGGGAGGCGTGGCGCCTTTCTTGGCGGCAACGGGGGCCGGCTTGCCCAGCGGCCGCTGCATCTTCTTTGCGCTTTCTTCAGTGACGATGATGTCGCCCTGCTGTTCGGCGGCGGCCTTGTCGTCGATCGATTTCAATGCGTCGGACCAGGTCTGGCCGGGAGCCTTGCAGGCGCAGGACGGATTGAACTCCTGGCGGAAACGAAACGCATTCGGCAATGCCGTGTACGGCTGGCCACTGATCGAGACCGCCTGGTTCATGTCCTCGCCGGGATTGCGGTAGGCAAACAGCGTTGCTTCGGTCGCCGGACAAAGCGCCTTGCAGGTCTTCTCGTCATCGGGAAAGCGGCCCGGAACGGTGGCGAACGAAACCGGGAAATAGGCGCCGTCACAAGTGCGTACGCAGACGGTGCGATAGGTTCCCGATTGCGGGCCGAGATCGGCGCCGGGCACGCCCGGATTGTTGTTGCCGCCGCCGAATAGATTGCTCAGGAAAGTGCCCGGGCCCGATTGCTGCACGGCATTGGCATATTGCTGCCCGCAATTGTTCTGCGCGAGCGCGAGCAAGACCGAGCGTCGCTGGTTTTCGCGATCGGCGCCGCCGACGCCACCGGTGCGCAGCCGCTCGAGGCTGGTCGTGATCTGATCCAGATTGCCGCGCATCTGCTGGATCTGGTTATTGACCGGACCGCACTGCGCCGACTGGCCTGAGAATAGTGAGAAAAACCCGGAGCTGTCGCAACCCATGCGCCGGGCTTGCTGGGTGACGCGATCGAGTTCGCCTTGCTGCTTGGTCTGGGCGTCCTGGTAGCGGCGGATCTGGTCGTCCTTGGACGGATCGCCGCTGCCGCCACCGTGGTCAATGGTGGCGAGCTGTGCCTCCAGCCGCGGGCACATCGGATTGACTGGCGGGCCTTGGGTAGACGGCGGGGGTGGGGCAGGCGGATTCATCTGCGCGAAAGCGCCGGAATTCAGCGCAAGGCCGCCGAGCACGGCGGCGCAGGCGAGGATCCGTCCGGGAAAAGGGGCAGTCAAGCTTTTCGGCATATTCGGCCATTACGAGGAACTCGGCTCGCGGCCTAAAGCCGCGGCAGATGCGCGCCTCACATACCCGCTTCGCGGGGCAGCGTCACGTCGTTTCCGGGGCACCGATGTGGCAGAAAAGCCCTTTCAGGGGCAGACTTTACCGCTGGCAGGTGATGGCGACATATTCGTCGCAGACGCCGCGCGTGCAGTTTCCGCCAGCTTTAGGCACTGAGCCGGTGATCTCATCCGGATCGACCCGGCGGTAGGACGCGGCCTGGGCAAAATCTCGTGATCTGCAATAGGACAGCGCGGCGTGGGCGCCGCATTTGTCGCCCTTGGCGAGGCACTGGTCGACGCCGTAGCCGTCCGCCTGATTGGCAATGATGAAAATTTTGGTTTCGGCCGACGCGTCCGATGCGGCGACGAAAAACACACAGGCCAAAAGCGCCAAGAGGGATCGCATGATGCACCGATGCATTGAGAGGACATGAATCAGAGGACCGCCCCTCATTCGATAAACCCAAAAGATTAAGAATGATTAACCATGGGGCTTTGGTTGCTTTGATTCCGTGGCCGAAATCAATCCGTAAACACCCTCTTGACGCCGCGCCCCCGGTGGCGCCATGGTGGAACCATGAACGGTTTCCTCGCCATTTGCAGCATTTGCCGCGAGATTATTAGCTAGCGATTCGCTGGCTGAGGCCGTCTTTTCTCAACAGAGATGACTGGACGCCCGGCCGCAAGGGATGGGTTATCCATGCAGTTGCGCCTGTACGATACGTTGGCCAGGGAAAAGCGGCCGTTCACGCCGCTCGATCCCGAAAACGTCCGCATGTATGTCTGCGGGCCGACGGTCTACGATTTCGCCCATATCGGCAACGCGCGGCCGGTCATCGTGTTCGACGTGCTGTTTCGGCTACTGCGCCATCTCTACGGCGCGGATCACGTCACTTATGTCCGCAACATCACCGACGTCGACGACAAGATCAACGATCGCGCCGCGCGGGATTTCCCGGGCCTGCCGCTGAACCAGGCGATCCGCAAGGTTACCGAGGTCACCGAGAAGCAATTTCACGAAGATGTCGACGCGCTCGGCTGCTTGCGGCCGACCGTCGAGCCGCGCGCCACCGAGTATATTGTGGAGATGCGCACGCTCATCGAGAAACTGGTGGCGGGCGGTTTTGCCTACGTCGCCGAGGATCACGTGCTGTTCTCGCCGCAGGCGATGAACGCGGCGAATTCGGTCTTGCCGCGCTATGGTGCGCTGGCGAACCGCTCGCTCGACGAGATGATCGCCGGCGCCCGCGTCGATGTCGCGCCTTACAAGCGCGACGCCACCGACTTCGTGCTGTGGAAGCCGGCAAAACCCGGCGAGCCGTCATGGCCCTCGCCGTCGGGCATCAAGACGGAGGGACGTCCGGGCTGGCACATCGAATGCTCGGCGATGGCGTGGAAGCATCTCGGCGAGCAGTTCGACATCCATGGCGGCGGCATCGATCTGGTGTTTCCGCATCACGAGAACGAGCTCGCGCAAAGCTGCTGCGCCTTTCATTCAGGCCGCATGGCGAATATCTGGATGCACAACGGCTTCCTGCAGGTCGAAGGCGACAAGATGTCGAAGTCGCTCGGCAACTTCGTGACCATCCGGGAATTGCTCAAGGACTGGCCGGGCGAAGTGCTGCGGCTCAACATGCTCAAGACGCACTACCGCTCACCGATCGACTGGACAGTGAAGGGCATGGAAGAGAGCGCCAAGACGCTCGACGACTGGTATGCGCTCGCGGCTGATGCGAACGGCGGTGAACCGTCTCAGGCCGTGATCGAGGCGTTATGTGACGACCTCAATACGGCGCAGATGATCACTTCGCTGCATGGCTTGAGGAATGCTGCGTCCGAAGGCGAGCTGAATCGCACCGAATTCGCGGCTTCGTTGCACCTTCTAGGATTCCTCTCCGAGACGGTTGCCGAATGGAAGCAACGTAAGCAGCAGGCAAGCGGCATTGACGCCAAGCGGGTGGATAGCTTGATCGCGGATCGTACCGCTGCACGTGCGCGAAAAGACTTCAAGGAATCCGACCGCATCCGCGATGAACTTGCTGCGATGGGCATCGTGCTGAAGGACGGCAAAGATGCTGACGGCAATCCGACAACCACCTGGGAGATCGCGCGATAATGGGACAGACGTTGCCCAAACCTGCGTTGCGGCCGTTCCTCGCGGCGGATACGCCGATTCTGGCCGCGATCTTTGCTGCGTCCGTGCTGGAATTGACCGGCGATGATTACAGCGAACCGCAGCAGGAAGCCTGGGCCGCTACCGTCGACGACGAAGACGCGCTCGGCAAGCGCCTGGCCGGTCAGTTGACGCTGATCGCGACCTTGCAAAATTCTCCTATTGGATTCGCCTCGCTCAAGGGCGCCGATCATATCGATATGCTCTATGTTCATCCAAGCGTGGCGGGGCAGGGCGTGGCGTCGATGCTGTGCGACGCGCTGGAAAAGCTCGCAAGCGGCCGCGGCACCAAGAGCCTCATCGTCGATGCCAGCGATACCGCGCAGGATTTTTTCAGAAAGCGTGGTTACGTCGCCCAGCAGCGCAATACCGTCACCGTCGATGGCGAATGGCTCATCAACACAACGATGCATAAGGTGCTCGGCGACAATGCCGCGCCGGGAGTTCCGACATGAGCCGCGAACGCCTCTATCTGTTCGATACCACGCTGCGCGACGGCGCGCAGACCAACGGCGTCGACTTCACCCTGCATGACAAGCGGATCATCGCGCAGATGCTGGACGAACTCGGCATCGACTATGTCGAGGGCGGCTATCCCGGCGCCAATCCGGCCGATACCGAATTCTTTGCCGCGAAACCGAAATTCGAGCACGCGCGCTTCACCGCGTTCGGCATGACGCGACGCCCCGGCCGCTCGGCCTCCAACGACCCGGGGCTCGCGGGGTTGCTTGAGGCCAAGGCGGACGCGATCTGCTTTGTCGCGAAATCCTCGGCCTATCAGGTGCGGGTGGCGCTGGAGACCACCAATGAGGAAAATCTCGCCTCGATCCGCGACAGCGTTGCGGCCGCGAAGGCCGCCGGCCGCGAGGTCATGCTCGACTGCGAGCACTTCTTCGACGGCTACAAGGAGAATCCGGAATTCGCGCTGGCTTGCGCCAAGGTGGCCTACGATTCCGGCGCGCGCTGGGTGGTGCTGTGCGACACCAATGGCGGCACCATGCCGCATGAGGTCGAGACCATCGTGACCACGGTGACGAAACATATCCCCGGCGATCACGTCGGCATTCACGCCCATAACGACACCGAGCAGGCGGTCGCCAATTCGCTCGCCGCCGTGCGGGCCGGCGCGCGGCAGATCCAGGGCACGCTGAACGGGCTCGGCGAGCGCTGCGGCAACGCCAACCTCTGTTCGCTGATCCCGACGCTAAAGCTGAAGCGCGAATTTGCCGACGCCTTCGAGATCGGCGTGTCCGAGAGCAAAATGGCGACGCTGGTGAAAGTCTCGCGCACGCTCGACAACATGCTCAATCGCGCGCCGAACCGCCACGCGGCTTACGTCGGCGAAAGCGCGTTCGTGACCAAGACCGGCATTCATGCCTCCGCCGTGCTGAAGGACCCGCAGACCTACGAGCATGTGACGCCGGAATCGGTCGGCAATCATCGCAAGGTGCTGGTGTCCGATCAAGCGGGGCGCTCCAACGTGATCGCCGAGCTCGATCGCGCCGGCATTGCCTACGACAAGAACGATCCGAAGCTCGCACGCCTGGTCGAGGAGTTGAAGGAGCGCGAGGCGGCTGGTTTCGCCTATGAATCCGCCAATGCCTCCTTCGACCTGTTGGCGCGGCGCACGCTCGGCAAGGTACCGGAATATTTCCGGGTCGAGCAGTTCGACGTCAATGTCGAGCAGCGCTACAACGCCAACGGCCAGCGCGTCACGGTCGCGATGGCGGTGGTGAAGGTCGATGTCGCAGGCGAGCGGCTGATCTCGGCGGGCGAAGGCAACGGCCCGGTCAATGCGCTCGACGTTGCCCTTCGCAAGGACCTCGGCAAGTACCAGAAATACATCGAAGGATTGAAGCTGATCGATTATCGCGTGCGGATCCTCAATGGCGGCACGGAAGCAGTGACGCGCGTGCTGATCGAGAGCGAGGACGAGAAAGGCGAGAGCTGGACCACGGTCGGCGTGTCGCCGAACATCATCGACGCCTCGTTCCAGGCACTGATGGATTCGGTGATCTACAAGCTCGTGAAGTCAGGCGCACCGGCATAAGCCCAGGAGTAGCGGCATGATCGACCACATCTCCGTCGGCGTCAGCGACCTCGAACGCTCGGCGCGCTTCTATGAGGCGACGCTGGCAACGCTGGGGCTGACGCGTCTGGTGACGCGGCCGGCCACCGTTGGCTTCGGCAAAGACTATCCGGAGTTCTGGATCAACCTGCGTAAGGGCATGGCGCGGCTAGAGGAGGGCAGCGGCACTCACATCTGTCTTCGCGCGAAAACGACCACTGAGGTCGATGCCTTCCACTCCGCGGCATTGAATGCCGGCGGCGCTTCAGATGGCGCGCCGGGCCTGCGGCCGCATGACCGCGTGAAGTATTACGCAGCCTTCGTCACCGACCCCGACGGCAATCGCATTGAGGCGGTGACGTTTCCGAGGGAGTGATAAGGAAGGCTAAAGCCGTCGCGCGACTTCGGGCGCGAGTTCCCTGGTGCCCTCGGGCGCGCGGGATGCGGCGGCGCGGAGCCGCGGCAGGATTTCCTCGACCCGCTCGGCCTTCAAAATATCGATCGACAAACTCGCGCGAATGAATTGCGTGGCGCGCATATGGGCGAGCAGCGCAAGCAGCGGCTCCCAAAAACCGTCGATATTGGCGAGCAGCACCGGCTTGGTATGGCGGCCGAGCTGCTGCCAGGTCAGTTGCTCGACCAGCTCTTCCAGCGTGCCTATGCCGCCGGGTAGCGCCACGAACGCATCGGAGCGTTCGAACATCAGCCGCTTGCGCTCGTGCATGTCAGGCGTGACGATCATCTCCTGCACGCGGGTGAGCGCGTTTTCGCGTGCGGTGAGAAAATCCGGAATGATGCCGGTCACGCTGCCGCCTTGTTCGAGCACGGAGGTCGCGATCGCGCCCATCATGCCGAGCGATCCGCCGCCATAGACGAGACGGATCCCGTTCCCGGCAAGGACCTTTCCTAAGGCGATCGCACTCTCGATAAAGCGGGGATTGGTGCCAGGGCCGGAGCCGCAATAGACACAAACAGTTCGAATATCATTCATTCTCGTCATGTGGCACTGCAGCGTAAGGGTCGTCAAGCGGCTGATTCGCCGCCTCGAGGAAATCTATCCGCAAATGGCGACAAATCGCGAAAGAATCGCGCCTCGCAAGGGTGCACCTGACGCCTAAATCCCCTATATGACGGAACAATTATCGATGAAGAAAGCAGCAAAGCACGCAAAAGCTGGTCGCCCAGGCTCCCGTTGATGGCTCACACCGATTCGTCCCAAGGCCCGTCGCAAGGCCCGTCTCAAGCCGCTGAAGGAGCGCTGGCCTCCAACAAATCGATCGAGCAGGCGACCCTGTTCGGCACGCTGGCGCATCTGTGGCCTTACATCTGGCCCAGCGATCGCGCTGACCTGAAGATGCGCGTGGTCTGGTCGGTGGTGCTGCTGTTGATCGCCAAGCTCGCCACGCTCTCGGTGCCGTTCACGTTCAAATGGGCAACCGATGCGCTGACCGGCGCCAACACCGCTCCGGTTCAGGCCTCGAACTGGAAGATGTGGCTGGTCGCCTCGCCCCTGATCATGACCGCAAGCTACGGCGCCATACGCGTGCTGATGGCGGTCCTGACCCAATGGCGCGACGGCATCTTCGCCCGCGTGGCGATGCATGCGGTGCGCAAGCTCGCCTACATCACCTTCGTCCACATGCACGAATTGTCGCTTCGCTTCCATCTGGAGCGCAAAACCGGCGGACTGACGCGGGTTTTGGAACGCGGTCGGCTCGGCATCGAGGTCATCGTGCGGAT
>VAZG01000073.1 GCA_005885285.1 Alphaproteobacteria bacterium | reverse complement strand
CGGGCCAAAACGTTATCCAGAACAATAACAGATAGAGACCGGGCGGCGAGCCATGAGATTCCTGCGCCGCCAGCTTGCTCAACATGTCGCCGCCGATGGAGTCGGTGAAGAAGGTTTCGCCCGCGCGCCAGAAGATCGCAACGAACCACGGCAGCACCAGCACCAGCGTCCACATCAGGCCCCATACCAGTCGCAGCCGCCACAGCCAGGCTGCACTGCGATCGAGGATCGCGAGCGTGACGATCGTCAGCGCGACGAACATCAGGATCAGCGGTCCCTTCAGCAGCACGCCGCCGGCCAGTGCCGTCCAGAAGATAGCGGGCCAACTCCAGGGCGGATGCTCGGGATCCTCGCCCCGCTGCCAGGACAGATAGACCCTCGCCAGTGCGCCCATCGCGGCGACGACCGTAAGCAGCAGCATCGCATCGGTTTTCGCCAGTCGTGCTTCGACGCCAAGCAGCACCGAACTGCACATCATCAGCGCGGCGAGCACGGCCGCGCGCCGTGTCACGAACGCCAGCGCCGTCCAATAGGTCAAAAGCACCGCGCCAATTGCACCGATCAACGAGGGGACGCGATACACCCAGATCCGCAATTCCGCGCGCGGCAGGCCGAGCGCTGAGGCGGTTTCCACGGCGGCAGCTTGCAGCCAGTAAATGCCGACCGGTTTTTTGTAGCGGACGTCATCCTGGAAACGAATGTCGACGAAATCGCCGGTCTCGACCATCTGCTTGGTCGCCTGCGCAAACCGCGCCTCGTCGCGATCGATCGGCGGGATGTTGAAGAATCCGGGCAGAAACAGCAGCAAGCCGCACACGAGCAGGAAAGCCACGGCGCGGGCGTGGCTCGCCGTGACGAGGTCGATCAGGCGGACCAGCCGGTTCGCCGGATTTGCGCGGCTCTTCGGCTCGCGCGGCTCTCCAAATCGGGGGCGGGCATAGGTCTCGACCATCGGTTCCGCATACGCCGAAACCGCTATCCCCACAACCGCTTAGCATTCACCTACTGAATTCTGACAACGACTGTGTCCACCGCGCCCGTGGCATCGATTACGGTCAGCCTGGCAAACCCCGGCCCCGGCGGGTCGATCAGCCGCTGTCGGCGGCCATCGATAACGCCCACTGACATCCCGTTCACCAGCATCGTCATCGGCAGCACTCCACCGGCGATCTTGACCGGCATCGCGGCCGACGAGGCATCGGCGGTGCGATCGACATCGATCCGCGAGCCATTGAGCGGGAACTGGATGTGCGGCGCCTGCTCGCCGCCGGTGCGGACCAGTTCACCGACGGGGCGGAACCGGCGCAGCGGCAGCGGAAGTTTTGCATTGCTTGCGAGCAATGCGCCATGGGGTGGTTTGGGCAGCGGTACCGGAAGCTTGCCGGTTCGCGCAAAAGCATCAAACAGGATCGGCGCCGCGGCGGCCCTCCCGATCAACCCCGGTACCGGCGCACCATCGGGGCGGCCGACCCAGACGCCGATGGTCATGCGGCCATCGAAGCCAACCGACCACGCGTCGCGATAGCCGTAGCTGGTGCCGGTCTTGAATGCGATCCGTCCATGCACGCCGTTCTCCGGTGGCGGCGTGCCCATGAGCACGTTGGCGACCTGCCATGCCGCCACCTGATCCAGTAGCCGCAAGGAATCGCGCGGGTCATCGTGCACGCTCATGATCTCGCGCAACGGCTTGGTGGTTCCGAGCCGCGCCAACCCGGCATAGAGCTGCGCCAGATCCTGCAAGGTGACGCCGACGCCACCGAGGCCCATCGCAAGCCCCGGCGCTTCCTCCTTGGGCAGCACCAGATTGACGCCCGCCTGCCGCAAGCGCGACGACAGGCGACTCGAACCGACGCGGTCGAGCAAGGCGATGGCGGGGACGTTCAGCGACAATTGCAGTGCTCGCTTGACTGGTACCGTGCCCTGATAGGTCATGTCGAAATTTTCCGGCGCGTAAGAGCCGAAGCGGATCGGGCGATCGTCGATCAGGCTGTCGGGGTGAACGAAACCATCCTCGAAGGCGAGACCATAGATGAACGGCTTTAGCGTCGAACCTGGCGAGCGCACCGCGCGCGTCATGTCCACTTGTCCAGCGCGGCTATCGTCGAAGTAATCGGCCGAACCAATCCGCGCCAGCACATCGCCGCTCGCATTGTCGACGACGATGATACCGACCGAAATATTCGGGCCGAGCGCGATGGCACGATCCCGCGCCAACGGTTCAAGGACCTTCTGCAGGTTTGAATCCAGTGTCAGCTTGATAATGGGCGCGCCTTTGACGATCGAAATTGCCTGGTCGGACGAATGCGGCGCCAGGATCGGCATCAGCTTGCGCAACCGCGGCACCGCCACGGCCTTTGCTTGAGCGGCGTCCTCTTTCGAAACGCGGCCCTCTTCCACCATGCGATCGAGCACGCGGTCGCGCGCGGCGCGGGCGGCTTGCGGATATCGATCGAGCCTCCTGGTTTCCGGCGACTGCGGCATGGCCACCAAAAGCGCCGCCTCCGCGATCGACAGGCGCTTCGGCTCCTTGCCGAAATAGGCGATCGAGGCCGCGCGGATGCCTTCGAGATTGCCGCCGAACGGCGCCAGCGCCAGATAAAGATCAAGGATCTGGTCCTTGTTCATCTGCCGCTCGATTTCGAGCGCCCGCACGATCTGCCGCAGCTTGGCATAGAGCGACCGCTGGCGACGCGGCTCCATCAGCCGGGCGAGCTGCATGGTGATGGTCGAGCCGCCGGAGACGATGTGGCCCCGCGCCGCGAGCTGAAACGCGGCCCGCGCCAGCGCCAACGGATCGACGCCGGCATGGGTGCGGAAGCGCTGGTCCTCAAAAGCCAGCAGCAATTTGAGATAGGCAGTATCGACGTCGGTTTTGGCATCGACCGGCAGCCGCCAGCGGCCGTCAGCCATCGCATAGGCACGGAGCAGCTTGCCATTGCGATCGATAATGCTGGTGGAGACTTCCCTCGCCTGCGTCAGCGGCAACGGCCCGAGCGACACCACCCAGGCTGTGATGGCGCCGATCAGGATCAAGAACGCTGCGACGGAGACGACCGCCGCTTTCTTGATCCGTCGCCAGCGGCGAGCGCGATGCTCAACCGGCGCTATAGTCATCGCCTCGCTCATTTCGCGGCACGCACCTCGATCGCGCCCGTGCCGGTGCGGCCGTAACGCGAGGGATTATACATGTCCTCCACATAGGCCTGCGGCAGCACATATTTGCCGGGCGATACGGCACGCACGACATAGGCGACCGTGAACACCGCCTTGTCGTCGGCCGCGCGATCGATTGCCGCGGTGAAGCGGTCATCGCGGAATTCGGCGTTTTCGGGCTCTTCGCCGTCCTCGATCCAGTCGAGCGTGCCGGTCTCGCCGGAGGAGACCAGATGCGGATTGTCGATCTCAAGGCCTGCCGGCAGATAATCCGACACCATGATGTGACCGAACTCAGGCTTGGCCTCGGTAACCTTCAGCACCACCGCAAAGCGATCGTTCTGCCTGGCCTTTGAGATGTCGGCCGGCTTGCCGTCGAGCGTGAAGTAATTACGTTCGATCTTGAAACCGTTCGAAGCCGCGGGCTCCGGCGTGATCGGCGAGCCGGAAACCGAAACCACCGCCTGCACCGGCGCATCGCCCGTATTGGTGATCCTGACCGGCTTGTTTGCCATCTCGCTCGCCCCGTAGCTGCGATAAAGCGCGGTCTTCACCGGTGCGCCGTCGAGATCGAGCGTCAGCGACTCCTTGGCGAGCGCCCGCGCGGCCAGCACCATCCAGGCATTTTCCTGGGTCGAGGTGTAAGGCGTGAGCCCGCGCGCGGCTTCAACTCGCATCACCGCTTGCGTCAGCGTTGCGCGTGGCGCGTTGCCCTCGCCGGCCAATGAGATCAAAGCCGCGGCGTCGCGCAGCGCCGAGCCGTAATCGACCCGGCCGAACTCCAGTGCGGGTTTCGGCGCGAGACTGTCGAGGGCTGCGGCATAGACCCGCTCTGCCCGGTTGCGATCGCCGACCAGCGCCAGCGCTGCCGCCAGTTGCGATTTGGCGATTGGCGTCGCCAGATCGTTGAGCTTGGTATCGGCGAGATAGCGCAGGTCACCGATTGGCGCGGCACCATTGCGCGCCAGCACGTAAAGACCGTAGGCGAGATGGCGTCCGCCGTCCTTTTCCGGCTCATTGGCGTTGACCACCGAATTACGGATGCGATCGAGCGCGCTTTTGAACAGGATGTCCGGCACCGCAAATCCCTTTTCGCGGGCGCGGGTCAGGAAATCCGTCACGTAAGCATCGAGCCAGGCATCGTCTCCCCCCGCCGACCACAACCCGAACGAACCGTTCGAGCCCTGCCGCGCCAACAGCCGGTCGATCGCGTCCTTGATGCGCTGATCGACCTCGGTGTCGATGGCGAGGTGCGCGCCGGCCGCGAGTTCGTTGACATAGAGCAACGGCATCGCGCGGCTGGTGATTTGCTCCGAACATCCGTGCGGATAGCGGTCGAGCGCTTTCAGGATGGTCGCGGCATCGAGCGCCGTGGAAAGGCCTGCCGACAACGAAACGCTGCCGGTGCCCGGCACGAGATCGGAGAACATGTCCGAGGTCAGCGTCAGGCTCTCGCCCTTGGCCAGGGTCCGGATCGTACGGCGCGCCAGGATCTGCGTGGCGGCCTTGACGTCGAGCGCGTAGTGCCGCGCCAGCGTCGGGCCTTCCGGTCCCCTGATGTCCACATCGAGCTGCGCGGTGCCGGCGCCGCCGGCATCGAGCGCCAGCGACATCGAGCTGCGCTGCTTTGCGGCGAGCTTTACGGTGGTCGCTGGATTGCCCGAAACCGTTACCGGCCCTGACGCCTTGACGTTGACAGTGTAGTCGCCTGCCGCACCCTCGACGTTGTCGACATCAAAACTCACGGTGCCGTGATCGCCGTTGAGCAGGAAGCGCGGCAAGGTTGCCGTCAGCACCACGGGATCGCGTACCGTGACGTCAGCCGTGGCGCGGCCGAGCTTGGTCGCGCTCCAGGCCACCGCCATGACGCGTGCCGTGCCAGCAAATTCCGGAATATCGAAATTGATCTCGGCCGTGCCATCGGCTGCGACCGTGACGATACCGGAATAGAGTGCGAGCGGCTTTTGCGACGGCGGACTGCCCTGCAGCTCGGCGCCGGCATCGCCGCCCGACTTGATCTGGCCTCGCGTCCCCTGCATGCCATCGATCAATTGGCCATAGAGGTCGCGAATCTCGGAGGTCATCCGGCGCTGTCCGAGATAGTAATCGTCGGGCGCCGGCGGCTTATAATTGGTGAGGTTGAGGATGCCGACATCGACCGCGGCGACCACTACCTTGGCGTCCTCGCCAGGGTTGAGGCCTCCAAGCTTTACGGGGATCTTCAAACTCGAGTTCGGACGCACCAAAGCCGGTGGTGACAGCTTGACCTCAAGCGTGCGCGTCTTCTTGTCGATGCCGAACCATTCCAGGCCGATCGCCCTTCCCGGCATCCGCAACGCGGCCGCATCAAGCGGCCGGCGCAACGTCGCCACCACATAGGCCCCGGTGCCCCAATCCTTGCCGACGGGAATTTTGACCTGGGCAGTGCCCTGCTTGACGTCGATGGTCTGCGTCGTCAAAAGCCGGTCGCCCAGCACGTTGACGGTCAATTTGCCGGCGGTGCGCGTATTGACTGACACCACCATGATATCGCCGGACTGATATTCCGGCTTGTCGATCGAGGTCTCCAGCAAGTCCGGCGTGTCGGCGCTGCCGTCGGAATACCAGCCGACATCGAACTGCACCGATGTCAGGGGACCATCAGCCTCGTTCGACTTGACGTCGAGGCGATAGCGGCCCGGCTGCGGCGACAGCGTGATCGGCGAGGGCTGGTCGGCGGCAATGGTAAGATCGCCATCGGCAACACGCGTCGTCGATTTGACCGGCTCATATTCCCAATACGAATTCTGCCGGTACCATTGATAGCGGGACTCGAGCTTCAAAAGCTCATAGCGCAGCCCGTCGCGGGCCACGGTCTTGCCGTCAGGGCTTGCGAATATCACGTCGAAGACGGCCTTGTCGCCTTCGGGAACACTCTTGCCACCGAACAGCGGCTTGACGCCGATCATCGCGGTAGCCGGTGCCACTGGCAGCACCAGCTTGCGCTCGACCGCGCGGCCGCCGGCTTCCGCCATCCGAACGAAAATCTGCGCTTCCTGCGGACGCGTCGATGACGGCGGCTTGGCAAGACTGACCGGGAACGTCGCGACACCATTGGCATCTGCCTCCGGGAGATTCTCGATCGGCGTACGCTCGTTGCTGCTGGTCTCTTCATCCGCGACGCCGAACTGGTAGCCGGCAAAGCCCGGCCGTTCCGCTGCCGGCGCCACAAGCACGTCGCCTTCGAGCTGCAAGCCGGAGGCCGGCGCGCCATAGAGGAAATGGCCGTCCACCTTAAGCTCCACAGGAGCCTCGGCTTTGATCAGCTTGTCCCTGGAAGTTAAGTCGAACTCGATGCGCTCGGGGACATAATCCTCGACCATGAAGGTGGTATCGCCGACCGACGATCCCTTGGGGTCGGTGAACGCCCGCACCCGCCAGGTGCCGGTCGGGACCGCAGAATTGAGCGGGACGGCAAGCGACCTGCCGCCCGCGCCTTGATCGGCCAGCACGGCGCGGCGGAATTCGACGCCGTCGGGGCGCTCGATCACCAGCGTCAGCGGGCCGCCGGTGACGGCATTGCCCTGCCCGTCGCGCAAGAGCGCTGTGAGGTACACGGTCTCATTGGAGCGATAGACGCCGCGCTCGGCGTAGACAAAGGCATCCGCGCCCACGGGGACTTCCCGGCCTTTGACGCCGCGATCGCTCAAGTCAAACGCGCTCGATTTCAGGCTGAGGAAAGCGTAGTCGGTCTTCTCGCCGGTGACGGTCAGCATCGCCGGCGACAGGCCGCCCTCGCCGCGCGCCAGTCCGGCCTCTAACAGCACGTGGCCAGAGTCATCCGTCTTGCGGGCGGCCAGGATTTCATTGTTGCGCGCGATCAGCCGCACTTCGGCACGTGCGACCGCATCCGTCGAAGCCAGCGAATTGACGAACACATGAATGCCGTCATTGCCTGAAAATGCCGTGATGCCGAGGTCGGAGACGATGAACCATTGCGTGGCGAGCTGGCTGTCATCGTCGCTCCCCGGCGTTTTTGGCGCCGCCGTCATGACATAGACGCCCGGCTGCAGATCACCGAGCGCAGAATCGACCGGGAATGCCGTGGTGACGTCCTGGTTGAGCGTGGGAGTGGTCGAAAGCTCGCCCGACCAGACTTTTACGCCGCGCTCGGCGCCGAGGCTGGAAAGCTCATATCGGCTCAGGCTGCGCTGGAAATCGCTATCGATCACGGTGTTGATCAGGTTGCGATCGCCGATCCGGAACACGTTGACGGCGACCGCCGGTGTGTTGACGCTGACGAGCGGAATGCCGCGCTGGCCGGTGCGCGGCAGCACGTAAGCGCGCCCGGTGAAGCGTACCAACGGTTTGCGGTCCCGCACATAGATGTTGAATTCGGCCGATTTCGGCAGGCCTTCCCTCACCGTCGACGGCAGGCCGGCGCGCAGATTGATGTTGTAGCGCTCGCCATGCTTCAGCCCGTCGACGCAGAGCCGCTTGCCTTCCGAGGTCAGCGCGGGCTTGTCGGTGCCGGCCAGCGCGAGGTACGGCGCAAAGTCGATGCGCTTGGCAAGCTCTTCAGAGAACTGGAAGCAGGCCCGCGGCGACGCCGAGTCCGAATCCACAGTGTAATCCATGAGGCGGAAGCCATACTCGTCGCGCAGCTTTTCATATTGGCCACGGACGTCGGCGACCTCGCGCATATCGAGCGACATCCGCAACGCATCCAGCGCCGGCCGCCACAGCTTGCGTTCGGACAAGGCCCGGCCGAGCACGGCGAGCGCATCCGCCTCGTCGCCAGCGTTAGCGGCGCGCTGGTAGGCGAGATAGGCCGCGGTCGAGGCGCGTTCCAGGAAGAAGGTCTGCTCGCTCGAATTGGAGGGCCGGATCTGGAAGATGGTGCGGGCGAGCCGCAGCCAGTTGCCACTATCCTCCGGCGCGGTGGCGGCGATTTGCCCGAGGATTTGCAGGCCGGCGCGGAAGTCGTTGCGCTTGAAGGCGGCGTCGGCGTCGCTTCGCAAGGTCGTGCTGGGTTTGGCAACGGGGCCGGCTTCGCTCCTGATCTGGGCCTCAAGCTTGATCGCCGAATCCGAAAGATCGTCGCGCTTGAAGGCTTTTTCCGCCGCCTGCGCCGTGACCAGGCCAAGCGCCAGCGTTGCGCAAAGTACCGCGGCGCGAACCAAACCGATCATGATGGAACTCCATGCGCCGCGACGAGCGCCGCGTTATGATGAGCAAATGCGCGAAAAGGTGACGGGCTCAAGGCATCCATTGGGAGCAACGAAAACGTCGCGTGCGACATGACGGTGATATGTCCTTGGGCTGCCAGCAAAAACGCCTGCTGCCGCAGCGCCGCGTTACCGGTGAATCAGGAGCAATCCACCGTCTGGCTTTGTCGCTGGCTCCGGAAAAACGGTTCGGGACGGGCTTTCCCGGAGAGCGGATTTTTCATATTGGCAGTGCTATGAAGGCTTTGAAGCGATCCGGTCGCCGGACGGTCCCATAGCTCAACTGGATAGAGTAGCGGATTTCTACTCCGCGGGTTGCAGGTTCGAGTCCTGCTGGGACCGCCAAGGCCCTATAATTTCAATAGGTTACGACCGGTTAG
>VAZG01000072.1 GCA_005885285.1 Alphaproteobacteria bacterium | reverse complement strand
TGGATTTGCGGGAGCTGACGCCGGCGCGCGTCGCGCTCGGCCGCGCCGGCGCAAGCCTGCCGACTACGGCGTTGCTCGAATTCACGCTGGACCACGCGCGCGCCCGCGACGCCGTCCATGCCGCCTTCGATACCCAAGCCCTGATCGCCGCGCTGCGCGATTTCGGTCTCGAAGCCTTCGATGTCCGAAGCCGCGCCGGCAGCCGGGGTGACTATCTCAGGCGTCCCGATCTGGGGCGTCGGCTCGATCAAGCCTCCCTGCAGGCTCTCGCCGGCAAGAACGGCGGAGTGGGCCAGCTTGCGCTGGTGATCGGTGATGGGCTGTCGCCGACGGCAGTCCATGCGCATGCGATCGACCTGGTTCGTAGCCTCGTTCCCCAACTGGCGGCCGATCAAATCAAGATTGCCGACGTCGCGGTGGCGTCAGGTGCGCGCGTCGCGCTCGGCGATGAGATCGGCGCCGTCCTCGGGGCGCGGATGGTCGTCATGCTGATCGGCGAGCGGCCAGGCCTCTCGGCCCCGGACAGCTTGGGCGCCTATCTGACGTTCGCGCCGCGCGTTGGCGTGACCGACGCCGAGCGCAATTGCGTGTCGAACATCCACGGCGCGGGGCTCTCCTACGATGAGGCCGCCTACAAGATCGGCTGGCTGATCCGCCAAGGCTTCGCACGGCAACTGACCGGGGTCGCGCTGAAGGATGAGAGCGGCGACCGAACGCCGCACCGCATTGCCTGAAAATCAAGACTGAAACTCCAGCCGGTGTGACAATTGCGCGACGTGAGGCCCGAAATCGGCGCAACCGGCGGATTTCACACCATGGCCCGCGCTTGCGAGACGGCGTGCGGACCTGCTAAAGGGTGTTCGGCAATTTTCTGCATGTTTTCAAGGGCTAGCGCAGATCGATTTGGTCCATCCAAGGCTCGTACGCGCCCTCTGAACTTTAAGCTATAAACCTTGAGCCCAAAACAATTGGGCGCAAAACTTGAGCCGATGTGAGAACTGGACAGAGCATGCTCGAAAAAGCCCGCGACAATGAAATCCATGTCGAGAAGGTCGAGGAGCCGCCCAAGAAGAGCATCGCGTTCCGCCTGGAGCGGATCGGCCTGATCCCCATGAAGGCGCCGATCCTGTCCTGCATCATTCTGGTCGGGCTGATCATCGGCGCGCTGTTTGGGATCGACCGCATCAAGATCGACGATTCGCTGAGCCAGTTGTTCCGCTCCAATTCCAAGGACTACCGGCAATACGAGGCGGAAACCAAGCGGTTTCCGGCGGTCGAATTCGATGTGCTGGTCGTGGTCGAAGGTAAAACGCTGCTGGCTCGCGACAATCTCGAGAAGGTGCGCGATCTCGTCACCGATCTGCAACTCGTCGAGGGCACGCGCGGGATTATTTCGCTGTTCTCGGCGCGTCAGGCGCCGGCGCCGGGCAAGCTGCCGGCGGCGCTGTTCCCTTCGGAACTGCCGGAGGGCGCCGCCTATGACAAGTTTATCGAGACCGTCAAAAGCAACGAGATCATCCGCGGCAAGCTGTTGTCCGAAGACGGTACGCTGGCGCTGATCGTGCTGTCGCTCGAACCCGACGTGGTCGCCAGCAACAAGCTCACCAAGGTGATCGGCGAGATTCGCAAGGAGATGGCCGACGATCTCAAGGGCAGTGGATTGAACGCCGAACTATCCGGCGTTCCCGTGATGCAGCTCGAAATCCGCAACGCGGTGAAACGCGACGGGCTGACCTACAATATCCTCGGCATCCTGGCCGGCTGCATCATCGCGATCATTTTCTTCCGCAAGATATCGTTCATGATCGCGGCGGCCTTCCCGCCGATCATTGCGATCGTACTCGCGCTTGGCGGCCTCGGCTGGGCCAATTTCAACCTCAACATGTTCCTGAACGTGATGACGCCGCTGATCATGGTGATCAGTTTTTCCGACTCGATGCAGCTTACCTTTGCGGCGCGCGATCGGCTGATCGCCGGCCAGGACAAGTTCACCGCGTTCAAGAATGCCGTGCTGGTGGTCGGGCCGGCCTGCGTGCTTACCCATGGCACGGCTGGCATATCGTTCATTGCGCTGCAGTTCTCGAATTCCGACCTGATCCGCAAATTCGGCGAGGCCGGGCTTGCTGCCACCATCATCGCGCTGATCGCGGTGCTCTCGCTGGTGCCGGTGTTCGGGGTGCTGTTTGTCCGCAACGAAAAAGTATTCGCCGTGAAATTCCAGAGCGCCGACGCCGGCGTCCAGATGCTGCGCAACTTTTGCTATTGGATCGCGGTGCGCATGGTCAGCCGTCCCGGTCTGTTCAGCTTGGTCGCGGTGATTTTTGTGGGCGGCCTGGCCGTCGTCTATGCCAATCTTGAGCCGCGCTATCGGCTCGCCGATCAGGTGCCCGACAAACAGCAGGCGGTCGCGGCCTCGGGACGCCTTGACGCCAAGCTGACCGGCGCCAACGCGATCGACGTGCTGATCGAATTCCCCAAGGGCGCCTCGCTCTATGCGCCTGAGACGCTGCAGACCATCGCCGAAGTTCACGCCGCGGTCGAGAAACAGGCCGGGGTCGGCAATGTCTGGTCCCTGGAGACGCTGCGGCGCTGGCTTGCGGAAAAGGCCGGAAGTTCCGACGTCGCGACCTTGAAGGAATATGTCAACCTGATCCCTGAGTATCTGGTGCGGCGTTTCATTTCCGCAGACCAGACGGCGGTCGTGGTGTCGGGCAGGGTGCCGGACCTTGATTCAAGCGAAATTCTTCCCGTCGTCGAGAGCCTCGATCAGGCGCTGGACACGGTACGCAAGCAGCATCCCGGTTATGAGGTCGCGGTTACCGGTCTTTCGGCGATCGCCGCGCGCAATTCAGCGAACATGATCGAGAAGCTCAATCGCGGGCTGACGGTGGAATTCGCGCTGGTCGCCATTTTCATTGGGCTTGCGTTCCGCTCCTGGGTCGTGATGTTCGCCTGCATCCTGCCCGGCATCTTCCCGGTGGTGCTTTCCGGCACGCTGTTGTACGCGCTGGGCGAGGGGCTGTAATTTGCAAGCGTGGTTGCGCTGACGGTGTCGTTTGGCCTGGGCCTTTCCGCCACGATCCACTTCCTCAACCGGTTGCGGCTGGAGAGCAAGCCCGGCGTCAGTTCGGCGGTCGCGGTCGAGCGCGCGACCGTGCTGGTCGGACCGGCGCTGATCCTGACCACGGTGGTGTTGGCGTGCGGCCTGGTGGTGACGGTGTTCTCCGCGCTGCCGTCGCTGCGCCTGTTCGGCTGGCTCAGCGCATTCGCGATGGTAGCGGCATTGGTCGCCGACCTCTTCATCCTGCGGCCGACGGCGATGTTCCTGATCAACCTGTCGGAGCGGATTCGCGGGGCGCGAAGCTAAAGCGGAAAACACAAAGCAAAAGCCCCGGTCCTGATCGCAACAGAACTGGGCTGAAATCGTACGGAGAAATCAATCGAGGTCGATTGGGGAGGTCGATTACGTCGCGTGGCGCGGGCTTAGCCCGTCACAATCGTGATGTTGACGCCTCTGATCTCGCCCTTGGAGTTGATCTGCACGGTCTGCCTGTTGCCGATGGTCTTCAACGTGAGGTTGGCGGCAAAGCCGTTGGCCTCGACGAAGACCTCGATCTGGCCACCGCCTGCGGTGCCCTGCAGATTACCGAATATGTTGCGGCTGGCCTCGCTCCAGTTACCGGAAATACGGTCGCCCTGGCTCGTGACATCGCTGCTCAGATCGAATTTGTAGCTGTCGCTTGCACAATGCAGGCTCTGTTTCAAACCCAATCCGGTGCCGTTGACCTTGTAGTCCGCCTTGCAACGGATGTGTTCGGTGCTTCCATCGGACAGCGAGACCGTTCCGTTGCCGGACCAGGCGCCATCGAAACCGACGAACGGCCCGGATTGGGCGTGACCCACCGATACCGACAACAAGAGCGCAGCGCCGACGCCGGCAGCCTTGATCGCCTGTCCATACAGGCCGGAACCAAACGGTTTCATATCGCGTTTCCCATTCAAATTTGACGTTACGTCTCGCCGCATCGAGGGGTTAGTGTCGCCGCGGTGTGTTAGGGTTCAAATTGACAGGCGGCCGCTGACCACTCCGGGGTCCGCTGGACCATCGGCCAGTCGACCTGATTTTCACTTGACGAAATTAAGACCATGTAGCGTTCTGCGGGGCTTACCCGCAACAGCGATTTGCAAAAAAAGACGAACTTCACAAAACAGCTTGCAATATCAGCGCGTTAAGTTTGCGGAAGGGTTGACTTTTCGCGCATGCCATATATCCGTCTGCCCGCCGTAAATTTGGCCGCATTTTCCGGCGCTTCTCGCTCGGTGCTGCATTCCGCAGTACATGCAAATCCGAATAGTCCGTTCCGGTCACCGCTTGCGTTGTCGGGAAGCGGAATACTCTCCCGTCAGAATGAAGGAAGAAAGATGCAAAAAGTTTTCCTGGCGCTCGCTCTGCTCTCGCTATCGATTTCCAGTGGGGCGTCCGCCCAGCCAATCGCTCCGCAGCGCAGCGGCTCGGCGGAGGAACAGAAGGCTTGCGCGCGCGACGTGCAGCGCTTCTGCCGCCCTGTGATCGATCAGGGTGATTTCACCATTCTGGCGTGCCTGCAGGAAAATCGTCCCAAGATTTCCGTTGCCTGCGATACGGTGCTGAAAACCCACGGACAATAGCAAGCCCGCGTTCGCATCCGATCGTCTGCCATAGCGTGCGGCTTCGGAGGCGTTCCGGGGCCCGCCGCAAACACCAGATAGCATTGGTTTTGGCGTCGTATTCGCCTATATGGGTCTGCGACGCCTGTGGCATGTGCGTAACATGCGGCGTTATGCGAAATCTGCAGCCTGGACAAAAGTAGCCGGTTCTTGATGACAAGCGCGAGCGAATTGCGATCCGGCAAGGGACACCGCGACGAGAACTTTCCGGTCGCGTCATGGATCATTCATCCGCGTCACCGGGCGATGATCCTGGCGTTCTACAATTTTGTCAGGACCGCCGACGACATCGCCGACCATGCGACCCTCGCGGCAAAGGACAAGCTTGCTTTTCTTGACCTGCTCGAAGCCGAGCTGTTGGGCAAAGGCGACACCCAGCCCGAGGCCGTCAAGCTGCGGCGCGCGCTGGCGGAGCGTTCGATGCCGCCGCGCCACGCCCTCGATGTCCTGATCGCATTTCGGATGGACGTGACGAAACTTCGCTACGAAAACTGGGACGAAGTGATTCACTATTGCCGTTACTCGGCGATGCCGGTCGGACGGTTCATGCTCGAGGTCCATGGCGAGAGCACGTCGACCTGGGTCGCGTCGGACGCGCTATGTGCGGGCTTGCAGATCAACAATCACCTGCAGGATTGCGGCAAGGACTATCACAACCTCAATCGCGTCTACCTGCCGCGCGATGCGCTGGAAGCGGCGGGCGCCTCCGTCGAGGCGCTCGGCGAGAGCAGGGCGCCCGCGCCATTGCTGCAGTGCCTGCATTCGCTTGCCGAGCGGACGGAGCTCCTGCTCAACGAGAGCAAATCTCTTGCCGCCGAAGTGAAGGATTTTCGGCTCGGGCTTGAGATCTCCGTGATCCAGGCGTTTGCCGACCGGATCGTTCGGCTTCTCAAAGTGCGCGATCCCTTGAGCGAGCGGGTGCATCTCAATCCGGTCGAGCTGCTGGCCTTCAGCAGCGGCGGCGTTGCCGGCGAGATGATCCGTCGCGCGGTCGGTCTGCATCCCCAATCCAGACCGGCGGCCGGTGCATGACGCTGGAGGCGACCGCAACCAGCGCGAATTATGGGACGACGGCCTCGGGCAGTTCGTTCTACGCCGCTATGCGCATCCTGCCGCGCGCGCAACGTGAAGCGATGTTTCAGATCTACAGCTTTTGCCGGCAGGTCGACGACATCGCCGATTCCGACGGCCCGAGGGGCGAACGCCTGGCCGCGCTGCAGCAGTGGCGTGACGACATCGACGCGCTCTATCAGGGCCGTCCTCCGGCGCGGTTGCGGGACTACGTCGCGTCGGTTCACACTTTCAACCTGCAGCGCGCGGATTTCCTGGCCATCGTCGACGGCATGGAAATGGACGTGCCGCAGGACATCAGGGCGCCCGACCTTGCCACCCTCGATCTCTATTGCGACCGCGTCGCCAGCGCGGTCGGGCGATTGTCGGTACGGGTGTTCGGCCTTCCCGAAGGCGATGGCATTGAGCTGGCGCATCATCTTGGCCGGGCGCTGCAACTCACTAATATTCTGCGCGATATCGACGAAGATGCCGCGATCGGAAGGCTTTACCTGCCGCGCGAAGGATTGCTGCACGCCGGCATCACCAGCGACGACCCGCTCAAGGTGATTTCCGATCGCGCGCTGCCGAAAGCATGCGCGTCGCTGGTCGAGCGGGCGCGGACGCATTTTGCACAAGCCGACGAAGTCATGGCGCGCAATTCGCGACGGGTGGTGCGCGCACCCCGGATCATGTCGAAATATTATCGCGCCATACTGCAATTGCTGGTCGCCAGGGGATTCTCGGCGCCGCGTCCACCGGTCCGCGTGAGCAAAGTCACGCGCCTCGCCATTGTCCTCCGCTACGCTTTCATCTGATGCAAAACACCGTTCATATCGTCGGCGCCGGAATTTCCGGCCTCTCGGCAGCCGTGCGACTGGCGAACGCGGATTGGTGCGTCCATGTCCACGAGGCGACGCAACAGGCAGGTGGCCGTTGCCGTTCCTATTTCGATACGGCGACCAACCTGACGATCGACAACGGCAACCACCTGTTGCTGTCGGGCAACCGCCACGCGCTGGCCTATGCAAGGTCGATCGGCACCGAAGCAGGGCTGGTCGGGCCCAAGCGCGCGCAATTCCCGTTTGTCGATCTCGCGACCGGGCAGCGCTGGCAGCTCGACCTCGGCGACAGCCGGTTGCCATTGTGGGTGTTCGATGAGGCTCGCCGCGTCCCCGATACCGGTTTGACCGATTACCTCGCACTCATGCCGCTGATTTGGGCGTCGACCAACAAGCTGGTCGGCGATGCCATACCCTGCAAGGGCGTGCTCTACGACCGCCTCGTGCAGCCGTTGCTGCTTGCGGCGCTCAACGTCGACCCGCCCGAGGGCTCCGCGGGCCTTGCCGGCGCGGTGGTGCGGGAAACCCTGCTCGCCGGCGGACAGGCGTGCCGGCCGCTGATCGCCCGCGATGGCTTGAGCGCGGTTCTGGTCGAGCCGGCGATCAAGCTGTTGCAGGACAAAGGCGCCAGCATCAGTTTCGGTCACGAACTACGCGAGCTCGTGATGCGCCCGGAGCGCGTTGACGGATTGAAATTCGGCGGCGACGATAGTGTTGCGATCGGGCCCGACGATGCCGTTGTGATCGCGGTTCCGCCGCGCTCCGCAGCCGCATTGCTGCCCGGCCTCAAAACTCCATCCAAATTCCGCGCAATCGTGAACGCGCATTTCAGGTTCGATCCGCCGCAAAATGCGCCGCCGATCCTCGGGGTGGTGGGCGGACTGGTGGAATGGGTGTTCGCGTTCCCGCAACGGCTGTCGGTCACCATCAGCAATGGCGATCGCTTGGTGGACATGCCGCGCGAAGAGCTCGCGCTGGCGATCTGGCGGGACGTCTGCAAGGCCGCCGGTGTCGCCGGTGAATTACCGCAATGGCAGATCGTGCGCGAGCGCCGTGCCACATTCGAGGCGACGCCTGGGCAGAATGCGCTGCGTCCGGGGGCGGTCACAGCCTGGAAAAACCTGTTTCTCGCGGGCGATTGGACTGATACCGGGTTGCCTGCAACGATTGAGGGTTCTGTGCGTTCCGGAAACCGTGCCGCCGACCTGGTTCTTGCAGCGAAGCGGGGTTGAGCCGGCCGAGATTAGGGATGTCGAGTGAAATGCAGTTGAAAAGTCACAGCATGGCAGCCGATGCGGACGCGCTGGAGACGAGCATCGCCTCGGCGACCAGCGCGCTGCTTGGCTATCGCCAGGGGGACGGACACTTTGTGTTCGAGCTTGAAGCCGATTGCACCATCCCTGCGGAATATGTGCTGTTGCGCCATTATCTCGGCGAGCCGGTCGACGCCGTGCTGGAGGCCAAGATCGCCAATTACCTGCGCCGCGTCCAGGGCGCCCATGGCGGCTGGCCGCTGGTGCACGATGGCGCCTTGGAGATGAGCGCCAGCGTCAAATCCTACTTCGCGCTGAAGATGATCGGCGATCCCATCGACGCGCCGCATATGGTGCGGGCGCGCGAGGCCATCCTCGCCCACGGCGGCGCCATCCACAGCAACGTGTTCACGCGCTTCATGCTGGCCATGTTCGGCGTGATGAGCTGGCGCAGCGTGCCGGTGCTGCCGGTCGAGATCATGCTGCTGCCGATGTGGTCGCCGTTCCATATCAACAAGATCTCATACTGGGCGCGGACCACGATCGTGCCGCTGATGGTTCTGGCGGCGCTGAAACCGCGCGCCAAGAATGTGAGCGGCGTCGGCATCGACGAGCTGTTCCTGCAGCCGCCGCATTCGATCGGGATGACGGCCAAGGCGCCGCATCAAAGCCCGGGCTGGTTTCTTCTGTTCCGCGCGCTCGACAGTGTGCTGCGCGTGATCGAGCCGTTGTTTCCGAAAAAGCTGCGGGCGCGTGCGATTGATGCCGCGGTCGCATTCATCGAACAACGGCTGAACGGCGAGGACGGCCTGGGTGCGATCTATCCGCCGATGGCCAACACCGTGATGATGTACGAAGTGCTGGGCAAACCTGCGGATTATCCGCCGCGCGCCACCACGCGCAGAGCGCTCGACAATCTTCTGGTGATCCGCGAGCACGAGGCCTATTGCCAGCCCTGCGTCTCGCCGGTGTGGGACACCGCGCTGACCTGCCATGCGCTAATCGAAGCGGGTGGAGAAAGGGCGTTGCCGGAAGCCAAGCAAGGCCTGGATTGGCTGAAGCCGAGGCAGGTGCTCGACCTCAAGGGCGACTGGGCGGTGAAAAGCCCGACCACGCGTCCGGGCGGTTGGGCATTTCAGTACAACAATGCCTATTACCCTGATCTCGACGACACTGCGGTGGTCGTGATGGCGATGGATCGGGAGCGCCGTCAGTCCGGAAGCAACGAATATGACATGGCGATCGCGCGCGGCCGCGAATGGATCGAAGGCATGCAAAGCCGCGACGGAGGCTGGGCTGCTTTCGACGTCAACAATCTCGAGTATTATCTCAACAACATCCCGTTCTCCGACCACGGCGCGCTGCTCGATCC
>VAZG01000071.1:950-27825 GCA_005885285.1 Alphaproteobacteria bacterium | reverse complement strand
AACACTTCCTTTTTGGTTTCCATGTCGCGGCCGAACGGCGTCAGCTCGGTGATCGAAGCACTCTCGCCCATTCCGAACTCGACGCGGCCGCGGCTCAGGAGATCGAGGACCGCGACGCGCTCGGCTACGCGCGCGGGATGATTGGTGGTGAGCTGGAAAATGCCGTGGCCAAGCCGGATGTTCTTGGTGCGCTGGCTGGCGGCGGCGAGGAACGATTCCGGCGATGGCGAATGCGAATATTCTTCCAGGAAATGATGCTCCACGACCCAGGTGTGGTCGTAGCCGAGCCGGTCGGCGGTCTCGAGTTGCGTCAGCGCGTCCTGGTAGAGCTTGAGCTCGTCGCCTTGCTGCCATGGGCGCGGCAGTTGCAGCTCGTAAAAGATACCGAATTTCATGACGTCTCCCTGGGACCGCTTGTTGTTTTGACCGAGTGTATTCCCGGGAGAGTCCGAGTCCAGCCCAGGCCAATTCCGCCGGACGGGAGGCTGGCTTGCGCTGGGCGCACGAATGGTTAGTTTTCCGAAACGAGTCGCAAGCTCAACGCGCGACCCTGCCGCCGAGACCCCATGACCATCTTTACGCCGCATCAGGATTCCGCGCTGAAGGCCGTCGCCGACTGGCTGAAGGCGAAACCCGGCAAGAACGGCACGCCGCCGATCTTCCGCCTGTTCGGCTATGCCGGAACCGGCAAGACCACGCTGGCACGCCACATCGCCGAGGGCGTCGAGGGCGAAGTGAAGTTCGCAGCCTTCACCGGCAAGGCGGCGCTGGTGATGCGCAACAAGGGTTGCGACAATGCCTCCACCATCCACTCGCTGATCTATCGCGCGCGCGAATCCGGCGTCGAACAGCCGAGCTTCGAACTCTGGGACGACGCGCCCGCCTCGAAAGCAAAACTGATCGTGATCGACGAATGCTCGATGGTGGATGCCGAACTCGGCCGCGACCTGATGTCGTTCGATTGCCCGCTCCTGGTGCTAGGCGATCCCGCGCAATTGCCGCCGATCCAGGGCGGAGGCTTCTTCACCGAAAGCGAGCCCGATGCGATGTTGACCGAGGTGCATCGCCAGGCGCAGGACGATCCGATCGTGCGGATGTCGATGGATATCCGCGAGGGCCGCGAACTCGAGATCGGCCGCCACGGCGAAAGCGAAGTGGTGTCGCGCGCCGAGCTCGATCCGGACCGCGTGATGAGCGCCGACCAGGTGCTGGTCGGGCGCAACAACACCCGCCGCGCCTACAACATGCGGGTGCGGCAGCGGCAGAATATCGAGGATCCTTTGCCGGTGGCGGGTGACAAGCTGGTGTGCCTGCGTAACAACCGCAAGAAAGGCCTGTTCAACGGCGGGCTGTGGCGGGTAAAGTCGCGCGCGCAACCGCGCTCCAAGTCGAGCATCATCTCGATGCGCCTTTCGCCGGACGAGGACTTTGGCCACAAGGTGACGAAGGTCTCGGTGCGCGGCGACTGTTTCGGCGGCGCCATCGAAACCATCCCGTGGGAGCAGCGCAAGCCGTATGACGAATTCGATTACGGCTACGTGCTGACGGTGCACAAATCGCAAGGGTCGCAATGGGACGACGTCGTGCTGTTCGACGAGAGCTTTGCATTCCAGGACAGCCGCGCGCGCTGGCTCTACACCGGCATTACGCGTGCGGCAAAGCGACTGAGCATTGTGGTGTAGATGGCACCTAACAGACAATGAAGACGAACCGCTTCAAAGTCGGCGACCACGTCACCTGGAATTCCGAGGCCGGACGCGTCAGCGGCAGGATCATCAAGGTGCATACACGAGACGTCGGCTACAAGGGACACACCCGTCACGCCAGTCCCGAGGACCCGCAATATGAAATCAAGAGCGACAAGACCGACCATGTCGCCATGCATAAAGCCGCGGCCTTGAAGCGGCTCGGGACAAAGTGAGCCATTTATCGCGTTTTCTACGCGATAAACCGCGACTACAATAATTTCGCTTGCGCGGACGGATAGGTTATTCGCGTTCCCTCTACTTGTGCAAATGCCGTGAGCTTGTGCGCGCGATAACTGTTCTCCGATAAAATCTCGATCACCGGCACCGCGCGCGCATTGAGCGCATCGGCCACCAGCGAACGGTGACAGCGCCATGGCACTGCTTCGGCGCACATGATGGCGACGCGTTTTTGACGACTCATGGCAATGAGCGTTTCGAGCGCCGACTCAAATTGCTCCGTTTGCATATAGTCGGCGTAGCCGCGAAAGCTGGCGTTGCGCCAGGCGGTGTTGTGAGAATCCTTGCGGGCCCGCCGCAACCCGCCCAGCGATTGCATCGGTACATATTCGACATGCTCCGCCGCCAGCGTGCCGGCCAGCGCGGTGTCGTTGAATTGGGGATTATGACGCGAACGGGGCACCGTGCGAATGTCCACGAGACGTTCGATGCCATAGGTTCGCAGCAGCGCGACGAAGCGCTCAATCGGTAATGTCGAATGACCGAGCGTGAAAATGGCGCCTTCCGGCCAATCCGCGGCCTGCGGGGGTTCGCTCATCCGAACATACCTTGCGCGTCTCGTGCTGAAAGTTCTCGCACCTGTCCACGAAATCCCGGACCTTCCGCGTTAACGCCTTGAACCAGCGCTCCTTTTATTCACGAACTCGTGTGGATCAATCGGTAACAATACGCGCGCTGCCGCGTATCTTGGGCATCGGGCAGGCCGGTGCCGATTGCGATCGGCAAATGCCGCTCTAAACTGCGCCAAATCCGCCGAGCGCCCAAAAGGAAATCCCATGTCCCGCAGCCCATTCAGCCGTCTCTCGCTTTTCGCCGCCGGCCTCACTGCGCTGGCGATGACCGGCTTTGCCGTGGCGCCGTTGCGCGCCGCGGAGGACGCGGTCGTCATCCCCGCTCCTGCCTTGGATGCCCAGGCGTCCGACGGCATCCAGACCGCGGTCGTCGCGGGCGGCTGCTTCTGGGGCGTGCAGGGCGTGTTCCAGCACACCGCCGGCGTCGTCAACGCGGTGTCCGGCTATGCCGGCGGCAGCAAGACGACCGCCGACTATCAGATGGTCTCCACCGGCACCACCGGACATGCCGAATCCGTCCAGATCAAATACGACACCAAGAAGATCAGCTACGGCAAGCTCCTGCAGATCTTCTTCTCGGTCGCGCATGACCCGACGCAGTTGAACCGCCAGGGCCCGGACACAGGCACACAATACCGTTCCGCGATCTTCACCACCTCCGACGAACAAAAGAAGGTCGCGGAAGCCTATATCGCGCAGCTCAATGCCGCCAAGGTCTACAAGAAGCCGATCGTGACCAAGGTCGGTCCGCTGGACGGGTTTTATGCGGCCGAGGCCTATCACCAGGACTACCTGACGCTGCACCCGAGCCAGCCCTATATTGCCTATAATGACCTGCCGAAGATCGAGAACCTGAAGAGGATCTTTGCGGAAAACTACGTCGAGAAGCCGACACTGGTATCCAGTGCAAAGGTCACTAACTGACGGCTTGCTCGATTGTTTGATGGTGTTTTCTTTGCGCGAACTCGTTCCCATTTCGCTTGAAGACGCTCAAGGTATTTGTTTGATCGTGTTTTCTTCATGCGAACCGGTTCCCACTTCGCTTGAAAACACTCTCGTAACGGAGGCTCCATGTCCGACACCAAGACGACGTCAGGCAAGATCGAGAAGAGCGAAACCGAATGGCGCAAGGAATTGACGCCAATGCAGTATGCCGTGCTGCGCGAGAAGGCGACCGAGCGGCCGTTCTCCGGCGAGTATGAGCACGAACAGCGGAAAGGCACTTATGTCTGCTCCGGCTGCGGCCAGACGCTATTCTCTTCCGATGCCAAGTTTGATTCCGGCTGCGGCTGGCCGAGCTTCACGGCGCCCGCGGCCGAGAGCCACGTCGACGAGGAGCGCGACGTCAGCCACGGCATGGTCCGCACCGAGGTACTGTGCTCGAAGTGCTCAGGTCATCTCGGCCACGTCTTCAACGACGGACCCGGCCCGACCGGGCTCCGCTACTGCATCAACTCGGCGGCGTTGAAGCTCGAGCCGAAATAGACGGACAAATCGTCGCAAACGATGCGCGACTTCACGGCTGTACATATCGAGACCGGCGACACGAGTATCTTCGTGCGGTCATCAGGGTCGGGTCCGCCGATCCTGTTACTGCATGGATTTCCGCAGACACATCTGATGTGGCGCGGCGTCGCGCCCCTGCTGGCGCGAGAGTTTACCGTCGTCTGCGCCGACCTTCGCGGCTACGGCCAAAGCGGTTGCCCCAGCTCCGGTGTCGACCATGCGCCTTACGCAAAACGGGAGATGGCGCAGGATATGGTGGTGGTCATGCAGCGGCTCGGATTTCAGCGCTTCAGCGTCGCGGGGCATGACCGCGGCGGTCGCGTCGCCTATCGCATGGCCCTCGACCATCCCGACCATATTGAGCGGCTCGCCGTGCTCGACGTCCTCCCGGTGGAGACAGTGTGGCAGCGCGCCAATGCGGAGTTCGCGCTCGGCTATTGGCCGTGGTCGCTGCTCGCACAACCCGCGCCGCTTCCTGAAAAGGTCTTGATCGCATCGGCTGAGGCTATCGTCGATACCGCGCTGGGCCGATGGGGCACCTCTTCCGAAATTTTCCCGCCCGAAGTGCGCGCCGCCTATATCGAGGGGTTGCGTGAGCCCGACCACGCGCACGCGATTTGCGAGGAGTACCGCGCCGCCGCCGATATCGATCGCGTCCACGATCGCGGCGATCACGAGGCGGGCCGAAAAATCCGTGCGCCGGTGCTGGCGTTGTGGAGCGCGCAAGGTCCGCTCGATAACTGGTACGCCGAAGGGCCGGTCGCGCTGTGGCACGAATGGGCCGACGACGTCAGGGGCCATGCATTCAATGGCGGGCATTTCTTTCCGGAACAGGCGCCTGAGCAAACCGCACGGGCGCTAGGCGGGTTTTTCGCGGCATTGGACTGAGCCCGGTTCCCGCCATGGAACCAAACGCCGGATTGTGCTTTGCTTTCCATCGCGGCGCGGTAGATTCCCAGTCAGGCTGCCGCCCTTGGGGAGAGTGCCATGTCACTTGGAACGATACTGATCATCATCCTGATTATCTTCCTGCTTGGCGGCTTCAGCGGGCGGTTTGGCGGATACGGCTACGGCATGGGCCACTCCGGAATGGGTCTTGGCGGGGTTGTTCTGATCGTATTGATCATACTGCTCTTGCTCGGCAAGCTCTGATTGCCATAAGACTTTGAAATATCATGATTTATTTCGGAGGTTGCCGGTTCTCGGCCGGATTCATCATTAGGGCCGATCGAGATTCGCAATTCTGTCAAACAGGCCTATATTAGGGGTCAGAAATGATGTGCGCGGCACGCTGCCCGGTCGCGGCCTGACCGTCGCCAAAATCCCCATTCGTCTGCGCTCGCGCCAAAAAGACAAGAGGTCGTCGACCATGCGTCCGTTCAACTTCAACACCGCCGCCGAATTGTTTCCCGCCGCCATCCGCAAGAAGAAGCGCGCTGGTTTTGCCTACCGGCGATTTGGCACGGCGGCTGAAGCGGTTCGTTTTGCTATCGAGGAGCTGCCGGCGGATTCGCTGAATGGCGCTTATTTGCAGGTCGAGGAAGCCCGCTTCGACCAGAGCGGGATTCGCACGCTCTATGAGAGCGAGGCCTTTCCGTTGCCGCGCCGCCCGCGCAAGCCCGAGCCTGCCGCCGCCAACAGCAATCAGGACGCGGCATAAGCTCGCGCGCTCAATTTCCAAGTCTGACCAGGTTTAACTAACGCGGCTGCCTGTCGATCCAGCGCCGCAACAGCCTGACATTGCGGATGTTGGCGCGGAACAGGACGTCGAATGCGTCGCCCGCGACGGGCACGGTGCCAACCACGCCCTGAATTGCGACATTGCCCAACATCCGCGCCGTGACATACCAGGGCGCGCCGAGCGCGCGTGCCTCGCGCACCAGCCACAGCGACAATGCGGTCGCGATGATATCGCCGACCACTGGGATCAATCCGATAATGCCGTCGATGCCGTAGCGGATATTGGTGCCCGGCAGGATGAAGGCGATGTCGAGCAGCCTCGCCAGCGCATCCAGCCGCGCCAACCGCTGTTCGCCGGTGAGATGGCCAAACGGATTGGCGCCACCAAAATCGAAGCGAAAATCCTCAAAGCCTTGCGCTAGCGATTCCGGTGGAATCTCGCGGCCTTCCTGGTCGATGATCGGGCCGCGCGGCTGCGCGCCGCCAAACGTCGCGCGGGAGGTGTTGCCGGAACGCGCAGTTCGGCGGGGTTGGACGTCACTGTCATGCATGGTCATGACATGGGAAACGCACGAGCGAGACGCAAGTTGCGTCATGCCGTCGCTTCTCTGCCTCGTCCAGGCGAACGCGGCGGGCCGAAAGGTCCCGCTTTTTTCATCTCGGCGTTATGTAGATGGCACCGGATGCGGCTGTTCCTCGGCGTATTTATGCGTCAGCCACGAGGACGCGATCCCTGGGATCAGGCCGACCAGGCCATAGAGGATGAACTGCACCACGCCTGAGTCCTGTCCACGCGAGCCGTACAGCAATTCGGCGGCGATGAACCCGACCGCGCCGACCAGCAGCATGCGGGGCACCGCGCCAATCCGCTTGACATGGAACAGGATGTCATCGACCGCGCCGATCATCAGCGACGGCAGGACGCCGAACAGATAGCTGTATTGCAGCGTGGTGAAAAACACCTTGAACAGCTTTGCGACCTCGGCCGCGTTGGTCTCGGTCAAGTAGCCGGACTGATAGGTGGTCGTCAGCAACAGACAAAACCCGCCGAGCAGCGGACCCAGTGCCGCGAAAATCAGATAGCGTTTCATGCCGCCTCCTCGTGGCTTTTGGCCCAGCATAGCAGTTTCGCGTCAGCGCAAACTAGTGGTCCGACTTGAAAATGGTGAGACAACCAATAGACTTGCAGCGATGGATCGCCTCCCCCGTCGACCCACCGCGTTCTCGAAGGTTTCGGTCAAGAGCCAGACCGTGATTCCGCGCGAGGTGCGCCAACGGCTAAAGCTGAAGCCCGGCGACACCTTACGCTACCGCATGACCGATGATGGCATCCTGCTCGACAAGGCGACCGAATCTGACGACGGCCCGTTCGTCGCGTTTTCGGAATGGACATCCGAAGCGGACGAGAAGGCCTATGGCGGATTGTAGGACATTCGGCGTTCCGCCCCGGCCCGGCTTGATAGGCTATGACGAAGACTTCCGAGCGCTTCGACGCGTTCGACGTCGTGGTGGCACCGTTCCCTAAATCTCGCACGGGCCGGCCTGCCCGCACCATCTGTTGTGCGGGCGGTGAAGATCGCCTGCATCGAACCTGCGCGGATCGAACGCCGGGCCGGACGACTGGACAAGGCAACCGCAAAGGCCGTGGCGCAGAAGTTAAGGGGACTTTTGGGGCGCGCGTGAAGACCGCGTCAACGCTACAAGCCCCCAAAAAATCTGCCGCCCCCTATTCCCCCCACACCGCAAACGCGTCGTTGAAGGCACGCTCGCCGGGGGCGCCCTTCTCGATCGCGATGATGGCGCGGCGCTGGTTGGAATAGACCAGCGGCACGTCGAACCACGAGCGCTCCTTCAGGAGCTGCACGTTGCGCGCGCGGTCGGCATCGACGTTGGACAGGCCGACCAGGAAAAATCCGTCGGTGACTTTCACCGCAAGGCCTGCGAGCGGCGTGCCGCGCGCCTGCTCGTTGGACTTCATCAAGACGCCGGGCACGTTGCCGACGCCGCCGCCGTTGAAATCCGGCGGCAGGATGAAGGTCAATTCGGCGGTGTGGCTCGCCGGCAGCGATGAATCGGTGTTGCGGCGGAACGACATCGTCATCTTGAACTTGCGGTCGGGTATGTCGATGTCGGCGCGCACGGCGATATCGGCCTTCTGGTTGCCGGACGCTTTGATCGGTTCGGTACGCCAGATCACCGAGCCGACATATTGCTTGCCCTTGGGATCGGAGGGATCCTCGTCATAGAGCACCACGCGCTGTGCCACCGGCGCCACCTGCTCCGATGATGACGGCTGGCCGACGCGATCGGGAATCTTCGGCTTGGACAGCGACGCGCTATTGTCCTTTGGCGCTTCCGCCACGGGTGACGATTTGAACAGGCCGCTCACGCCCGAGACCACCGATCTGCCCCACAGGATGGCAGCGCCGACCAGGATCAGGACGACGCCGATGGCAATCGCGCTCTTGAACGGAAATACCGCGCCGGTCCGGGCGCGCTTCTTCGGCTTCTCCATGCTCGGCTCGAGCCGGTCGAATTCCGGCGAGGGCGATGGCACGTTGGCATAGGTTTTCCGCGCGGCGCGGTTGGCTTGCGCCGCGGCGCGGCCGAGATCGTCGGCGTCGGCGGTGATATCGCGGAAGCCGCGCACACCCGGGGCTTGCGGTAGCGGCGGCGGCGTGGCCTCGCCACGGCGCGGCGGCCCGCCGCTGCGATCGCGCACCGGAGGCAGCTGCGGGTCCTGCATCGTGATCTGCGGCTGGGTCGGCGGCTGCGGGCGCGGCAACGGGGCGTCGGGGCGCAAATTGCGCTGCGCGCGTTGATCACCGCGCTCCTCCTGTCCGAGTGGCGGGCGCTGATCGCGCGGCGGCGGCGAAGATGGACGCGGCCGTCCAGCCGGTGCCGCAACCGTGGAAGCCGTCTCCGGCGTTCGAGCATTGGCGCGGCGGAAAGCATCGCCGCCGCGCGACGCGCCGCCGCCGGAGCGGGCGTCGCGGGCGCGCTGGGCAGCCTCGGATTCGACCTTGCGCACGGCCTCCTCCAGCGACAGCCGCTCGCGCGTGATCTCGGATTCGGAGAGCGGCGGCTGCACGCTGCGCAGCTGCGCGATCAGCGCGGCGCGCGCCCGCTCATACAGCGCGCGGCGGCTTTCGCCGGGAGCACTGGGATCCAGTCCGGAAATTGCGCGGGCGATCAGCGGATAGTAATCAGCCATTTCAGGTCAACTGTGGAGCCTTGCTGTAATATCTCGTTAAGCCTCGAATGGGTTCTGCACCAGAATAGTATCCTCGCGTTCGGGGCTGGTGGAAAGCAGCGCGATGGGACAGCCCACTAGTTCCTCGACCCGACGCACATATTTGATGGCCTGCGCCGGCAGATCCGCCCAGGAGCGGGCGTTGGCGGTCGGCTCGCGCCAGCCCTCGATGGTCTCATAGATCGGTACCACCCGGGCCTGCGCGCCCTCGCCGGCGGGCAGATGGTCGATTTCCTTTCCGTCCAGCCGGTAACCGGTGCAGACCTCGATGGCGTCGAAACCATCCAGAATATCGAGCTTGGTCAGCGCCAGCCCGTTGATGCCGCAGGTCCGCACGGTCTGGCGCACCAGCATGGCATCGAACCAGCCGACGCGCCGCTTGCGTCCAGTATTGACCCCGAACTCCTTGCCGCGGCGGCCAATCTCCTCGCCGATCTCGTTATGCAGTTCGGTCGGAAACGGGCCCTGGCCGACCCGGGTCGTATAGGCCTTGCAGATGCCCAGCACGTAACCGACGGTGCCCGGGCCCACGCCGGTTCCGGTCGCCGCCTGCGCCGCCACGGTGTTGGACGAGGTGACGTAGGGATAGGTTCCGTGATCGACATCGAGCAGCGCACCTTGCGCACCTTCGAACAGGATGCGCTTGCCTTCGCGACGCTTGCTATCGAGCAGCCGCCATACCGTTTCCGCGTAAGGCAGAAGCTTCGGCGCCAGCGCCGTCAGTTCGCGCAAAATTGCGCCACCGTCAATCTCTTCGAGATTGAGCCCGCGCCGCAGCGCGTTGTGATGTGCCAGCAACCTTTCGATCTTGTGCGGCAGCGTGTCGAGATCGGCAAGATCCATCAGGCGAATCGCGCGGCGCCCGACCTTGTCTTCGTAAGCCGGCCCGATGCCGCGCCGCGTGGTGCCGATCGCGGTAACGGCATTGGAGGATTCCCGCAACGCGTCGAGTTCGCGATGCAACGGCAGGATCAGCGTGACGTTTTCGGCGACGCGCAGGTTTTCGGGACTGACGGCGACGCCTTGTGCTTTCAGTTTCGCCACCTCGTCTAGGAACGCCTGCGGATCGAACACCACGCCGTTGCCGATCACCGCAAGCTTGGAGGGCCGCAGCACGCCGGAGGGCAATAGCGCGAGCTTGTAGGTTTCGCCATTGATGACGAGGGTGTGCCCGGCATTGTGGCCGCCCTGGAAGCGGACAACGATGTCGGCCTGTTCCGACAACCAGTCGACGATCTTGCCCTTCCCTTCGTCGCCCCATTGGGCGCCGACGACGACAACATTGGCCATTCGCGGGTATTCCCCTCTGCAACTATCATCATACGAGCATGACCTGTCCGGAAAGCCGGTCTGACCCCGGGATCAAGTCCGGCGGCAGGCCTATTTCCGGATCATGCGCCCAGCCAAATCACGGCCGGGGCCGCTCGCATGCGAGGCAGTCCCATCGGATAAAGGAAGCGGGTCAGCTACGCAAGCCAGAACGACCCTCCGGAGGCTCTCCGGAGGGTCTCCAACCCATTGATATCCCCGTAAAATTTGTGTCCAGACGGTGGCGGTATCGGCTTCCTCGCAGAGCCTCGCCTCCATAAGGCCGCTTACGAGACGGCGCGTAGCTCCGTTTCACAGGCGCGGTCGGCGATTTGGCGCCGGTTCAAGAGCGCGGCAAACGCAAACGACAGCGGCACCACAACGACCAGCAGCGCCGCCGCCGCGATCAATCCGGCCGCGGGCGATTGCCAGAGGTCCTGCAGGCGACCCACCGCCGGAGGCCCGACCGCCATCAGAACGTAGAAGCAGGTGTAGAATACGCCGAAGCCGAGCGAACGCTGGCCCGGATTGAGCGCCCGCGCGGGCAGCGAAAGGATGGCGCCCGACAGCGGCCCGACCGCGACGCCGAACATCAGGCAGCCGATCGTCGGATAGCTGCCCGCGACGAACAGCGTCAGCGCGCAAGCTGCGGTCAGCGCACAAACCGCAATCGCCGCGATCGGCCTGCCCAGCCGGTGAACCAGATAGCCGCCGGCGGGGATCGCGAGAATCGTGAGCCAGATCGCGAGGCTGGTCAGCGAGGCGGCAAGTGTCGGCGACGATCCCCGCGCCGCCATCAAAAGCGGCGCATAGCTGAAGAACAGGACACAGGCGAGATTCATCGCGCCCCAGGCGACGCCGGCGATCGTGACCGGGAGCAGCGCGGCGGTGGGCAGCTTGGCCCGATCGGTGGTTGCCGCGTGGCTCGCTTGCGCCGACGGCGAGACAAAGGCGAAGGCAATAAGCGCCGCGCCGGCGCAAAATGCCGCCGACATCATCACCGCAGGCCAGCCCCACGATTGCGCGACAAAGGCCTGGATCGGCAGCGCCAGCATCGCCCCGAACGGCCAGCTCACTTGCAGGATCGACATCGCCAGCACGATTTCGCGACTGTCGAACCAGTCCGTCGTCATCTTGGTGGCGACCAGCACGACGATCGTCGCGCCGACGCCGCCGATCGTACGCGCGACCAGCGCTGCCGCGAAATTCTCCGAGCAGCTCAACGCAACGGCGGAGATCGCCATCAGCGCCAACCCGGCAAGCCCGAGCGTTTTCTCCTGGAAGCGCTGGCCGAGCAATCCCGCCGGCAGGGCAACGACGACGCCCGGCAACAGATAGGCGCCGAGCAGCAGGCCGATCTCTGAATAGTCGATGGCCAGATCCCGCATCAGCATCGGCGCGGACGATCCGACTGACTGGAATTGGAATCCGGTGGCCGCGCGAGCCGCGAACAGGATTGCGAGAATAATCCACCTTCGGCCCGGCATCCGTACCTCTGATCAACTCGACCGTTCGAGATCCATGCTCAGCAAGTTGGAGAACTCCGACAATTCCTCCTCGGAGATGTCGTGCAGCGTGAGGCGGACCTGCATGATCGCGAGGTCGATCAAATGACCCGCAAGCGGCACGCCACCGGAAACAACGGTGTTGCGCTGCGCGATGAGCACCGGGATGACGTTGCGCAGACGATGGGCGCTAAACTCGTCCATGCCGCTGCCCTTTGAGGCTTCGCGGCGACGTCGCCACCAGCCAGTGACGCGTGGTCGCGATGTCGGCGTACATTTCCACGGCTGTTGCGGCGAGCACCTGTATGGAATGCGCATCCGCTTGTTGCCGGCGGCCGACTGACGCATCGTTCAAGAAGGTGACCTGATGGCCGCGATGCGAGGCGTCGATAGCCGTGGCGAGGCATGTTTCTTCGGCGATCAGGCCGCCGATCGCAAAGCCGCCAGCGCGTGAAACGACGTCGTCGAACAGCCGGTTGGCATAGCAGGATGGCTGTTGCCGCTCGAACACCATGTCGGAACGCTTCGGCTCAAAACCCGGAATCCAGGCCGCCGACCTTTCGAACGGCCCGCAACGCTCGGCGTGACGGGTGAACGCGATTGGCAATCCCATATTCCGCGCGTGCGCGATCGCGGACCTGCAGTTTTCCAATGACCTGACAAGGTCGAACGCGCGGCCCCTTGCCAGTTCCTCGCGGTTGTTCTCCTGCAAGTCGACCATCACCAAGAGGCGGCTGTTCGATGCGCCGAGATAGGTTCTGATATCGATGACGGAACTCATCTGGCGTCCGCCGAGTTGCAGATGCCGCGGCCCGCCGACCTCTCGAGAATGCCCGGCGTGTCCCAGCGGCCCTCGGGCCTGATCAGCACATAGGGATCGTCGTCGAGTGTGATGCTTTGCGGGTGTTTCTCGGTCTCCAGCTTGACCTCAACATAGTCGAAATCGGAAAACACCAACTCGCGGCCGCCCATCTGCTTGAAGCCGCGCGACTCCCAGACCTTGAGGTAGCGCTTTTGCGAATGCGCGTAGAGCACGCTGTAGCCTTTCTTGCGGCAGAGATCGACGGCCGCATCGAGGATGCGCCCGGCGAGGCCGCCACCGCGGCCTTCGTGCCGCACTGCCAGCCGCTCGAGCTTTGCGAAGCCGGCAAAATAGCGGATCCGCATGCATCCAACCGGCTCGCCGTCCTTGTGGCAGATCAGATGGGTGGCGGAAAAATCGTTGCCGTCGAATTCCTCCTCGAACGGACATCGTTGCTCGGCCATGTAGATCGCGCCGCGGATCGCGATCACGCGCGCCATCTCATCCATCGACCGCACCACCTCGACGGTGACGGGATCGCGGGCCGCCGCCTGAATAGGCACATCGCCGGAGCGATCGAACATCTGCAGGTTCGGCGCGAACAGTCCGTCATAATGCGCGCCCGGCGAAAACCCGAGGGGCTCCAGCACCCGCAGACCGCCCTTGGTCACCGGACGCGAATAGATGTTGACGCCCCGATAGAGCGGCGTGGAGAATTTCTGCAGCACCAGCGGGATTGCGGCTGCGATGGTGCCCTTGGCGTGAATGGCCCAGACATAGATGCCGGCGGGCCGTTCCGATTGACGAGCGATATAGCAAAGCTCTGGCATCTTGGTATTGAGCCTGCCATCGATCAACCGCCGGGTGCCTTCATGCGTCAGCGGCAGCACGGCAAGGAAGCCGTCTCCCTTGAGGCAGGCGATATTGAACCGGTCGCGCTTGGCGATCGCCCAGAACGTATCGGGGTTATGATTGGCGACCGTCTGGAACATCTGGTTCGCCGTGAGGCCGGGAATATCCTCGCGCGCCGCATCGACAAGCGATGCGATACTTGCGGCATCGACGTTGAAGATCACCGTGCGTTTAGCGAGCTGCAGCGTGGTCATCCGGTCGAGCGAGAACGTCGCGGGCCGATCTGGAGAGGTTCGCCCACTGGCGGTTTTGCGTATTAGGCTGAGGTCGAGCGCGGTCATTTTGTCGTCTCTTGGTTGTGAAACGGCCGTATTTCTGCAATGAATAGTGAAGAACTGATGAGGTGGTTTGTATGCACTCACCTGAGCGCAGGGGTGCGCACCTACGTGCGCACACTCCGGGGCGAATGGCGAACTGGGACCTGGTTCGCATATTCCTGGAAGTGGCGCGGATCGGCAGCTTTCGCGCCGCCGCCGAACAATTGAACATGACCGCGAACTTCCTGAGCAAGCGCATCTCGCTCCTGGAGCGCGCCTACAAGACGACGCTGATGACCCGTCATGTCGACGGCATCCGGCTGACGCGGGAAGGCTTGCTGGTTTTGGAAGCGGCCAAGCGCATGGAAGAGGCTTCGTTCGGCCTCGACTGCACCTTGAACCAGGCGACGCCTTCGCTCAGTGGCGAGGTGCGGATCGCCGTCACCGAGGGGCTTGGCACGTTCTGGCTCGCGCCGCGGTTGGTCGAATTTCAAAGGGCCTATCCCGGGCTGCTGGTGGATCTGAAGTGCGAGATGCGCGAGGCCGACGTGATGCGTCTGGAGGCCGACCTCGCCGTGCAGCTTGAACATCCCGATCAGCCCGACCTGAAGCGCATCAAGATCGGGCGACTCCACATCATGCCGTTCGTGAGCCCGTCCTATGTCGAAGTCTACGGCATGCCGAAGAACGCCGACGACATCCGTCAAAATCACCGCGTCGTGCTTCAGGATGCGGAGCAGACCAAGGCCAAGGAGATGTACGAGAAATATGCGGCGGGTCGCGAGCAGGTCGGCTTCGTCGCGATGCGCAACAACGTCTCGACCGCACATCTCTGGTCGATCGCGAAGGGCGCCGGCATCGGCTGGTTGCCGACCTATGTGCCCGCGCTCGGCGACCCCTTGATACCGCTCGATATCGGCGTTCAATTCCAACTCGATATCTGGCTTACCTATCATCCCGACGCGAAGAAAATCGCCCGCGTCAGGCAACTGATCGACTGGACTGTGCAATCCTTCGACGGGCGCAAATATCCGTGGTTCAGCGACGAGTTCGTGCACCCGAAGGATCTGCAGAAGGCATACAAGGAAGCCGAGCCGCTGGTGAACCTGTTTGCCGGCTTCAAGAAAGTGTCGCGCCCAAAGATCGTCCCGATTTATCCCAACCGCGCCAATGGGACCGACTGATGACAGGCAACGCGACCGACGGGCACATCGATCAGCTTGTGAAAGCAAGATGGCTTGCGATCGGGCTTTCGCAAAGCGACCTTGCCGAAGTGCTCGGCGCCGCGATCAAGCAGGCATCCGCCGACGGTGATAGTGCAAGGGCCGCGACCGGCCGCCTGATGCAAATCGCCGACGCGCTCGGCTTTCCGCCGAATTTCGTGCGAAGTTCCGCGGACACCATGCAGGACCACTCGGGCGAGCAAAGCAGCGGTTCGCTGCAATCGCTGCTCGATCTGCGGCTGCTGCGGGCGTTTCGCGAGCTGCAGGACCATCGCAGCAAGCGGATGCTGGTTCATCTCGCCGAACAGATGGTCAGACGCCAGGCCAACCGCCGCGGCGACGCCGGCTAGCCGCCCTTTGCTTTAGCCAGCTTTAAGTCTTTACTGCTCCGCTCGAGCGGAGCGTCAGCAGCTAGCGCTGGATGCATGGTCGCGATGCATCTGTTGCCATTGCTGCGCAACGAAAATGCGTGTCTGTGGGAAGGGCCGGGCAACGATCATCCACCGGCCCGGTGACACGCGGGGCCGGGCCCCGGCGCATCGAAACCGGCCCGCAACGAGCGCCCGATCCCAATGTCCGCCTCCGATCAAGCTCCGCGCGCCACGCCTTCCCGGAACTGGCTTGTCGACCAGCCCTATCTGCTGCTCTCGATCACCGCGCTGTGCTGGGCCGGCAATGCCATCGTTGGCCGCCTCGCCGCCGGGCATATTGCGCCGGTCACATTGTCGTTCCTGCGCTGGTCGCTGGCGTTCATCATCATTCTTCCCTTTGCGTGGAAGCATCTGGAACGCGACTGGCCTGCGATCCGCGCCAGGCTGGGCACGATGTTCGTCCTCTCCGTTACCGGCATCGGTGCGTTCAATACGTTGCAATATTGGGCGCTCGAACATACCCAGGCGCTGAACACATTGCTCTTGCAGTCCGCCGGCCCGCTGATCGTCGCGGTGTGGTCGCTGGTCCTGCTCGGCGTGCGATTGACGCTGACGCAAGCTGTCGGCGTTATGCTGTCGCTCACCGGCGTGCTGGTGATCCTGCTGCACGGGGACCTGACCGCGTTATCGAGCATTGCCTTCAACAAGGGCGACCTCATCTTCATGGTCGCGCTGGTGATCTTCGGTTTCTACTCGGTGCTGACGCTAAAACGTCCGGCGATTCACGGCCTTTCGTTCGTCGCCTTCACCTTCGGCTGCGGCGCGGCGTGCCTGATCCCGCTCCTGATGTTTGAACTGTTCACGCGCCCGCTGATGGCGCTTGACGCCGCGAACCTGCTGTCGGTGTTTTACGTCGCCGTGTTTCCCTCGACACTTGCCTATCTGTGCTTCAATCGCGGCGTGCAGTTGATCGGCGCCAACCGCGCGGCGCCGTTCTTTCATGTGGTGCCAGTGTTCGGCTCGATCATGGCGATCGTCTTTCTCGGCGAGCACCCGCAGGCGTTCCACATCATCGGCTTTGCGCTGGTGCTTGCCGGCGTGTTCGTCGCGTCACGCCAGCCGGCGACAGTTAGAGCGCGATGAGATTAAGTGAGCCCGTCATCGCGCTTTTAGGTTTTTGATTGAGCATGATCTCCGCGCAAACGCGTTCCGCGTTTGTCGCGAGGGAAAACCGGTGTCCACTTTTCCGGATCATGCTGTAGTTTCGAGCCGGCGGCTGCAACTGCCGCGCTCAGATATAGCGTGCCGCGCCCATGCATATGGCTGTCACCGCGAGGAGCGCCGCTGCGATGCGCTGGGCGGTGGCAATGCGCGAGCGCGCGCTGGTCTCGTCGAGCTTCCCGGCGCGCAACGCCCGGATCGCGCGTCCGCCCATCGCGCCCTGAACGCCTGCGGCGATCAGCGCGCAGAGCGCCCCTGCCGCCAGAACCTGTTCGCTCGGGCCAAACGCGCCGTCATGGGCGAGATGCCAGAGATAGCCACCGGTCAGCACGACGATCACGGCCGCCCCCATCTGCGGACGATATAGCTGCTCGCCGCCGAGGCCGCCGGTACGCGCCAGCGTAAAACTGGTGCCTGCCCAAAACACGGCGGCAAGAATGTGAAGTGACAAGGTGATGATGAGTGCCGTCTGCATGGCGTCGCTCCAGGAAACAGGTTGAAATTAACTATACATGCTGTATATTCAATTTGCCAAAAGGATGGCAAACGGATGCGACGACGAAGCTATGTGAGTTCCGTTCGCGACGTCGCCGCGGCGGAAAAGCGCGATCGCGTGATCGATGCCGCGGCCAAGTCCCTGCGCAAGCACGCGGGGATCGCGAGCTTCTCGCTGGAAAATGTGGCGAAGGCAGCCGGCGTCACGCGGCTGACCGTTTACAATCAGTTCGGATCGCGCCGTGCTTTGCTGGAGGCGGTGTTCGACGAGATCGCGCGACAGGGCGGCCTTGCCGGAATTGCGGACGCCATGGCGATGGCTGACCCGCGCGCGGCGCTGGACCGGCTGATCGAGATCTTCTGCGCCTTCTGGAGCAGGGACGCTGCGGTCGGCCGGCTGCATGACGCGATGGCGACCGATCCCGAATTCGCCGCTACCCTGGTCGAGCGCAACGAGCGGCGGCGAAAGGCGGTTGGGGCTCTGGTCGGGCGAATAGCCGGGAAAACCGCGTCACGCCGGTCGCGGCAGGACGCCGTCGACTTGATCTTTGCGCTGACGAGCTACGCCATGTTCGCGATGCTGAGTAAAGGCCGGTCCGCCGGCGAGGTGCGCGCGGTTGTAAAATCCGCCTGCCGCGGCGTCCTCCATTCGCTTTTGCCCGAGCGTCCGGCCGCTGATCGGCCTAAAGCGTAATGACTCTTCTTCGAATTGTCATCCCGCTCTGTGCTTTTGTCTGAGCATGATCTCCGCGCAAACGCGTTCCGCGTTTGTCGCGAGGGAAAACCGGTATCCACTTTTCCGGATCATGCTTTAGGCCGCGCGGACCTTGGCCAAAAATCCGTCGACCGCGTTGCGCAGCATGCCTGACTGATTGTCGAGCTCGCGCGCATTGGCGAGCACATCGGAGGCAGCGGTGCCGGTCGCCGCCGCAGCCGTAGTGACGCCGCCGATATGGGCGCTGATCTCGCTCGACCCCGTCGCCACCGACTGGATGTTGCGCGCGATCTCTCTTGTTGCGGCGCCCTGCTCCTCGATCGCCGCGGAGATGCCGATGGTGATCTCGCTCATCTGCCCGATCGTTTGGGTAATTCCGTTGATCGCCGCGACCGCGTCGCTTGTTGACGATTGCATCGCCGCGACTTGGGCGGAGATCTCCTCGGTTGCCTTGGCGGTCTGATTGGCGAGGGCTTTCACCTCGGAGGCGACGACCGCGAACCCGCGTCCGGATTCGCCGGCACGCGCCGCCTCGATGGTCGCGTTCAGCGCGAGCAGATTGGTCTGCGCGGCGATCGAGTGGATCAGCTTGACCACCTCGCCGATCTTTTCGGCGCCGGTCGACAAAACCTGCACGGTGGCGTTGGTGCGCTCGGCGTCGCTGACCGCCTTGTTGGCGATCTCGCTCGATCGCGTCACCTGCCGCGAAATCTCGGTGACCGAGCTCGATAGTTCTTCCGCGGCGGCCGCGACGGTTCCGACGTTGCTCGAGGCGCTGTCCGAGGCGGCGCCGACGGTTGCGGCACGCGCGCTGGCGTCGCTTGCGGTCGACGTCATCGATTGCGCGGTGGCCTGCATTCCGGCCGCCGCCGCCGACACCGAGCGAACGATGCCGTTGACGCTGCGCTCGAAGTCGCTGGCGATGCCTTCCATGGCGGCGCGGCGTTCGGCCGCGGCGCGCGCTTGCGTCTCCGCCTCCGCCTTCTCCAAGCCGCGGATGCGCACCGCGTTGTCCTTGAAGATCTGAACCGTTGCCGCCATCGCGCCGATCTCGTCGCCGCGGCCGACGCCCGGGATCTCTGCTTCCAGCGAGCCATCCGCCAAGGCCTGCATGCGGGCGCCGAGCTGGTTGAGCGGCCTGGAGATGCTGCGGCCGATCAGCCAGGCGATGCTGCCGGCCACGATCGCGATGCCGAGAATGGAGAGGCCGAGCAGCCAGGCGATCGGCCTCAACTTGGCGTCGAGGTCGTCGAGATAGGCGCCGGTGCCGACATACATGTCAAAGCCGGGCACGGCGACCGCATAGCCGATCTTGCGGGTCGGCTTTTCCTCGCCAGGCTTGACATATTCATACGTCAGCAGGATTTCGCCGTTGGCCTTGACGCCTTCCATCAATTCGCGGGACAGCTTCCTGCCGTTGGTGACCACGTCCATGCGATTGGTACCGACCTGCTTGGGATCGGGCGACATCACGGTGATGCCGTCATAATTGGTACCGAACAGATAGCCCGCGCCCTTGTCGTAGGTCATCGCGTTGGCGCGGCGGCCGAATTCGGCGATCGCGGCTTGCTTGGTGAGCTCACCGGCGTCGACCTGCTTCTTCAACGAAGCGGCCATGTTGCGAGCCATTTCGACAATCGCCTTGGTCTGGTCGATGCGCGCGTCCAGCATCTCGTGCTGCATCAGATAGCCGGCCAGAACGCCTGAAATGCAGAGGCCGAACAGCGTCACCCCTACCAAAATGCCAAGTTTGGGGGTGATCTTCAGATTGTTCAGTTTCACGGGGGGCTTCTCCGGGGGAGGCGGCGATTGGCAGAGCGATTCGTCTCACGATATAGTGAAAATCTTTAGCGCTTGGTTACGATGCTCTCTCCGTAGAACTCCGCATTCCGCGCGCCTAAAGCACGATCGGTGACATTCAACACCGAAAGGTCAAATCGGGAGCAACAAATGTCGAAATTCAGGGTGGTGACGCCGAAAGGCGCAAGCTTCACGGTCGCCGGCGGCGGCTACGCCTATGAGAAGGAGGCGCTCGATCCGATCGAGGCCGAACTCGTCGAGGCGCCGGCCAATGAGGCGGAATTCATCGCCGCCGCCCGGAATGCGGACGCCATCTACGCCAAGGGCATGCCGATCACCAAAGCGGTGATCGATGCGCTCGAAAACTGCAAGGTCATCACGCTCGGCACCGTCGGCGTCGACAGCGTCGACGTCAAGGCCGCCACCGCGCGCGGCATTCCCGTCACCAACGTCCCCGACACCTTCATCGAAGAAGTCGCCGACCACGCCATGATGCTGTTGCTTGCAGGCTTTCGCCGCCTGGTCGAGCAGGACAAGATGGTCCGCGAAGGCCGCTGGAGCGAGGGCCGTCCGGCGCTCTTGAAAATCCCGCGGCTGATGGGCCAGACGCTCGGCTTCGTCTCGTTCGGGCGGGTGGCACGCGCGGTCGCCAAACGCGCCGCGCCGTTTGGCTTAAGGATGATGGCCTATGATCCGTTCATCCAGGAGACGCTGATCTCGGATCATGGCGTGCTGCCGGCGACGTTGTCCGAGGTGCTGTCGCAATCGGATTTCATATCGATGCATGCCCCGGCGCGGCCGGAGGTGCATCACATGCTCACCGAAAAGCATTTCAGGCAGATGAAGAAGAGCGCGATCTTCATCAACACCGGACGCGGCCCGACCGTGGACGAGGATGGGCTGATCAAGGCGCTGCAGGAGGGCTGGATCGCGCATGCCGCGCTCGACGTGCTGGAGAAGGAGCCGCCATCGCACAACAATCCGATGCTGCGCATGGACAACGTCACGCTGACCGCCCATGTCGCCTCGGCTTCGGCGCGTTTCGACGAGGCACGCAAGCGCCGCGTCGGTTACGAATTGTCGCTAGTGCTGTCCGGCATGTGGCCGGTGAGCTGCGTCAACCCGGCGGTGCTGCAAAATACCAAGCTGCGCCGCTGGCAGCCGGTCGGCATGGACCGCGGCCCGAACAGCTAGGTACGCGATCGGGACTGCCACATCACGGTCATGCCCCGCGAAAGCGGGGCATCCAGTACGCCGCGCCCTCTCGGCTAAAAACTGATTTCTCTGGAATACTGGATCGCCCGGTCAAGCCGGGCGACGACCTATGGAGAAGGTTTGAGATTGAAGCAACGCGGCAATGATATGCCGCGCTGCCTTTGGCGGCTTACGCCAAGCCGAAGCTCAGCTATAGATTTCGAACAGGCCGGCGCCGCCCTGCCCGCCGCCGATGCACATCGTCACCACGCCCCACTTGGCTTTGCGCCGGCGGCCCTCTTGCAGGATGTGGCCGGTCAGCCGCGCGCCGGTCATGCCGAAGGGGTGGCCGATCGCGATCGAGCCGCCATTGACGTTGTACTTGTCGGGATCGATGCCGAGCTGGTCGCGCGAGTAGAGGCACTGGCTGGCAAAAGCCTCGTTGAGCTCCCAAATGTCGATATCGTCCATCTTCATCCCCGTGCGCTTTAAAAGCTTCGGCACGGCATAGATCGGACCGATGCCCATCTCGTCCGGCTCGCAGCCTGCGGAGGCCCAGGCGACGAAGCGGCCGAGCGGCTGAAGGCCGCGCTTTTCCGCATCTTTGGCTTCCATCAGCACGACCGCTGCCGCACCGTCCGACAACTGGCTGGCGTTGCCGGCGGTGATGTACTTGCCGGGACCTTTCACCGGCTCGAGCTTGGCAAGGCCCTCCATCGTGGTGTCCGGCCGGTTGCACTCGTCACGGTCGACGACGTAATCGACGATGCTCTCGGCCTTGGTCGCCTTGTCGACCACCTTCATCTTCGTCTTCATCGGGACGATTTCGTCCTTGAATTTGCTGGCCTGTTGAGCTGCCGCCATGCGGCGCTGCGATTCGAGCGAGTATTCGTCCTGGTATTCGCGGCTGACCTTGTAGCGCTCGGCGACGATGTCGGCGGTGTCGATCATCGCCATGAAGATATCGGGCGCAGCCTTGAGCAGGTCCGGATCGATCGATTCCTTCGGCGTGCCGCCGCCGGGGACCGAGATGCTTTCGACGCCGCCGGCGACAATGCATTCGGCGCCATCCGAGCGGATCGAGTTGGCCGCCATCGCGATGGTTTGCAGTCCCGACGAGCAGAAACGATTGACCGACACGCCGGCCGTCGACTTCGGCAAGCCCGCGAGCAACGCGGCCTGGCGGCCGATGTTGGGCGCGCCGTGCGCGCAGTTGCCGAGATAGCAATCCTCGACATAATCCTTCTCGACGCCGGCACGGGCGACCGCGTGCTTGATCGCGTGGGCCGCCATCGACATCGGCGGGGTGATGTTGAACCCGCCGCGCCCGGATTTCGCAAGGCCCGTACGCGCATAAGAAACAATAACGGCTTCACGCATTCTTTCCTCCCTTTAGAGATCGCCGATTGTGCCTCGTAAATCTGTATTCGTACACATCATTCAAGGAGGCAACAAAAATAGGCGTCACTGCAGTCTCGCACTGCGGAACATGAGACCTGTCGCCTTTCGCACCAAGGATAAGGCGAAGAGCAAAACGGCGCCTTGAACGCCGGCGCCCTAGAATACCAGCGCCTTGGCCTGCTTCACCTGCGGCAGCGCCTGCACCTTGGCGAGGACCTCGGGTGGCACCGCGCCGTCGACCTCGACCAGCGCGATGGCGTCGCCGCCCTGCTTGGTGCGGCCGAGATGGAAGGTCGCGATGTTGATCTTGGCATCGCCGAGGAGGCTTGCGAACTTGCCGATAAAGCCGGGCTTGTCCTCGTTGGTGACATAGATCATCGATTTTCCGAACTCGGCATCGACCCGGATGCCTTTGATGTCGACGAGCCGCGGCTTGCCGTCGTGATAGACGGTACCGGAGACCGAGCGCTCTTGCCGCTCAGTCGTGACCGTCACCGTGATCAGGCTTTCGTAGTCGCTCTGCGCGGTGCGCGTCACCTCGTCGACCACCATGCCGCGCTCTTTCGCGACCACCGGCGCCGAGACGACGTTGACGTCGCCGAGCATCGGCCGCAGCAGTCCCGAGAGCACCGCCGAGGTGAGCGCCTTGATCTTCATTTCGGCGACGTGACCCTCATAGGTGATCTGGACCTTGAGGATTCCGGTTTCGGTGAGTTGCCCTGCGAACGAGCCAAGTTTTTCGCCAAGCGCGATGAACGGCTTGAGCTTCGGCGCCTCTTCCGCCGTGATCGAGGGGAAGTTGACCGCGTTCGAGATCGCGCCGGAGAGCAGATAGTCGGACATCTGCTCGGCCACCTGCAGCGCCACATTCTCCTGCGCTTCGGTGGTGGCCGCGCCCAGATGCGGGGTGCAGATCACGTTGGGATGGCCGAACAGCACGCTCGAGGTGGCCGGCTCCTCGATGAATACGTCGAACGCCGCGCCTGCGACATGCTTGGCGTTGAGCGCATCGATCAACGCCTGCTCGTCGACCAGCCCGCCCCGCGCGCAATTGATGATGCGCACGCCCTTCTTCGTTTTCGAAAGTGCCGCCGCGTCGATGATATTCCTGGTCTTCTCGGTCAGCGGGGTGTGCAGCGTGATGAAATCAGCGCGCTTCAAGAGATCATCGAGATCGACCTTCTCGACGCCGATGTCCTTGGCGCGTTCCAGCGACAGGAACGGATCGAACGCGATCACCCGCATGTGCAGGCCCTGCGCGCGATTCGCGACGATCGAGCCGATATTGCCGCAGCCGATCACGCCCAGCACCTTCCCGGTGATCTCGACCCCCATGAAGCGGTTCTTCTCCCACTTGCCGGCCTGGGTCGAGGCGTCGGCCTGCGGAATTTCGCGCGCCAGGGCCAACATCAGCGTGATCGCGTGTTCGGCGGTCGTGATCGAATTGCCAAACGGCGTGTTCATCACGATGATGCCCTTGGCGGTGGCAGCAGGAATCTCGACATTGTCGACGCCGATCCCGGCGCGGCCGATCACCTTCAGCCTGGTTGCCTTTTCGATGATCTTGGCGGTCGCCTTGGTGGCGGAGCGGATCGCCAGCCCGTCGTAATTGCCGATGATCTCGGCAAGTTTTTCTTTGTCCTTGCCGAGATTCGGCTGGAAATCGACCTCGACGCCGCGGTCTTTGAAGATCTGCACCGCGGCGGGCGACAGGGCGTCAGAAATGAGAACCTTGGGTTTTGTCATTTGGTGTTTCCTTGAAACTCCTCGTCGAGGGTCAGCCTGCACGGCGGGAGTGGGGTGAATGTCTTGGACCAATCTCTTCTCCCTCGCCCCGTTCTTACGGGGAGAGGGTCGGGGTGAGGGGCTCTATCAACGGGGGTGAATGGCGAGAGAGCCGCTCACCCGGATTGCTGTGCAATCCGACCTCTCCCCGTAAGAACGGGGCGAGGTAAAGCAAGCGAAGTCACGCCGCCTTCGCGAGCGTGGCCTTGGTCTCCGCAAAGGCCCAGTCGATCCACTGCGTCAGTAGCGCGACATCCCTGGCCTCCACCGTGGCGCCGCACCAGATCCGCAAGCCTGCCGGCGCGTCGCGGTAGTGCGCGAAGTCGAAGCCGGCGCCTTCCTTCTCCACCAACGCAACGAGCTTCTTGGCGAAATCGGATTGCGCATCAGGCGTGAGCGAGGTGATCGCGGGATCGACCACCTTGAGGCACACGGAAGTGTTCGAGCGGATCGCCGGATCCCTGGCGAGGAAATCGATCCACGGCGTCCTCGCCTTCCAGTCGGCGAGCACCTTGGTGTTGGCGTCGGCGCGCGCCATCAGCGCTTTCAGACCGCCGATCGACTTGCCCCAGTTCAACGTATCCAGATAGTCCTCGACGCACAGCATCGATGGCGTGTTGATGGTCTCGCCCTGGAAGATGCCTTCATTGAGCTTGCCGCCCTTGGTCATGCGGAAGATCTTCGGCAGCGGCCAGGCCGGCTTGTAGCTCTCGAGCCGCTCGACCGCGCGCGGTGAAAGCACCAGCATGCCGTGCCCAGCCTCGCCGCCCAGTGCCTTCTGCCAGGAGAAGGTCACCACATCGAGTTTGGGCCAGTCGAGTTCTTGCGCGAACGCCGCGGAAGTGGCGTCGCAAATGGTCAGCCCTTCGCGCTTGCCGCTGATCCAGTCGGCATTCGGGACGCGCACGCCCGAAGTGGTGCCGTTCCAGGTGAAGACGATGTCGGAGGCCGGATCGGCCTTCGAGAGATCGGGGATGTCGCCATAGGGCGCATGCAGCTTGGTGACGTCCTTGAGCTTCAATTCCTTGATGATGTCGCTGACCCAGCCCTCGCCGAAGGATTCCCAGGCGATGGTGGTGACCGGCCGCGCGCCGAGCAGCGACCACAGCGCCATTTCGACCGCACCGGTATCGGAGGCCGGCACGATGCCGATCCGGTAATCGGCGGGCACTTCAAGCACCTCGCGCGTCAGCTCGATGGCCTGCTTGAGCTTGGCCTTGCCGACCTTCGCGCGATGCGACCGGCCGAGCGCTGCGTCTTTGAGATTTTGGGCGCTCCAGCCGGGGCGCTTGGCACAGGGGCCGGAGGAGAAATGCGGCACGAGGGGCCGCGAAGCGGGCTTCGCTGCAGTCATGATCTACCCTTCCAGATAGTAAGCCTCCCGTTGGGGGGAGGTGTCCCGCCGCTGCAGATATGGGATCAGTCCCCTTTCGTCAAGCAACTTCACAAGCTCTCAAGTGCGATTCAACTCTGATGCGCGATAGTCGCTATTCGGGCGCGGCGCCGACCGGCGGCCCACCCGGCGGCCGGTGCAGAAACGTCATCGACGCATAGGCGCCGATCCACGAGCCCACGGCGGCGAAGCCGACATAGACCCAGTTCTCGGTGTAGCTGATCACCGCAAAGGACGAGAGCAGATACCAGATGCTGCTCCAGGTCGCCGCGGGAAACCGCTTTTTTGCCACCACCGCAGAGGTAAACATCACATACACGGCATCGGTCGCGGCGGTGGCGAGCACGACGGCCACCGCGGTGAGAGGATTGATGGCCGACATTTCATTCTCCTGCCGCTAGACTAAAACCGGATCGTCATTCCGACATGGCTGCGCTGAAATCCGAGCCGCTCGTAGAAGCGCTGGGCGTCGACACGGGTATGATGCGTCAACAGCTCGACCAGCTTGCAGCCTTTCGCGCGCGCTTCCGCGACCGCCCATTGCACCATCGCTTCGCCAATGCCGCGGCTGCGGCAATGCGCGGCAACGCGGACGTCCTCGATCAGGCCGCGCGAGGCGCCTTGTGAGCTCAGCCCAGGCAAAATACAAAGTTGCAGGCAGCCGACCACCGCGCCCTCGCCGTCTTGTGCGACCACGAGCTGGATGTTCGGATCGCGATCGAGCGTGTCGAATGCCTTGAAATAGGATTGCGGCAACGGGTCTTCGAGCCGTTCACGCGCGGTGCCAAGCGGATCGTCAGCGAGCATGCGGACGATCGCACCGACGTCATCTCGCCCAGCCGGTCGGATCGTGATCTGCAAGCCCATGATCTGCAATCGTGCGGCCATGATGCTTCAACGCACGGGCTGCAGGCCGAGGGACTTTTCGGTCTCGCCGATCCAGCGCCGCAGCGAGGCGTAGCCTTCGAGGTGAAAGCCGCCCTCATGCGCCAGCCTAGTATAGGCCAGAAGCGAAACGTCGGCGAGCGAAACGGTGTCGCCGACCAAAAATCGCGTCGCGGCAAGCTGATGCTCCATCCGCGCCAGCGCCGCGTAGCCGCGCTTGACCTTGTCGGGGTCGAGATCGGACGAGGCTTTGCCGAGATAGACCATCTGGAAACGGCACACCGCGATATAAGGCTCGTGGCTGTATTGCTCCCAGAACAGCCATTCATCCATCTTCGCCGCCGCAAAAGCATCGCCGGGGATCAGATCGCTGCCGCGGGCGAGATATTTGATGATGGCGTTGGATTCCGCAAGCGTCCGGCCGTCGTCGAATTCGACCGTCGGCACTTGCCCCGCGTTATTGAGCTTGAGGAATTCCGTCGTGCGGGTTTGGCGGTTGCGCGTGTCGACTTCGACCCAGTCGTAGGGGATCGCAAGCCTGTCGCAGACAAACTTCACCTTCAGGCAATTGCCCGAATTGCTGTCGCCGTGGATTTTCATGGTCGCCGCCAT
>VAZG01000071.1:0-881 GCA_005885285.1 Alphaproteobacteria bacterium | reverse complement strand
ATGTATTCCCATTCGGCGCGCATGAAGAGGCCGCCGATCAGGTTGATGTCAACGCCGAGGCCGCCGGTGTAACCGTAGATCAGGTGATTATGCACGCCATCTGTCGCGTTTAGTGTTGCCAACGGTGCAAACGGCCCGCCTATCACGTTGCTGACGGCATCGTGGACGGTAACGGACCGCAAGATATCGGCATTGCCGAGCGCAAATCCGCCGAACACGTAGGGCAGGAAACAACCCCACGCATAAGCGGCGCGGCCGCGGAACGTCGCCATGTCTGAAATCGAAATCGACGCCGATGAATCGACCGCAACGTCGTGGAAAAAGCCGTCGGATAACTTAGCGCCGCTGACGAGCTCCTTGGTCGCGTGAGACGCTCCCCCGAACGAGCCGTGCATGTAGCTCGCCTCGATGCCGAGGACGACATCATCCCACTGCGAGTTGTATCCGGCGAAGGCACCGAAGGCCGATGTGCGTGCCGATTGCCCTCCGAGGCCGAGATTCCATTGCGAAACCTGCATCTCCTCGATGACGTTGTGATCGAGCAACGCGGCGAGCATGTTCGAGTTCGAGCCGGCGAACTTCTCGTCGGACGAGCCGTAGCCGGCCTGCCCGCCGATATAGAAGCCCCGCCAGTTCACCGGAGGGGTTGTGAACCCGTCCGTGAAGCCTCCGCGCAAAACCGGAAAATCGGGCAAGTCGGCCGCCTGGGCGCCGGACGCCGCCGCGCACATCAAAACCGACAGCAAAAACCTACGCATCGCAACGCTCCAAATCGGCCACTTTCGACCTGGCGTGATCATCGCTCGTTAACCTTAACCAATCGTTCTCGCGGGCCCGCGAGCACAAAACAAAACGACGCGGGAAGCTCCCGCGCCGTTAGC
>VAZG01000070.1 GCA_005885285.1 Alphaproteobacteria bacterium | reverse complement strand
TAATCCAACTTGGCTTCGCATGGCTCTGCTCTCTCCTTAGCATAGCGAGCGGGCTTGCGGCCGCTCGATAGGACAGCGGGTACAGTTTCGATCTCCCCGCAAATACGTGCCGGTCGAGGGCGGCTGGCCTCGGTTCCCATCGGCAACGCCGGGGAACATTGTCAAAGGGCGACGGCATGGGCGGGTTCCTTAGCGCCCACCTGTCGCTCCTCTGCCGGCTCTTTAATACGGAACCAAGCAACGTAGAGCGCCGGCAAGAACAACAAGGTCAGCAAGGTCGCGACGAACAGGCCGCCGATGATCGCGTAGGCCATCGGGCCCCAGAACACTTCCGGCGCGATCGGAATCATGCCGAGAGAGGCCGCTGCGGCGGTCAATACGATCGGCCGGAAGCGGTTGCTCGTCGCATCGATCACGGCATCCCACGGGTGCAATCCTCTGGCAATATCCATGTCGATCTGATCGATCAGGATCACCGAGTTGCGGATTATCATCCCGCTCAGCGCAATAATGCCGAGAATCGCGACGAATCCCATTGGCGTGCCGGTCGGCAACAGGGCCCCCACAACGCCGATCAGACCCAGCGGCGCGACACTGATCACCAGAATCATCTTCTGGAAGCTTTGCAGCTGCACCATCAGAATGATCAGCATTAACATGATCATCAGCGGGAAGACGGCAACGATCGAGCTGAGCCCCTTCGCGCTCTCCTCGATTGTGCCGCCGGCGGCGATCGTGTAGTCCGCCGGTAACTTATTGGCCACTTCGGCGATCGCCGGCGCCAGTTGCTTATTGACCGTCTTCGCCTCTATCCCGGGAGTGACATCCGCCTGTACGGTAACTGTGGGCAGAAGGTTGCGCCGCCAGATCACCGGTGGCTCCAATTGATATTGGATACTTGCGACTTGGCTCAGCGGGATCGTCTGTCCGCTGTCCAGAGCGATTTGCAGGTTTCTCAACGTCTGCAGCGAGGCGCGTTGCTCCTCGGTCGCTCGAGCGGTCAAGTCAGTCAGATAGATCGAGTCCCGGACCTGAGTGACCGCCATTCCGGTGGTGACCGCATTGAGGGCTTCGGCAAGAGATTTTGAACTGACCCCGAGCTGCCGGACCCGGTCTTGGTCAACCTGCACCCGAAGGCTCTTCATCGGCTCGTTCCAGTCGAAATTGACCAGCCGACTGTTCGGGTTTTGCCCAATCGTTTGGGCGACAAGAAAAGCCGCGTCGCGGGTGCCCTCGGGTGCCGGGCCGCTGACGCGGTACTGCAACGGCCAGCCGACGGGCGGTCCCAATTCCAGCGGGTAAATCCTGGTATTGAGATTGCCGAATTGGCTGTCCAGTGCCTTTTCCAGGCGTCGTCTGACGGTCTCGCGCTCCTCGAGGCCCTTGGTCACGATGACAGCTTGGGCAAAATAATCGTTAGCCAGCTGTACATTCAGCGGCAGGTAAAAACGAACCGCGCCTTGCCCGACATCTAGGCTGTAGCGATCGATATTCGGGTCGTCCTTCAGCAGTGCCTCGAAGCGTTCCGCTTCATGTTCGGTGGCGTAGATCGAGGCATCCTGCGGGAGGTTAAGATCGACGACCAGCTCCGGCCGGTCCGAGGCGGGGAAGAATTGCTGCTGGATGAACCCGTATCCGTACAACGAGGCGGCGAAGAGACCGACGGTCACCGCAATGACAAGCCAGCGGGCGCGCATGCAGAAGAGGAGAGCGGCGCGGAACAGGCGCATGAAACGGCCGGGTTCGGCATGGCCGCCGCCATGTGCTTTCATCGTCTTTGGCAGGATCGTCACGCCGATTACCGGAGCGAACAAGACCGCAACGATCCAAGAGGCAAGCAGGGCAACAGCGATCACCGCAAACAGCGAATAGCAATATTCGCCGGCGCCGCTCTTCGCGAAACCTATCGGCACAAATCCCGCTACAGTGACGAGCGTTCCAGTCAACATCGGAAACGCGGTCGTCACCCACGCATGCGTCGCCGAATGCTCGCGATCGACCCCCAATTCGAGCTGGCTGACCATCATCTCTATCGTGATCATCGCGTCGTCGACAAGGAGGCCGAGGGCAATGATCAGCGCGCCGAGCGAGATGCGCTGCAGGCTGATGCCGGAAAATTCCATATAGACGAAAACCATGCCGAGGACGAGCGGGATAGAGCAGGCTACGACCACTCCGGCTCGCAGACCGAGGCTCAAGAAGCTCACCGCAAGCACGATGGCAATCGCTTCCCACAGCGCCTTTGTGAAGCCGCCGACCGCTTCCTCGACAACGACCGGCTGGTCAGCGACGAGATGCGACTCGATGCCGATAGGCAGATGAGCGATGATCTGCTCCATCTTGTGCGCCACGGCCTCGCCGAAGACCAGGTTGTTGCCACCCTGCGCCATCGAGATGGCCAGCCCGATCGCCGGTTCGCCGTTGAACCGGAACATCGGCTGCGGCGGATCGGCATACCCTTTGCTTATCGATGCGACATCGGCGAGGCGGAAAAATTTGCTGTTCGCATAAAGATTGATGCGCTTCAGATCGTCGACCGAGCTGAACGCTCCGGAGACGCGGATCCCGTATTTCTCGATACCGGTTTGGATGACGCCGGAGGGCGTGACCGCGTTCTGCTCCTGTAAACTCGAGATCACGTCGTCACGACTGACGCCCAGCCCCGCCAGCTGGTGGGTGTCGAATTCGAGATAGAATTTCTGGTCCTGAGCGCCGATCAATTGCGCCTTTGCGGCATTCTTAACGGTCAGCACCTGTGTGCGAATCCGTTCAACATAGTCGCGCAGCTCACGGTGAGTGAACCCGTCTGCCGTGAACGCATAAATTATGCCGAAGACGTCGCCGAACTCGTCATTGAAACCCGGTCCCAGAATGCCTTGCGGCAGTGTCCCCTTGATGTCGGCGACTTTCTTGCGAACCTGATACCAGATGTCCGGGATTGCCTCCTTCGGCGTATTGTCGAGAACGTTGACATAAATCGTCGAGGCGCCTGGCTTGGTTTCGCTCTTGAGATAATAGAGGGAGGGCGTCTCCTGAAGCTTCTTCTCGATGCGGTCGGTGATCTGCAGCATCGTGTCATCGATCGTCGCGCCCGGCCAATAGGTGCGAACGATCATCGTCTTGATCGAAAAAGAGGGATCCTCCTCGCGCCCGAGCTCGCGATACGAGAGCACGCCCGCTACGACAAACAGGATCATCCAAAACCAGACGAACGAGCGATGGTTGATTGCCCATTCGGAAAGATTGAACCCTTTCATTGGGCCGCGCTTGCGTTCATGAGGGCGACTTTCTGACCCGGTAGTAACTTCTGCACCCCGGCCGTGACCACGACGTCTCCCTGGTCCAGCCCGTCGCCGATAATTACCGAGTCGCCCTGATAGCGCTGTACGGTAATCGGCTTCAGCTGCACTGTGTTGTCCTTTTCGACGAGCCAGACGGCCGGCTTTCCATCCTTTTGGAAAAGGGCGCTTCCCGGTATCGTGACGCTCTGACCTTGGTCCAAGGTCACGCTGCCGGTCACGTTAGCGCCGAGCCGCATTTGCCGTGGCGCATCTGGCAACGAGACCCTGACTGTGTACGTGCGAGTCTCTGGGTCGGCTTGCGGCGAGACGTAGCGGACCTTGCCGGCAGTTTTTATTTCGGGATTGCTGACCAGATCGACTTCTACCGTCGGATCCTTCGGCGGGCTCTTGAAGGTGCCCTCGGCAATATTGAAAACCGCCTCACGCTCCTCGGGTCGTGCCAAGCGGACGACCATCTGCCCGGCGCTGACGACTTGCCCGGCATCGGCTCCGACTGCCACAATTACCCCGTCGTTATCCGCCTTCAGATCGGTGTAGCCGAGATTTTCGCTGGCCTGGATCTGCTTGGCGTGCGCCGCATCGAGCTGCGCTTGCGCCGTCTTGAAGGTCTTGAGAGCTTGATCATACGCTACCCGGGTGGTATGTCCGTTTTTCAGAAGCTCGCCTTGACGATACTCTTGGGCTTGGCTCCGGGTTACCTCGGCGTCTGCTGCGGCAACCTCGGATTTTGCGACCTCCAAATCTTGACGATATTGCTGCGGATCAAGCCGGGCGAGGAGACTCCCTTTGTTTACTTGTGTCCCGACATCAACCGGCCGTTCGAGGATTTTGCCATTGACCCGGAAACCGATGTCGGCCTGGTAGCGCGGCTGTATCTCGCCGGTGAGCGAGATACTCTCCCCTCCCGCATAATGTTCTACCGTCACTGTGCGCACCGGGCGGATCGCGGTTGCGGCGGCTTTTTCCTCTTTGTGGCAGGCCGCCAAAAACAATATCAGAGCGAGAGCACCGATCGTCCCCGACGCAAAGCGCAGCCATCGGGTCGAGCGCTCTTCCGGCAAACCTGCTTTACTCCTCATTGGCACATCACTTGATACTGGCTGGCTCTAGAAAGACAGCTAAAACGATAGTTAGATAGTAGGGCCGCGGAAAATCTCGGCAGTGATCCAGATCATCATGATGCAGCCGAGCGCGGCCCAGACCATCGGTACGTGTGTATCCGCGTCGGGCCGGCCTCAGCCCGCCGGGGCGCCGGGGCCTTGAACGGTGATTTCGATGCGGCGGTTTGCTGCCCGGCCCTGCGACGTGTCATTCGAGGCCTCTGGATGGGTCTCGCCAAACCCCTTGGCCGAAATGACGTTGGGGTTGATCCCCTGCGAGACCAGGAAAGTTACTACTGTCGCAGCGCGCCGCGTCGAAAGGACCAGATTGTCGGGGACGCCTTGTCGCTGCAATGCCGGCCCCACAGGCGTGTTGTCGGTGTAACCATAGACCACCACTTTGGCATTCTGCAGACCCCGCAGCTTTGGGGCGATGTTGTTGGCGAGCTCCGTTTGGCCGGGTTGGCTTAACTGGAAGCCGCCCTCCGGGAACAGCATATCGCCGGTCTCGACGAATTTCTGCTCTGCCTGGGACTGGGAGAGCTGTCCCTGCAGCTGCTGATTTTGCGCCTGCACCTGATCGTAGGCGCTTTGCGACACGCAAGCTCCCAACATCAGCGCGGTTAACGGGACAATCCGCGCCGCGGCTGCCAGATTTATGGTCATGTTCTGTCTCCCTAAGAATGTTATCGCACGAGCAAAGCTCGCTGGATTTCAAGCCTAACTCGATGATCGCTCCGCCAGCTATGCAGAAATCACGGATTTACGGAGTTGCGAATCGTGGCCCTGGAGCACGTTGAAGAGTCGTCGACGGGGCCTCACCGAACACCGCCTGGTATGCAGTGGCAAAGCGCGCGAGCTGCTCGAAACCGAAACCCTGGGCAAGCTCTGCGATGTTCACTGCGTCGGGCGCGGCGTCACGTAGCGTAACGCGCACTTGGCGCAACCGGCGCAACAGCACGTAACGTGTTGGGCTCATGCCGAGGAATACCGCGCAAGACGACCGCAGGGCTTGCTGAGTGACCCCGACCAGCTCGCACAATGTGGGCATGCGCAGAGAGTCGCTGAGGCGCTGAGCCAGCACCTCCTCGAACCTGATCATGATACTAGCGTGATCGCGCTTATCGACCCCCTGAGCTCGAACGGCGGTGGTGGTCAGACTCGCGACAAGCGCTTGGATCAAATCCTGCTCGAGGGCACGTGCGACTTCGGAATGCGACAAGATTCTGGGCTTTGTCTCGGCAAGGCGGCAAATCTGGGCGTGCAGGCGCCGCAGGCGTGCCGCGTCGCGCGGCGACGGTCCGAGAATGCTGCCCTCTGGCGGCAGAGAGAAAGGCTTTCCGGAAAGAGCGCGGCCATAATATTCGAGTTGCACCGGGTTGAGTGCTATTACACTCCATACACCGGGTCTGGATGTCGACTGATGCAGCCGATCGCCGCGGCTATGGAAGATAATCTCGTGCGGCCGCAATTCTGTGCCGCGCCACACCGGCAATGGCTCGAGATGTGCCGGAAACGTCACGAAAGAGAGCTGCGGCCCTAGAGAGACATACGCGACGCGCGAAAAGCCTTCCTCGCAGCGGAGCACCTTCAAATCGTGCAGTTCTGCCCAGGTGAGCCGGGCCTGGAACTTGCGGTGAGGCGTAATGACGGTTTCGATCTGCGCTCGGCGCAGGCTCGCCTCATAGTGATCGGGGTCGATGAATGTGCGCGTGCCGCTTCCCGGCATTTGTCTCTCTATGCGGATGGAGCCGCATTGCGGACCGGAACCCTTGGTAATGAATAGGGTACGGCAGGCGGGAGCGAGGTGCTATGCAGATTTAACGAATTCCCACACTAGCGCGGGGATTCGCCGCGTTTCGGGTCTTCGGGCTCGCGGCGGAGCGCTGCCGAAGGCGGCTCTCCGAATAGTGACCGGTAGGCAACCGCAAAGCGGCCCAACTCCCAAAAGCCATAACTGGTCGCGACATCGGTCACACTTGTCCCCTCCGCGTCCGCGCCCCGCAGCGCCCGCCGGGCGAGGTGCATCCGCCGCAACCACAGATACCGCTTGGGGCTCATGCCGAGGTAGTCCTGGCAACAGTCGCGCAGGGTCGTGTAGGAGGCGCCGACGGTCGCGCAGAGCTCGGGCATGTACAGAGGGTTCTCGGGGTTGGTCTTTAGCGCCTCCTCTAGACGGCGCATCACAGTTGCGCGATGGTGATGTACATTGCGGACAGGGTCTGAATTACCCTGGGCAAGACATAAAACCATCGCTTCAATCAGAGCCTGTTCGCTCGCTCTCGCTACCTCGGGCTGAGCGAGAACATCTGGGGCGATCTTTGCGAGGCGGCCCGCTGCGTCGTGCAGCTCCAGGAGCCGTGACACAGCACGTGCCGAAGCCTTAATCCGGCGGGGGAAGCAGGGTGGCGTCAATGGACGCCCCGTAATAGCCTCGGCCGCAGCCGCAAGATCCTCGGGCGTAAGCGAGACGGTACCCCATTCGCATGCCGCCGAGGATCGCAGATAATACGCGCTGTCTAACCCGAAGATCGCCGTTTGATCTTGCGATATTTCCATGCCACTAACCTGCATGGCCGATTGGGCGGGATCGGTCGCAAACAGAAGCAGCACCCGCGACCCGCTTGGCGTTATCCTCATGATGCGAGGCAGTTTCTCTTCGAAGCGGTGCATCCAGAGTTGGTGCAGATCGATGCGGGTCGATGCTGCGCGGAACTCGCCGCGCCTCGTAACAACCCCGTCGATTTGCAAGTTTCGAATTCCTGCAAAATAGATTTCCGGGTCGGTAAACGTGCGAACGGCGCTCGAAGGCATGATGACCTCGGCTAAAGCAGATTCGGACATGCAAAATAGGGCATCGTCTCGACGGGCAGTTGATCTGCCTCATCTTTATCGGCGGACAGTTTTATACGCCCTGACTGCCGTCCCGTCAAATTTGTGAAAAATGCATAGCCGGCATAGCGCCGTTGATGTAGGCCAATACCACGCGCAAGCAGGCTGTCATTGATCTCCGCATAAGATCGGGAG
>VAZG01000587.1 GCA_005885285.1 Alphaproteobacteria bacterium | reverse complement strand
CTGTCTCATGTTGGTCTCTCTGTGTTCGTTGATTGGCCGTAGCCCAAGAGAGGCAAGTGGGATGCTGCGTAACTGCACGCTATCGCCGACGAAAAAAGCAACGGAATCGCTCGGTAGTGCTCGACCAAGGAACGAAACGCACCGCGGTCAGCCTCATTGCAGTATGATCATCATACAAATGAAGCGATTTGGGTCGAGGCTGATATAAATTCATGAATGCATGGCTGATACGCGCGCCGCTGATCTTGGGTCGCTCGTCTTGCCGGCGGCGCTTCTGATCATAGGTCCAAGCACATTGCGCAAAAACAGGGGGAGACGATGCCCCCTCATCAGAATCAAGATCAGCAGTAAATGCCAGAGGCGCCGGCGTCGAAGCGATTTACCGGCGAGGTAAAAGGAGGCGGCAGGAGAGTCGGCGATGATGGGGCGGCAGGACCGAGATCAGGGGCAGCTTTTTTATGAGTTTAGCCTCGACGAGAGCCTCAAACCGGGAGTCGCTTCCAACCTATGTTGGCTGGTCGTCGCCCGTGATCGAAGGAACCAACCTTCCTTGCGCGGGTAGCTGCCCTTGCCAATGCTAACGTCGTAACAGACGCAAGACCACGACCATTGCGATGATCGGGGGCCCGAGGGCCAAGTACGGGAGATTCTTCGCCAGAAAGGCGCCACCCGCTGCGCCCAATCCGAACACGACGCAGAGGGCGGTAAAAATATATGAGCGACGAAACATATCTCGCCGACCAGAAAAAGCGCTAACGGCTCCTTCGATTGCCAGACGAAGATTGCCGGTCACCATGATCGAGGTGTAAGCCGCGCCCTCGACCATCGTAAACATTGATGCTTGCATCGCGGCCACAAATGCAATTCCAAACACGTTCGCGAGATTTGATACGCGAATGTGAATGAGCTGAACGATGATAAGAAGGACGATGTTGATGATCGTGGTGATTGTGCTGGCTCGATCCTGAAACATACGACGCACCAGGGCAGCGACCACCACGCCGAGAACGAAGGCTATCATCGGCGGTATGAAATGTACGGCCCTGCCCCAGTCTCCGGCCGTCCCGTGGACCCACAGCAGCACGAGATTCGCTGTCTGGGTGTTAGCCATTACCCCGTGAACGACCCAAGTGTACGCATCGAAGTAGCCACCAGAGAACGCGAGCAACAGGGCGATCTCTAGAGCTTCCTCCGCGCGCACCGCGCGTTTTTGTTCAACGCTCACCGAAGGAATGGACGTCATGTTCAGCAGTTACCTTGTAGCTGAACAGGGACTTGTCCGTCGTTACGCGCGATGGGGATTCGGCATGTTTAGAAAACGAGCTCCTGCTCCCAAGCTCGGCCAAACCCCTCTACGAAGGCTTCCAAGACTCACCCGTTCGTTTATCGGCACAGTCCGCTACCACCCTAGCTCGGTGAGCCTAATTTGCCTTAACATCCCATCGTTCGAATGATGCCAAATTGGCCAACAAAAACTGACGCAATCGAGCACGCTGAGGCAGCACAAATCGCCGATAACACCGATTTCGATTTCGCCGACGTCATGGCGGTCCCATGACGCTGCGGATTCGCTCGCGCCAACTGCGGGCGCGCACAACATCCTTCAAAATCTGCCAAAGTTCCTCATAAGCAATCACGAAGGCGTTTGTGGGAGACGATCGCGCATGCGACAGCCCATAGCGGATTTTGATGTGCGCAAGCTCTGGCTGATACGTCCCAAACAGGTGATCCCAGATCATCAGCACGCCACCAAAATTCTTGTCGATGTATTCAAGATTGCTTGCATGGTGCACGCGGTGGGCGGATGGCGTGTTGATGATCCAATCCAGCCAACCGATCCGCTTTACCAGCTCAGTATGGACAAAGAACTGATAAGTTAAACTCGCTGATGCCATACCGAACACCCAAACCGGATCGTAGCCGATCCAGACGATAGGCAGATAAAACAGGAATACGCCCGATAGTATTGGAGTCCAGCTCAGGCGGAAGGCGGCAGCGACCACCATCTGCTCGGTGCTGTGATGAACGCTGTGGGACGCCCACAGCAGCCGAATGCGGTGAGAGCAGCGATGCTCAAAATAAAATGCAAGGTCGGCCAGCAGGAACAGTGCGATCAGGCTCGGCCAGTTGTCCCACGATATCGGGATCGTCGTCAGTCGGACCGCGTAGACCCCCGCGGCGATCACACCGAATATGAGGCCATGCGCGGCCGCTTGGGTCAGGATGTGCCCAATCGCGAGCAAGCTCGAAACCCCGGTACTTTTCCAGGAATAGTTCCCGTGCCGACCGTGGATCACGATCGCCTCGGCGAAGATGGTGAAAACGAAGATCGGGATGAAAGTCAAACCGATCTTGTTGGGTATTTTGTCCAGTAGGTCAGCAACGCTGAAATAAAACTCCATTGTTGGTTCCTTAACCGAGCTTCCTCTAGCCGGCGTGAACATTTGCGCTTTTTCAGCCCTCCTGCAAGGCACACGCGCGGTTCGGCCGGATGCTCGTCAAGTTCGCAGCCCTGGACAGTGGTTGCAGGGCGAGTCTCACGGTCTCCTTGGCATTTGGCCGCATTTCTCCCATCGGCTGCTCATGAATGCATGACTATCGCACGCCTCGATGATTTTCTTGTCCTTCCCTCTTTCGACTTAGTAAGAAAAACCCGCCGGCATGAACCGACGGGCTATGCGTCAATGAGCGTTGTGTCAGGCTGCGTTCTGACCGTCTCGGGATGCCTTGCGGCGAGCCAGATCGGCGTCAATGGCGGCCAGCACCGCAGTTGAGCTGCGCGAAAAATGGGGGAACAGAGTCATGCTCGTCCTTGTTATCTCCCCTCTACCG
>VAZG01000069.1 GCA_005885285.1 Alphaproteobacteria bacterium | reverse complement strand
CGGGTTGCGGCCGTGTTCTAGGCGAGGACGGCGGACCAGACAAGGCGCGGAACCGATAATTCCGAAAAGTCGTGATCGGGGGAAAAGCAAAGTCCCGACCCAGAGAAAAAGCGCAGACAAAAAAGGAGGCAGTCATGGAGACTTTGAGCGTTCGCGCCAACGGCGCGGCATTCCATGTCGCCCGCACCGGAACCGGCAAGCCGCTGGTGCTGCTGCACGGCTGGCCCGAATTTTGGCTGACCTGGGAACCGGTAATGGCGCGGCTCGCCGATCGCTTTACGCTGTTTGCGCCCGACCTGCGCGGGTTCGGCAACAGCGACAAGCCCGACGGTCCGTTCGGCCCCGACCAGCATGCCGCCGACATGCTGGCGCTGATGGATGCGCTCGGCATCACACAGGCCGGCATCGTCGGCCACGACGTCGGCGGCGCCGTGATACAGCCCCTGGCGCGAACCGCGCCGCAGCGCTTGGCCGGATTGTTCTTGTTCGATTTCGTCTATCCCGGCATCGGCGCGCGCATGGCCGAGCCCGATCGGCTCAATCATATCTGGTATCAGTCCTTCAACCAGATGGAGATGGCCCCTCACCTCATCGGGGCCACGCGCGAAAACTGCCGCCTCTATATCGGGCATTTCCTCAAAAGCTGGGCCCATCGCAAGGATGCCTTCGACGACGTGCTGGAAGCCTTCACCGATAATTTCTTCAAGGCGGGCAATCTCGCCGGCGGCTTCGCGCATTATCGCGCGTCCCATGCGGGACGAATCAAGATGATGAAGGGCGAGGTACTGCGGCTTGCGCCGATCGGTGTGCCGACCTGCATCCGCTGGGCCGAGCACGATCCGCTGTTTCCCTATGCCTGGACCGATCGTTTGAGCGAAACCTTTGCAAATCTCGATCTCGCGATGTTTCCCGGTGTCGGGCACTTTCCGCATCGGGAAGACCCCGATCGCGCTGCGGCCGAGATCGCAGGCTTCTTCGAGCGCATCGGCTGGAGCTGATTTGAAATTGAGAAATAAAGGGTGGGGCCGCCGCACGCGACAAAAAAACCGGCGGCCCCGTGCCGCTTCATTGCAATACTGGCCGGGAAGGGCGGCTTCGCCGGTCAGCGTGATGCGACGAAATGACGGTAACAAGGCGCGCGAGGACCGCAACGCGATTGCGATTTTAACCTAACCGATCAAGGTTACGCGCCGCACGCTTAACCTTGATGTCGCTCAAGCCGCGAATTTCAGGATCTGCACGACGTCGCCGGCTTCGCGGATCGGCTGCGGATTGGAGCGGGTGAAGATCGACAGCATCGCGTTCTTGCCGATCAGGGCGAAGCGGTCTTCGTGAACGCCGACGTCCGAAAGCCTGCGCGGCAATCCGAGTCTGGCGACGAAGGCAGCAAACGCCTCGCTCGCATCCTTCTCCGGCGAGCGCAGCGCTTCGGCGACCATCCTTTGCGCCTCCGCCGTGGCCGGGCGGTTATAGCGCAGCACACTCGGCATCATCACTGCCGTGCAGAAATAATGCGGCACGTCGCAGGTCCCGCCCAGCACATGGCCGATGGCGTGACTGGCGCCCATCGGAACGCGCGCCTGCAATCCGAATGCCGAGAGCCAGGAACCCAACTGGCAGTTGACGCGCGCTTCTTCGTCGTTCGGGTTCTCCCTGGTGCGCAGCAATCCGTCATGCAGATAGCGCAAGCCGGCAAGACACACGCGCTCCACCAATGCATTGCCACGAATTGAACAGACCGCCTCGATGCCGTGATCCATGGCCCGCGTGCCGGAGCCGAGCCACAGCTTTTCCGGCGTGTATCTGGTGATGGCGGGATCGAGAATGATCGAGCGCGGCATCATCATCGGATGGTTGAAGATCTGCTTCAGCTTGCGGCGGGCGTCGGTCACCAGCGTGCCGGAATTATATTCGCCGCCCGACAACGTACTCGGGATCGCGATCATGCGAACCTTGGGGTTGCGAAATCCGCCAAAGCGCCGCTCCGGCGTCGTCTCAAATCCGTCGAGGCCATCCTCATGGAAGATCTCGTGCTCCATGCACATCAGGACGATCTTCGCTGCATCCACCACCGAGCCGCCGCCGACCGCGACGACGAGATCGGCGCCGGCCTGTTTGGCTTCGCGAGCTGTTCGGACCACGACTTCCCGCGTCGTGTGCTGCGGGATGCCATCAAACGTGCCGGCATATCGGTCGCCGAGCGACGTCCGCAGCTTCTCGATCTCGTCGGTCTTGGTGTTAAGTGTTCGGCTCGCGATCAGGAAGACGCGGCGGGCGTCAAGGCGCTCGGCCTCCTCGCGCAGCGCCTCGGCCGCAGGCTTGCCATAGATCACCTGGTCCATCGGGGGGAACTGGTAGCTGCCGGCGGTCTGCATGTTTCGCTCCGTTGGTGGGCCGCGCCACGCGCGCGTTTGCTGCAATGGATCTACCGCGCCGCTAGGAGGCGGCGGCGCGGATCGGGCGCTTCACGGAGGAGCCGTCGAGAAAGCCCATCAGCCGGCCGCGAATGATGCGGTCGGCTTCGCTCATGATCCGGTCGATCAATTCCTTCACCGACGGGATATCGTGGATCAGCCCCGCCACCATGCCGCAACTCCAGGCGCCGGCCTCCATGTCGCCATCGATCATCACCTTCGGGTAGACGCCCGCGACCTGATCGTGGATGTCCTCGATCTTGAGGCTTCGGCCCTTTTCGCGCTCGATCTCGAGCAGGCGCTCCACGCCGGCGTTTTTCAACACCCGTTCGGTGTTGCGTATCGCGCGCATGATCAGCCGGGTGTCGAGCTCGGACGCCGCCACCAGCGCTCGCTTGACGTTCTCATGCACCGGCGCTTCCTTGGTCGCGATGAAGCGCGTGCCCATGTTGATGCCGGAGGCGCCCATGGCGAGCGCTGCCACCAGGCTGCGCGCATCCGCCATGCCGCCGGATGCCACGAACGGAATCTTTAATTCCTCGGCGGCGCGTGGCAGCAGGATCATGTTCGGCATGTCATCTTCGCCGGGATGACCGCCGCACTCAAAACCGTCGACGCTCACCGCATCGCAGCCGATCTTTTCGGCTTTGAGCGAATGGCGCACTGAAGTGCATTTGTGGATCACCTTGATCCCGGCCGCCTTCAGCACCGGCATATATGCTTCCGGGCTGCGACCGGCGGTCTCGACGATCTTGATGCCGCCCTCGACGATGGCGCGGATATATTCGGGATAGGGCGGCGCCGAAAAAGCCGGCAGGAAAGTGAGATTCACGGCGAACGGCTTGTCCGTCATCTGGTGGCAGCGGGCGATTTCCTTTGCGAGCAGTTCCGGCGTCTTTTGCGTGAGACCAGTGATGATGCCCAATCCGCCGGCGTTGGAGACCGCAGACGCGAGTTCGGCAAATCCGACGTAGTGCATGCCGCCTTGGATAATCGGATGCTCGATGCCGAACATTTCGGTGATGGCTGTCTTCACATGTCTCTCCCTGCGTTGACCGGCCGCGCAACTTTCGTCGGCACGCTCACCATTTCTCGCCAAAGGGGCGGATTTCAAGCTCAAATGTCCAGGCGCTCTTCGGCTGTTGATAGAGCTGCCAATAGGAGGCCGCAACCGACGCCGGCGGCATCAAGAGATCGGGATTATCAAGCGCGCCCGGCCCAAGTGCTTCCAGCCGCCGCTGCCGCACCCATTCGGTATCGACGCCGGCATCGATGATCAGATGCGCGACATGGATGTTCTTTGGTCCCAACTCGCGCGCCATCGCCTGCGCCACCGCGCGCAGGCCAAACTTCGCGCTGGCAAAGGCGGCATAGCCGCTGCCGCCGCGCAACGACGCCGTCGCGCCGGTGAAGAAGATGTTGCCCTTGCCGCGCGCCAGCATTAGCCGTGCCGCCTCGCGGCCAGCAAGGAAGCCGGAATAGCAGGCCATCTCCCAGACCTTGCGGAACACGCGCTCGGTGGTCTCAAGAATCGGAAAACTGACGTTGGCGCCGATATTGAAGATGCAGACCTCGAGTGGCGCCTGCTTGTCGGCGTCGTTGAGGAAGGCGGCGATCTCCTCCTCCTTTCGCGCATCGAGCGAACGGGCGTGGATTTCACCGCCCTGGGCCTCGATCTCCTTCACCAGCGGCTCCAGCTTGGCGCCGTTGCGTCTTCCGGCGAAAATCGTGAAGCCTTCCGAGGCAAATCTCTTCGCGATCTCGCCGCCGATGAAATCGCCGGCCCCGATGACCGCCACGGTCGCGTTTCTCTTTTGCACGGTCGTCTCCATCAGCTGTGTGATACTCTATTGGAATTCGCGATGACTTTTTCCTGCGGCGCTCCGCAGCGACTCCGCCAGTTTGTGCTTGAGGATCTTTCCGGTCGAGGTCGCCGGCAACGCGTCGAGAACGATGATTTCCGAGGGCCGCTTGTAGGACGTCAATTGCGGGGCAATATAGGCCATCAGGTCTTGCGGGCTCGTCTTTGAGCCCTTGAGCAGTTGGACAAAGGCGACCACCTCTTCATTGCCCTCCACCGGCCGGCCGACCACGGCGCATTGCACGACGGCGTCGTGCGAGCTGATGATAGCCTCGATTTCGGCGGGATAGACGTTGAAACCGGAACGTATGATCATTTCCTTGGTGCGTCCGACGATGAACAGGCAGTCGTCTTCGAACCGCGCCAGGTCGCCGGTGTTGAACCAGCCGCCGGCGTCGATGACGCTTGCCGTCAGGTCGGGCGCGCGGTAGTAGCCGCGCATGACGTTGGGTCCGCGGACGTGGAGTTCGCCGACTTCACCGTTTGCCGCGATCGAGCCGGGGCGCGCGACGATGCGCGCCTCTACCCCCGCCAACAGCGTGCCGACAGCCTGATCGTCCCTCGGCGCGTCGATGCGAACGCCCGAAATTCCCGGCGCGCATTCGGTGATGCCGTAGCCGTTGAGCAGCGGCAGCCCGAGCTCCTGCTCGACCCGCCTCTTGAGATCGGGATCAAGCGGCGCGCCCGCCACGGCGATCAGGCGCAACGAACCGCGATTGAGCCGCGGCAAGCCGGCGATCCGTTTGTATTCGAGCAGCCTCTGATAGGTCGCGGGCACGCCATTGACGATGGTGACGCCCTCTTGCGCGATCGCCTTGGCCAGCGCCGCCGGGTCGTATTTGGCAACCAGCCGCACCCTGGCGCCGGTCATCAGCGTCATGACGAGCAGCGAAATGCCGACGATGTGGGAAATCGGCAGCACGCAATATTGCGTATCTTCAATGGTCATCTTGCGGACGATGGCGGTGGTTTTCGCGCTGACCAGCAGATTGCGATGGGTCAGCATCACGCCCTTTGGCGCTCCCGTCGTGCCCGAGGTGTAGATCAGGACCGCGACTTGCCTCGCCGCATCTTGTTCCACCGGTTCGACCGAACTGTCTTCGCTGAGCGTGGAGACGCCGATACCTGAGAGCGGGCCGACGTCTTGCACATTTGCGCCGCTTCGCTCCGCATGAGCGGCAGCTTCGGACGACACATCGGCGGTGAAGAAGACGCGGCGCGCGCCGCTGTGACGGTTGATCTGGTCGAGCTCGCGCGGCGAAAGCCGCGGATTGGCGACGATCGCCCAGGCATCCAGCCGGCTTGCAGCCAACAGCAGACAGGCCAGCGCGATCGAATTCTCGCTCACGATCGTCAACCGGTCGCCGGGCCGGATGCCGAGCCCTGCCAGCGCGTCCGCGGTCTCCCGCACCCCGCGATCGAGCTCGCGATAGGTCAGGGTTGACCCGTCTTCGATCAAGGCCACGCGATCGGGCGTTGCAGTCACGTGGGCGTCGATCACCTCATGGATGCGGTTTGGCAGACCCTCGAGGATTTCGGCCGCACTGATCGCTTCCACCGGCATCCCAACTGCTCCTCCGATTGCCTGCCGCAGCTGTTGAGTCAGGCCGTTTTGCTCAATGCCGGGCGGGTCTGCTCCACGATCGATTCCTCGACGTCGCGGAGTTGGTCCTTGCCAAAGAACATCTCGTTGCCGACAAAGAAAGTCGGCGAGCCGAACTCGCCGCGCGCGACCGCGTCGCTGGTGTTGTCGATCAGCTTTTTCTTGACGTCATCCTGCCGCGTGCGGGCGATCACGTGATCGATGTCGATACCCGACGACGCAAACGCGCGCCTGAACACTTCCGGATCGTCCATCTTCTTCGGCTCTTCCCACATGTGGTGATAGGCGGCGCGAAAATACCTTTCGAAAACATTTTCGAACTGCGCGGCCACCGCGCCGCGCATCAGCATCAAGGTGTTGACCGGAAAGAACGGATTGGGTTTGAACGTCGTGATGTTGTGGCGGCGGATGAAACGCTCGGTTTCGAGCGCCTGATATTCGCCCTTGTTCTTGATCCCCTGCAGCGCTTCGGCCGGCGAGCGGTTGTTGGTCGCCTTGTAGACGCCGCCGAGCAGCACCGGGACATACTCGAATTTGACCGCGGTGCGTTGCTCGATCGCAGGTAGCACGAGCTCGGCCAGATAGGCGTTGGGACTGCCGAAATCGAAGTGAAATTCGACCCTCAAGGGACTGACCATCGGATGACGTCCTTGGCTGGCGGCGGCCGTGCCGGCCGTAATCTCAGCCTATGCTTTAGTCATATAGTTCTGTTTTAGAACTGTCAATCGCATATCGAGCGATATTTATCGCAACTCGGCTGGCTTGTTGAATGCTGCTCAGTGCCGATTTAGAATGAAGCGGTTTCGGGATTCGTGCCCTCGAGTCCGGAACGGGTGACTGGAGAACCTCATGAAATGGGATGCGCTGGAGGAAGAGCCGTGTTCGCTGGCCCGTACCGTCGCCGTGATCGGCGACCGCTGGAGCCTCTTGATCCTGCGGGAATGTTTTCTGCGCAAGCGACGGTTTGAGGCGTTTCAATCCTCGCTCGGGATAACCCGTCATCTGTTGGCCGAACGCTTGAAGAAGCTGGTGCGGTTCGGCGTGCTGCGCCGGATCCCTTATCAGGAGTCACCCAAGCGCTACGAATACATCCTGACCCAGAAGGGGCTCGATCTTTACCCGGTGATCATGTCGATCGTGCATTGGGGCAACATCCATATGGTCGATTCGCGCGGGCGCCCGATGCTTCATGAGCACAAGAAGTGCGGCAAGATGTTCGATCCGGTGATGGTCTGCTCGGAGTGCGGCGAGCCGGTTACAGCGAAAGGCGTTCACGTGCATCCCGGACCGGGCGCGCGCCAGGCGCCGACGGCGGCATAGCGTCATTTCCGCGCGCACGCTAGGGCATGATCCGGAAAAGTGGGTACCGGTTTTCCGAAAAGATCATGCTCAAACAAAAAGATAGAGCGGGATGACGATTCGAAGAAAAGTCATCACGCTCCAGGCTCGACGACCGCCTATTCGAGGCCTGCGTCCAAGACCTCGCCGAACTGATCCCAACTGGTGCCGTTCCAGCGTTGCAGCTGCATCTG
>VAZG01000068.1 GCA_005885285.1 Alphaproteobacteria bacterium | reverse complement strand
CGGCAGCACCATTATCGTCGGCACCAGCGATACGCTGGAAGTATTGGCGCGCCGCTACAACGTCACGCCCGCGGCGATCCTGGCTGCCAATGGCTACAAGGGCCCGCGGGTATTGTCACCGGGCCAGCAACTCATCATTCCACATGCGACTACGACCGCGGCGGCACCCGTCGCGCCCGCGACCAAGCCCGTTGCGCTCGCAAGCGCCGCGCCAAGCGTTCACGTCGTCA
>VAZG01000067.1 GCA_005885285.1 Alphaproteobacteria bacterium | reverse complement strand
CCGGCGCGCTGCCGACCTTCCGCTGGCCGGTGCGCGGCAAGGTGATCACGACCTATGGCGCCAAGACCAACGGCAAGTCCAATGACGGTATCAACCTGGCGGTGCCCGAAGGCACACCGGTGAAGGCGGCCGAGGATGGGGTCGTCGCCTATTCCGGAAATGAACTGAAGGGTTATGGCAATCTGGTTCTGGTTCGGCACTCCAACGGCTACGTCACCGCATATGCCCATGCGAGTGAGCTGTTGGTGAAGCGCGGCGACACGATCAAGCGCGGCCAGATCATTGCCAAGTCGGGTCAGTCGGGCGAGGTGGGGTCGCCGCAGCTCCACTTCGAGATCCGCAAGGGATCTACGCCGGTTGACCCGCTTCAATTCCTCAACGGGGCGTGAGCGCTTAGCTCTTTAGCCTCACGCCAAGCCTTCCCGCCAATTCCTGCGTGAACTGCCAGGCGACACGGCCCGATCGCGAGCCGCGGGTTGTCGACCATTCCAGCGCCTCGCGTTCCAACTCGTCGTCGGCAAGCTTGATGCCGAAATAACCGCAATAACCCTTCACCATTGCGAGATATTCGTCCTGGCTGCAACGGTGGAAGCCGAGCCACAGGCCGAAGCGATCCGAAAGCGACACCTTCTCTTCGACCGCTTCGCCCGGGTTGATCGCGGTCGAACGTTCGTTCTCGATCATCTCGCGCGCCAGCAGATGCCGGCGGTTGGAGGTGGCGTAGAGGATGACGTTATCAGGCCGGCCTTCGATGCCGCCTTCCAGCACCGCCTTCAGCGATTTATAGGAGGCGTCGTTGCCGTCGAACGACAAATCGTCGCAAAACACGATGAAGCGAAAATCGGAAGCCCGCAGCAGCTCCATCAGCGGCGGCAGGCTTTCGATGTCCTCGCGATGAATCTCGATCAGCTTGAGCCGATCTGCCGGCTTGCGGCTGACATTGATATCGGCATGCACGGCTTTCACCAGGGAAGACTTGCCCATGCCGCGCGCGCCCCACAGCAGTGCATTGTTGGCGGGAAGCCCATCGGCGAAACGCTCGGTATTCTCGATCAGGATGTCGCGCATCCGGTCGATCCCCTTGAGCAGTCCGAGGTCGACGCGGCTGACGCGGGCGACCTCCGTCAACCGACCATCCGGATGCCAGACAAAGGCCTCGGCGTTGCCGAACGAATGAGGTGCCGGGCCATGAGGTGCGGTCGCGGACAGGTGCAGGGCGATGGCCTCCAATGCGTGCGCGATCCGCTCCGGGGTATCGTCCGCGGATGACCTCGCCGCAGGGCGTTTTGCCGCGGCTTGCCGGGGCTTGCGCACGGCGGGCCGTGCTGGGGCGGCAGTCGCGGTTTTGCGGGGCTTTCTGGACATCTGAGAAGTTCCTGACCGCGCAGCCTTATCGGGCCTGCAAGGGTCCCGCAAGCCATGCAAATGAGGAGCCTGCCAGCGTTGCAATTGGGACCGCGGCCGCTATAGTCCGCGCGAATTTGACCGGACCGGCAACAGCCAGCAGGCGTTGCCGGTTCATTCCCCGTTTCACGAGGATTGTTCGAATGCTGATTACCCCTGCGTTTGCCCAGGCTGCGGGCGGCGGCGACACCAACAGCATGTTGATGTCGTTGCTGCCGTTCGCGCTGATCTTCGTGATCATGTATTTCCTGATCCTGCGGCCGCAGCAGAAGAAGGTCAAAGACCATGCCGAGCTCGTGAAGAACATCCGCCGCGGCGACACCGTTGTCACGTCCGGCGGCCTGGTCGGCAAAGTGACCAAAGTGGTCGATGACGATCAGATCGAATTCGAAATCTCCGACGGCGTCCGGGTGCGGCAGATGCGCCAGATGATCTCGGGTGTACGTGCCAAGGGCGAGCCGGCGAAGGAAGTCGCCAAGGACGAGACGTCCGCGAGCTGATCTTCATTCCGCTATTCCGCGCCGCTTTGTGACGGGTCTATTCGATGTTGTATTTTACGCGGTGGAAGGCGCTCGGCATCATTCTGACGGCGCTGGTGGTGTGCCTTTGCGCCGTTCCGAACTTCTTCCCCGAAGCCAAAGTCAAGACCTGGCCGGCATGGGCGCAGCGACGCCTGGTGCTCGGCCTCGACCTGCAGGGCGGCTCGTATTTGCTGCTCGAGGTTGATTCCAACTACGTCAAGAAAGAGAAGCTCGATCAGATCCGCGATGATGTGCGCCGCACGCTGCGCGACGCCAAGATCGGATACACCGGGCTTGCGACGCGGCCCGACAGCGTTGAGGTCCGCGTCAAGGATACCGACCTGCAGAACGCGCTCGGCAAGCTGCGCGAGCTGTCGCAACCGTTGGGCGGACTGGTCGGCTCCAGCGGCCAGCGCACGCTCGAAGTCAGCGACGCCGGCGGCGGGCTGATCCGGCTGACTGTTCCGCAAGCCGCCATCACCGACCGCATCCGCCAGACCATCGAACAATCGATCCAGATCGTCGAGCGCCGCGTCAACGAACTCGGCACTGTGGAGCCGCTGATCCAGCGGCAGGGCACCGACCGCATCCTGGTGCAGGTGCCGGGCTTGCAGGATCCGACCCAGCTCAAGAACATCCTGGGCAAGACCGCCAAGATGGAATTCCGCATGGTCGACAGCACCGTGCCGCCGGATCAGGCGCAAGCGGGCAGGGTGCCGCCCGACTCCGACGTGCTGATGAGTTCGACCTCGCCGAAGATCCCCTACGTCATCAAGAAGCAGGTGCTCGTCTCCGGCGGCGACTTGACCGATGCGCAGCCGGGTTTCGACCAGCGCTCGGGTGAGCCGATCGTCAGCTTCAAATTCAATAGCGCCGGATCGCGCAAATTCGCCCAGGCGACATTGGAGAATGTCGGACAACCCTTTGCGATCGTGCTCGACAATGAAGTGATTTCCGCGCCTGTGATCCGCGAACCGATCACCGGAGGCGCCGGGCAGATCTCAGGCAATTTCACCGTGCAGGCGGCCAACGATCTCGCGATCCTCTTGCGCGCCGGCGCGCTGCCGGCGCCGCTGACGATCATCGAGGAGCGGACAGTCGGTCCGGGCCTCGGCCAGGACTCGATCGAAAAGGGCGAGCTCGCGGCTTACGTCGGCTCGATCATGGTGATCGTGTTCATGCTGGTGACTTACCGTCTTTTTGGCGTGTTCGCCAATATCGCGGTGGCCATCAACGTCGCCATGATCTTCGGCCTGTTGTCGCTGTTGAACGCGACGCTGACGCTACCCGGCATTGCCGGCATCGTGCTGACGGTCGGTATCGCGGTCGATTCCAACGTGCTGATTTATGAGCGCATCCGCGAGGAGTTGCGCGGCGGCCGCAATGCGATCTCGGCGATCGATGCCGGCTTCAAGCGCGCGCTCGCGACGATTCTGGATTCCAACATCACCACCTTCATCGCCGCGGCCGTGCTGTTCTACATCGGCACCGGGCCGGTGCGCGGCTTCGCCGTCACGCTCGGCATCGGCATCATCACCACGGTTTTCACCGCTTTTACCCTGACGCGCCTCATCGTGGCGGGTTGGGTGCGGTGGAAGCGGCCGCAAAGCGTGCCGATTTGATGCGGAGCAGCCGGTCGTGACTCATTTGGTTCTCATCGCTCTCGGCGTTCTCATTGCCGTGCTGGCCGTGGTCAGTGTGCTCGGCATCCTGCCGTCGCTGCGCATCGTCCCGGACAACACGCATTTCGACTTCACTCAGTTCCGCCGCATCAGCTTTCCGATCTCAGCGGCGCTTTCGATCATCGCTATCACGCTGTTTTTTACCCACGGGCTGAACTTCGGTATCGACTTCAAGGGCGGCACCCTCCTGGAAGTACGGGCCAAGTCGGGGACGGCCGATATCGCGGCCATGCGCGCCACCCTCGCCACACTCGGTCTTGGCGACATCCAGTTGCAGCAATTCGGCGGACCGGACGAAGTGCTGATCCGGGTGGCGGAACAACCCGGCGGTGACGCGGCGCAGCAGGAGGCAGTGCAGAAGGTTCGCGGCGCGCTTGGCGATGCCGTCGATTACCGCCGCGTCGAGGTGGTGGGACCGCGCGTTTCTGGCGAACTCCTGGCCTACGGCATGCTCGGGCTGATGCTCGCGATCTTTTCGATCCTGATCTATCTCTGGTTCCGGTTCGAATGGCAGTTCGCGCTCGGCGCCATGATCGCTAACGTTCACGACATCGTGCTGACGATCGGATTCATGTCGATTTCACAGGTCGATTTTGATCTCACCAGCATCGCGGCGCTGTTGACGATCCTCGGCTATTCGTTGAACGACACGGTCGTGATCTACGACCGTATCCGGGAAATGCTGCGGCGTTACAAGAAAATGCCGATGCCGCAATTGCTCAACGAATCCATCAATTCGACACTGTCGCGATCGATCGTCACCCACGTCACGGTGACGCTCGCGCTGTTGGCGCTGTTGTTGTTCGGCGGCCAGGCGATCCACAGCTTCACCGCAGTCATGATGTTCGGCGTGGTGCTGGTCGGCACGTATACCTCGATCTTCATCGCGGCACCGATCCTGATCTATCTCGGCGTCGGCACCCACCGCGCCGATGCCCCGGACGTGCCGTCGAAGAAATAGGGCATGATCCCGAACAGGGGGAACCGATGCCCAAGACAGACGCTCCGCATCTTCCGAGGTCGGCACCGATTGAGGCCTACGGTCAGGGCGGTTTCGTGTTTGCCGGGATGTCGCACCGCGGCTCCTTGCTCTGCCTGCCGGATGCGATCTGGGCCTGGCCGGTAACGACGCCGCGCGAGATCGACAAATATTCGCTGGATCGGGTGTTCGCCGCGGCCAATGGCATCGATACGCTGATCGTCGGTACCGGTACTGAAGTCTGGCTGCCCCCACGCGAGCTTCGCGACGCGCTGCGTGCGTTGAGGGTCACTCTGGATGCCATGCAGACCGGACCCGCGATCCGCACCTACAATATCATGATCGGTGAGCGGCGGCGCGTCGCGGCGGCCTTGATCGCGGTGCCATGAGCGGTGCGGACACCAGCGGCTCAGAAAGCTTCAGCGCCGATCTGGTGCGCACCCATGATTTTGCCCGCTACGCTTCCACCCTGTTCATGCCATCGGATCTGCGTCGCGCGCTACTCGCGCTATATGCTTTCAATGTCGAGATTTCCAGGGTGCGCGAGCAGGTAACCCAGCCGCTGCCCGGCGAAATCCGCTTGCACTGGTGGACCGATCTGCTCGCGGGCGTCGACCATGGCGGGGTCGAGGGCCATCCGGTGGCGGCCGAACTATTGCTGACGATCCGCCATTTCCGCCTGCCGGTCGAACCGCTGACGCGGCTGATCGAAGAGCACCAGTTCGATCTCTACAACGATCCGATGCCGTCGATGGCGGCGCTCGAAGGCTACATCAACGACACCGCATCGGCGCTGTTTTTGTTCGCCGCGCGGATCGCAGGGTGGCAATCCCCTGAGATCGATCACCTCGCGCGTCACGCTGGCCTGGCGCAGGGGATTGCCCAGGTGATCGCCAGTTTGCCGTTTGATGCCTCGCGGCGGCAATTGTTCGTGCCGCTGCAAGTTCTGCAGCAACACGGCAGCAACATCGAGGAAATATTTGCGGGCAAGCAGACGCCAAACGTGCGTGCCGCGCTGGATCAGTTGATCGGCGAGGCACAACGCCACCTGCGGCCCGCCTTTGCCCTACTTGCCGACGTTCCGCCGGAGGTGAGACCGATCTTCCTGCCGCTGGCGCTGGTTCGCCGCGATCTGGCACGGATGTCACGCGCCGATACCGATCCGTTCGTGCCTCGCGCGACCCCGAGGTTTCGGGTCCTTTGGACGCTGTGGCGGGCGTCGCGATCGCGGGAGTTCAAGGGATAGGGTGCCCCGCCACAATGGGCCGTGATTCCCCGCGAATGCCGGGCATTGCGTACACGGTAGCTCATCGATTCCGTCAGCGGCGCCTCGAAATTCCGATCACCCGCCTTTGGGGGTGACGACGTCTACAGAGGGCGGCGCGAAATCGGCCGCCTCGAAATTGAAACGGTCGCGCAAATTCTTCCGCTGCTCCAGGATGCCCTTCAGGAAGGCGCGGTCAGTGTCACTTCGCATCATTGGCTCGATCAGATCGAGCTGGTTCATCGCGACGAGCTGCAGGATCTCGGTGCGAGGTTTGCCGGCGGCATCGCGCGGCAAAGCCTGAACCACCTGGATATGTTCGGGCGGTTTTGGGCCTTTTGCGGCCGCAAGCTCGTCGCGCAATTGCGCTTCGAGCCCGGCCTGGCCGGCTTCGACAAAGGCATAGAGCCCGACGCCGGTGCGCCGATCCGCAAACGCCACAATCGCCGTATCATGTACGGCGGGATTTCGCCGGATGAGATCAACGAGCACCGGCGCGTCATTGACCAGTCGGCGGCCGCCGCCCTCGCGATCGGTGAAATTGAACAGGCCGCGGGTGATGGCGCGGTAGACCTTCTTGCCGGTCATGAGCCAGACACTGGCGACCAGCGATTTGCGTGCCAGGATCTTTCGCTCTTTCGGCGTCAGTGCGTCGGCTGCGTAGCTGCGCTTGTGCTTCAACAGATGCCGCAGATCCTCGTAAGCCGCGATGCGAAACAGCCGGTTCCGCGTCTTGAAGCAGGCCGCGAGCTGGAAGTCGGTGAGATAGGCCTGGCCGTCGCGGCCCACGAGCCAATTCTGCTCCTTGGCGAGATCGTTGTGGCAGATGCCGGCACGATGCAGCCGGCGCAGCGCAAGCTTCGCGGAGCGGAAATAGGCGGCATCACCAAATGGCTTTGCAAGATGCAGCGCCACGCCGTCGATGAAGCCGCGCACCAGCGCCCGGCGGCCGGCCCATAACAGCTCGGGGCCGACGTGCAGCCCCTTGGCAAGGGCAAGCGCGCGCCGTTCGCGCGCGAATAGATGGTGCGCGGGAATAACGGACCACCACGGTACAAAATCGAGCCGGCGCAATACTGCGTCGACCTCGCCTGCGTCGCTGCGAAACCTGCCGCGTTCGACGGTCGAAAACACGTCGCGCTTGAGCAGCACCCCTTCGGTCCAACGCGCCACCAGCGTGGCGGCGTCCTCCTTGGGCAATTTCATGGGATGCTCACGCCGCCGCTGCAATGCGTAGGTTGTCGGCGATCCAGCGATCGAGATCGGACAACGCACGGGCACTGATCGCCTGTTTCTTCGCAATCGTCTTCTCGTTGCCGCGCAGCCGCGAACCGTCAGGCTTTTTGGTCGGCGGATGGACGAGCGGCGGAAACAGCCCGAAATTGATATTCATGGGCTGGAACGAGCGGCTGCCCTGTTCGATGGTTTCGATATGACCGCCGGGCGGCATAGAGGCCGGCGATCAGGCCTATGCTGGCGGATTCCACATAGCCTTCGCAGCCTGTCATTTGCCCCGCAAAGCGGAGCCGCGGCTGCGCGCGCAGTCGCAGTTGCGCGTCCAAAAGTTTGGGCGACTTCAGGAAAGTATTGCGGTGCAGTCCTCCGAGCCGGACGAATTCGGCATGCTCGAGCCCCGGAATGGTGCGGAAGATGCTTTGCTGCGGACCGTATTTCAGTTTGGTCTGGAAACCGACCATATTGTAGAGCGTGCCGAGCTTGTTGTCCTGGCGAAGCTGCACGATGGCGTAGGGTTTTGCCAAAGGATCATGCGCGTTGGTGAGGCCGACCGGCTTCATCGGCCCGTGACGCAGGGTCTCGCGGCCGCGCTCGGCCATGACCTCGATCGGCAGGCAGCCGTCGAAATAGGGGGTGTTGGTTTCCCATTCCTTGAAGTTGGTCTTCTCACCCGTGATCAAGGCGTCCACGAAAGCATCGTACTGCTGTTGGGTCAGCGGACAATTGATGTAGTCGGCGCCCGTGCCACCCGGGCCGAGCTTGTCGTAGCGCGACTGAAACCACGCCACCGACATGTCGATCGAATCCTTGTGGACGATCGGGGCAATCGCATCGAAGAACGCCAGCGCGTTTTCGTCCGTGAGTTCGCAAATCGCGTCGGCAAGCGGAGCCGAGGTGAGGGGACCGGTCGCGACGATGACATTGCCCCAGTCCGCGGGCGGTAGGCGAGCGATCTCGCCGCGCTGGATGTCGATTCCGGGATGATCGTACAGCGCCCTGGTGACCGCAGCGGAAAACCCGTCGCGATCGACGGCCAGAGCGCCGCCGGCAGGCACCTGATTGGCGTCGGCCGCGCGCATGATCAGCGACCCAAGACGTCGCATCTCGGCGTGCAGCAGCCCGACCGCATTGTTGGCGGCATCATCCGACCGGAACGAATTGGAGCAGACGAGTTCGGCGAGCGAGTCAGTGCGATGCGCTTCCGTCATTCTGGTGGGGCGCATTTCGTGCAAGACCACATGCACGCCTGCATTGGCGAGCTGCCAGGCGGCCTCAGAACCGGCGAGGCCGGCGCCGACAATATGCACGGTGTCGGAAGCTGCTTGGATACCTGTCATGGCGAGACAGGTAGCGCCTTTTCCGCTGCAGTGGAATGTGCAGAAGTCAAAAACGATAACGCCCGCACAAGGCGGGCGCTGTCGGTTCGTCACGTGGGCTGACGGAAGATCAGCCGTTGTAGTTCCCGGCTGCAACGCGCGGAATGTCCGAGCGATCGAGGCCGATATCGGCCAGTTCGCGATCGTTGAGCTGGGACAGTTCGCTGACATTGCGCTGATAGTCCCGGAATGCCTGGATCATGCGGATGAGCGAGAGCAACATGGTAGTCTCCTTGCAGTTGCGATTCAGCCCTTGGAGGAGGCGTCATCGTTGAAATGAATATAAGGCAAGGCTTCGCAGTGCAGAAGTTCCAATGGTGCGCTGCAGCTAGGTGCGAAACGCATAACGACTGTAACGGCGGATTAACATGTTGGCAGAGCCGCGCCGCTAGTCAGGCAAGACCTTGCAAATGGGTCAGATTCAGGTAGAAAAGCTTAGTAATATCAATTTATTATCCTCAATCCAGTAATCCTTTAGCTAACGTTAAATGACCATTTGATCGGCCCTATTGAAGGAGATCACTGCCGGTTTTGATCAGGTGGGTTTGATCGCTCGAGCGCCTCCGGTTATGCTTGATTCGCATGCGATCCAACATCATTTCATGAACGAATGAACATTTCTTGACCAATGAGACGCACAATCCGCGCGTGGGTGCGAAGATCGTGGCTTCCTTTCCGTGGTCCCCTTGAAACCCCGCCCACACCACCCACAAGGTGAGCTCCGAGAAGGGTCGATTGCGCCGCGATCGGCCGTTCCAAGCCGCACGGATGAGAATCAGGGTGCGTGCGCCAGTTGGCTGGCAAAATACGCAACCGTCTTCGCGTAGACCTCGCTCTTGTTCCACTGCTGAAGCACCGCGAAGTTGGCGCCGCCGGGCTCCCAATCCTTGCCGTGCTGCCAGCCATGGCTGGCGAGGTAATTTGCGGTCGACGCCAGCACGTCAGGCACGCTGTGCAAAAGATCGCGGCGGCCGTTGCCGTCAAAATCAACGGCATATTTGATCCAGGATGACGGCATGAACTGGGTCTGGCCGATTTCGCCGGCCCAGGCGCCGCGCATCTCCTGCGGCGAAAGATCGCCGCGCTCGACGATACGCAGTGCATCCATCAATTGGCTGCGGAATTCGTCCGCGCGCCGGCAATCATAAGCGAGCGTCGCCAGCGAGCGTAGGGTCTGGAATTTACCGGTATTGACGCCGAAATCGGTTTCCAATCCCCAGATCGCGACCAGCACTTCGCCCGGCACGCCATAGGCCTGCTCGATACGGGACAGCGCCGAGCCATACTGCTTCATCATGTTGGCGCCGCGGGTGAGACGCGGCGGCACCATGCGGCCGGAGAATTCCTCAAAACTCTGGCTAAAAACCTTCTGCGAACGATCGCGGGCGAGCACGGTTTGGTCGATCGTCACGCCATTGAGGCCAGCCGTGATGGCAGCTTGCGAAATTCCGTTGGCGGCAGCCTCGCTCTTGAAGCTGGTCAACCAAGCATCGAAATTGCCGGTGCCGCAAGAAGCGGCCAGTGCCGGCACACCAGACAGGCTCAGCACAGCGCAAAGGGCAAACGCCTTGATAAGATGAGAGGTTGTCGATGCCACCGCTGCAGAATCCGATTCACGTGGGGTGAGGTTATCGTGCGGTGCAAAATGTTAGCGTCAACCGCGGCCAAAACATGGCTGGGTCTGCGATTCCGAAGCTCACGAGCAGCCAACGCATGATCGCCGCGGCAGGCAGCTACTCATCGAACAAAGGCCAAACCGCCGGTCGACCGGGCGGTTTGGTCTAAGTAATTTTCCCGAACGGCTCTATCCGCTACCCCTTGCGCCGCCATGGGAACAGGTTGGCCGGGAAATCCGCGGCGGGCTTGCGTTCGCGGTGAGGCGGGGGTGGGACCGGCCGCGCATGGGGATCCGAGATGATCACCTTGCGATAGAGGTGCCAGGTCGCGTGGCCAAGCAGCGGGATGACGACGGCGAGCCCAAGGAAGAAGGGCAGCGTGCCTACCACCAGGAGTGCCGCGACGATCAATCCCCAGGCAGCCATCGGCACCGGATTCTGGGCGACTACGCGGAGGGACGTCACCATGGCTTCGCCGGCGCCGGCATGGCGATCGAGCATCAGGGGAAACGAGACGACGCTGACGCACAGCGCCACCAGAGCAAACAGGAAGCCTGTTCCGCAACCGACCACGATCAGCCACCAGCCTTCCGATGTCGTCAGCACGCGCCCGACGAAATCGGGAATTTCTGCCGCGGCCTCGTTGCCGAAGGCCGCTACATAAATCGCCTGCGCAATCGCAACCCAGGTCACGAACAACGCGAACAGCAACACACCAAGCCCGAGCATGGCGCCGAACGAGGGCGAACGCAGCACCTCGACGGCATCCCACGCGGTTGCGCTTTCGCCGCGTTCGCGCCGGCTGCTCAATTCATAAAGACCGAGCGCCGCAAACGGGCCGAGCAGGGCAAAGCCCGCGGCTAGCGGAAACAACAGCGGCAGCACCGAATAGCCATGCACAGTGCGCGCCAGCACCAGTCCGAGCACCGGATAGATCACACAGAGGATAATGGCGTGGCTCGGCACCGCCTTGAAATCCTCCCAGCCGAGCCGCAGCGCTTGGTGCAGATCGGAGAGACCGATGGTTCGAATCTTCAGTGCAGCCGTGTTGTCCTGTGCGGACTGCACCATCGTTGGGACATTGTCTCGAAATGACGTCGCCATGGTCGCTAGCTCCCTTGCCGCAGCGGCCAGATTTGCGTAACGCTGGCGCAAGTGGCCGCCGTTGGAATTGTAGCCTTGAGGGTACTCCCAAAGCCGAGCGGTGTCGCTCACGCTTCGGTGAAAAATTCTAATGTCGCAACGCACACTCGCGAAACGCAAACTCAAGTGTGTCATTCCTGCGTCATTTCACGCCAAGGTCATTTCACTCAATTAAGCTTCCACCAACTTCCCGTTCACATTGGCAAGCGCAGCCTGGACGGTTAGGTTTGTAGGCGCGAGCCGGCCGATGCCGCCGGCAGAAATGTCGTCCAAGCCCTTCACTCGATTTCTGGGTTAAACGGGAGCAAGCGATGAGTATCTTCGGAAAAATCATGAGCGCGATCTTCGGCAGCAAGGCTAGTGCAACGCCGGCTGGCGGCACGGTAGCAGGCGGCAGTGCAGCCGCGGGAGGATCGGCAGCCGCGCCGGCCCAGACGGTTGATGTCGCGCCCATCCTGGACAAGGCGGTCGCGGCTAAGAAGGAAAAGCTGGCGTGGCGTACCTCGATCGTCGATCTGATGAAGGCGCTCGATATCGATTCCAGTCTCGGCGCCCGCAAGGAGCTCGCCAAGGAGCTCGGCTACACCGGCGACACCAATGATTCCGCGACTATGAATGTCTGGCTGCACAAGCAGGTGATGGCCAAGCTCGCCGCCAATGGCGGCAAGCTGCCGGCTGACGTCAAGTGGTAACCCTCGTCTGACGCGCGCCGCAAGTGCCCGCAATATCGCCGGCCTTTTTGTCTTGGGCTTACCCGCGCGGCTATCTTGCCGCCCTGAAAATGTGGGCCCGGTTGTGAGGGGCGATGTGCTCTTGTGCAAGCTAGAGGGGCTGCCGGACATGTCGATCCGGATCGTGTGATTGGTCATCCGGTTCAGCCCTTTAGCAAATCCCGATAGGCAGGGTTCTTGCCGATAAAGGCTTTGACGAACTGGCACTCGGCAATCACTTTCAGGCCTTTGGCGCGGACCTGGTCGAGCGCGCCCTTGATCAACCTTGAGCCGATGCCTTTACCCCCGAGTTCGGGCGGCACCTCGGTATGGAGAAACGTGATGACGCCGTCGTCGATCTTGTAATAGGCATGGCACGGATCGACCAAGGCTCGCCGTCGCTGGAGCCCTTGATGTTGTCGATTTTCCATTGCCCGGCTTCATGCACGAAATCATAATGCACAACCTGATCGGAAGGTTTCCCGCGCGTGCGGTGTCCGGTGATCGTCACCGCAAGCGTGGCCTTCTGGGCCTCAGGCTTCTCCACGCGCAACTCGAACGATTTCACGTCCGGTTCCTGGGAGTTGGTGACGGGGTCGAAATCGACCGGCCCAACATCGCCCTTCGGCGTGTGGGCATCGGCTTTCGCCCATAGCTCCACCAGCGATTTCGAAAGATATTTGGCTTTGGCAGCCTTGCTCTCGATCACGAAGGCGCCGCCGCCATCGCCTTTGCCCCTGGCGGCGCGGCTGTAGATCGCGGTGAGGATTGCCGTGGGATCGTTGGGCGAGGGCGTCTGGGCGAAGGTCTTGGTGGCGGCAATGGCGCCAACCGCACCACTTAGAATAAACATTCGGCGGGAGATCATGCGGGATTCCTCATATCGGCCAAGCCGGATGTAATAGACCAGATCGAGTGCGATCATAGGCCTGCGAAACCTTTTCCATTGCAGCTGATCGCGCCAAAGCCTGCCACCCTTGCGAGCCATCGGCAGAAGGCGATAAACAGGGTGGCAGAAGCGGACTTCGCTGGTTGCTTCGGCGAGATTTTGATGCCGTGCTCTTGTCCAAGGGGAAACATCCATGAAGATGATACTGACCTCGCTCGGCGTCATCCTGCTCATCATTGCCGCCGTCTACTTCCTGGTTCCGGCGGATCAATTGCCGGGCTTCCTTCCCGGACATGAGACCGGCGTGACGCGGATGCACTACAAGCACGGCGTCGTCTCGGGCGTGGCGGGCCTCGTGCTGATCGTGGCCGGCACGTGGATGGGGCGGCGGTGAGCGAGGCGACCGCACCTGCCATGGCGGCACCGCGCGGCGGGCTGTTGCGGATGTCGCGCCGGGTGATGAACCTGGCCCATCTCGTCACCCAGAATGCGCGCCGGCACGGCGACCGCGTCGGTTTCGTCTGGGGCGAGCGATCCTGGACCTGGCGCGAGATAGATCAACTGGTCTCGTCGCTTGCGGCTGCGCTTGCCGCACGCGGCATCGTCAGGGGCGACCGCATCCTCGTGCATTCCAAGAATTGCGACGAGATGTTCTGGTCGATGTTCGCGGCGTTTCGGCTGGGCGCGGTCTGGGTGCCGACCAATTTCCGCCTGATGCCGGACGAGGTCGCCTATCTCGCCACTGCCTCCGGCGCCAAGGCGTTTCTCTGTCACGGCGATTTCGCCGATCATGCCAAAGCGGTGTCCGGTCCCGACTTCGTTTGGCGGATCGGCGAGGGTGCGTTCGGCGAGAGATCGGTGAGCGATGCGATCGAGGCGCATGCCGGGATCAAGCTCGACAATGCCGCGGTCGAGTATGACGATCCCTGCTGGTTCTTCTTCACCTCCGGCACCACCGGCCGCTCCAAGGCGGCGGTGCTGACCCACGGCCAGATGGGCTTTGTCGTGACCAATCATCTTGCCGACCTGACGCCCGGCACCACCGAGCAAGATGCCTCGCTGGTCGTGGCACCGCTCTCGCATGGCGCCGGCGTCCACCAGCTCATGCAGACCGCGCGCGGCGTGAAGACGATATTGCTTTCGACCGAGCGGTTCGACATCGACGAGGCGTTTCGCTTGATCGAAACCCACCGCGTCAGCAATCTCTTCACCGTGCCGACGATCCTCAAGATGATGGTCGAGCATCCCGCCGTCGACCGCTACGATCATTCCTCGTTGCGCTACGTGATCTATGCCGGCGCGCCGATGTACCGCGAGGACCAGAAGGCGGCGCTGAAAAAACTCGGCAGCGTGCTGGTGCAATATTTCGGGCTGGGCGAGGTCACCGGCAATATCACCGTGCTGCCGCCGGCGCTGCATGATCCCGAGGACACCCCGCATGCGCGGATCGGCACCTGCGGCTTCGAACGCACCGGCATGCAGGTCCAGATCCAGGACGACGAGGGGCGCGAACTGAAACCGTTCGAGACCGGCGAGATCTGCGTGATCGGCCCCGGCGTGTTCGCCGGCTACTACGACAATCCCGAGGCCAACGCCAAGGCGTTCCGCGACGGCTGGTTTCGCACCGGCGATCTCGGCCACATGGACGAGGAGGGCTTTGTCTACATCACCGGCCGCGCCTCCGACATGTACATCTCCGGCGGCTCCAACATCTACCCGCGCGAGGTCGAGGAAAAAATTCTCACCCATCCCGCGATCGGCGAGGTCGCGGTGCTAGGGGTGCCCGATCCGGTCTGGGGCGAGGTCGGCGTCGCCGTCTGCGTTCCGCGCGAGGGTGCCAGGCCCGTGACCGAAGCCGAGATGGCTGGCTTCCTTGCGCCGAAAGTGCCGCGCTACAAGATGCCCAAGCGCTTCTTCTTCTGGGACGCCTTGCCGAAATCGGGCTACGGCAAGATTCCGAAGCGGCTGGTGCGTGACGAGTTGGAAGCGCGCGGGTTGCTCGATCTCACCAAGACAAGTTGATGCGACACATCCTTCAGCCCGGCCGGCCAGCGCCCGAGCGCATCCAATGGGCGGAGGCGCGCGGCCGCGCCTTCTCGTGTCAGCTTGAAGCGGGCTTGCCGCTACTCGAAGCCGCGCGCCGCGGTTTTGCTGCGCACGGATTTGCCGGCGGCGTCCTTAACATCAAGGGTGGCTCGCTCGGCCCGCTCGCCTATGTGATGCCGGCACTGTCGAAGACCGGCGAGAATGCCGCCTTCTACAGCGACACTTTTCGGCCCGCTGGAATCACGCGGCTCAGGACGGGAGCGATGACGCTCGGACAGCGCGACGGCGCTCCGTTCTTCCATTGCCACGGACTGTGGACGGAAGCCGATGGACAAATTGTTCGGGCCGATACCGTCGAAAGCCACCGCATCCAAGGTGACCAGCCGCGCTTACGCCCTGCGGCTGCGGCCGAACCAGGATTTTGCGCAAGCGATTGAGGCTTTCTGCAGCGAGCGCGCGATCACACAAGCCCGGCTGCACGGCGGCGTCGGCAGCATCATAGGCGCGCGGTTTACGGATGGCCGCGAGGTCGAGCCCTTTGCGACCGAAATGGCGGTGCGTTCTGGTGTGATCGCCTCGCGCCCGGACGGTCGGCTTGAAGCAACGCTTGATGTAGCCTTGGTCGACTATCTCGGCGGCCTTGCCATGGGCCGGTTGGTGCGCGGCGATAACCCGGTACTGATGACGATGGAGCTCGTGCTGGAGGTGATCGAAGGATTGTAGCGTGTACAATGGGCTCCCAGAAAGACCCGTCATACTCCGCGAAAGCGGAGTGTCCAGTACGCTGCAGCCTCTCGACCTATCACCGGCGTCTCGGAGTACTGGATCGCCCGCCGGAGCCTGTCATCGGGCGCGCATTCGCGCGACCCGTTGGCGGGCGATGACAGGCAGGTGACCAGTCCTCTCATGGCTGGGTTTCTGATCAATTGTCAAACAGCAAAGATGGTAGGTGTCCGCATTCTCGCGACGCGGATAGCGCCCGAGTTGTTGTACGAACTACCCTCGAAAGATAGAGGGCGCAGGGAAAGCCGGGTGCTCGCCGCACCCGCAGCCTCGCGTGCAGAAAAAAGCACACGAGCGTAGTCGCCACAGGTTCACCGAACAGTCCGGCCTTCCCTGCGCAATGTTTTACGGCTTATAACGCGCTCTCCCCGGTGACCGGGCTGTTTTGCCACCGTCGCTTCGCAGGATTTGCTCCCCGCAAAACTTGACGCCAGCGTCGGGGCGTCAGGACCACACGGCTTTGCCGTCCGCCTTAGGCTTCGCTCGTCTTGCGAAAGCCAAAGCGTCCATCGCATCCCGCCCAACGTTCGTGACGATGGCCAACGCCCCTCTCTCGGGCGAGACGGCGAAAGTTCTAGGAGTGATTTGCCCGACGGGTTAAGCGAAATATTTTTGCTAAGGGGACTGGACGACCCA
>VAZG01000066.1 GCA_005885285.1 Alphaproteobacteria bacterium | reverse complement strand
GGAACCATTCCGCAGCCTGCTCTGAATGGCCGTCGCGGTTATCAACCACGTGGCGAGACGCTCGGGGGATCGAGCTCCATCAACGCGATGCTATATGTGCGCGGCAACAAATGGGACTATGACCATTGGGCATCGCTGGGCAATCCCGGATGGCTCGGATCCGGCGCGCGCCGGCGCCGGCCAGGTCACCTTCGAACCCGGTGCTCGCACCAACTGGCACACGCATCCGCTGGGCCAGACATTGATCATCACATCGCGGCTTCGCTGGGTTCAGCGCCACGGTGGCCCTATCGAGGAGGTGAGGCCGGGCGACGTAGTGTGGTTTCCGCCGGGCCTGAAGCACTGGCATGGCGCCACGCCGACCACCGCAATGACTCACATTGCCGTCCAAGAGACGCTGGACGGCAAGAACGTCGACTGAATGGAGAAGGTCGGCAACGACCAGTATCGGAAGTGACGATCCACACGCCGATTCCGCTCATGAGCCTACCATGTGAGGAGCTCGCACCATGAAATGGTCCAACGACGACCTTCGGAAGATCGCTTCCACCGACGATCTCCACATCTCTCCCTTCCGTTCCGACGGGAAGACCTATGGCACGCCGACCTGGATCTGATCGGTCGTCGTGGAAGACGCCCTCTACGCGCGGGCCCACAACGGCCGACAGTCTCGTTGGTACCAGGCTCCAGGCCATGATCGGCGAGCGCGCGAGATCGGCCACCGTCGAGTTTCTTCCGATCTCGCGCGCAGCACCCAAAGGAGATTGATATGGACGCGAAGCAAATTCTGGTCATTGCGGTGACCATGCTGGCGACAATGGTGGCTCCCGCATCCGGACAGCAGGCGAGAGAACCTTACGTGCGGGTTGCTGAAATCGAGATCGATCCTTCGCAACTCGAGGCCTATAAGGCCGCGGCGAAACAGCAGATCGAAGCGGCGGTTCGGCTCGAGCCAGGAGTTCTGGCCTTGTATTCCGTCGCTGACAAAGACGATCCCACCCACGTCTTCGTGTTCGAGATGTATGCGGACGTCGAGGCGTACAAAGCGCATCTCGAGACAGCGCACTTCAAGAAATACAAGGTCACCACGCAGGATATAGTCAAGTCCCTCAAGCTCCGAGACACCGTGCCGATCCTGCTCGGTGCCAAGCCCTAGATTATCGAGATCGATACCGGCGGCTTAACGCTTCAAAGCGCGGACGCCGGCAATCAACCGTCATTCAGGGGCGCGGCACTCAAGGCAAGCGTATCTCAGGTCCTCTGACATGGAGAACCCGCACATGAACAACCCTTTGAATTTCACCGATAAGGTTGCACTCGTCACGGGAGCGGCGCATTGGGTCCTACATCGCGGCGAAGCATGGCGTTGTCGGCCTGACACGGACTGCGGCGCTGGAGTACACCGGCAAGATATTCGCGTGAAACCGTCAATCCCGGCCTAATCAACACGGCCGTCGCTCGCGACGTCGTCAATGGGAACGAGCAGGCCTACGCTGATATGGCGAAGAGCGTTCCTATCGGTCACGCAGGCAGGCCCGAGGAAATCGCCTCGACCGTGCTTTGGCTTTGCAGCCCCGGAGCGAGCTACGTCGTCGGTCACGCACTCACCGTCGACGGCGTGATGACGGTACCCTGATTGCAGGGTGCGCGCAGCGCTGCGCAGTGGGAAGACGTGGCGTTCTGAATGAACATCGAAAGGAAAAACTAATGGGGATCGTCTTCATCACGGGCAGCACGGATGGGCTCGGGCGCGCGGCGGCGCAGTCGCTCCTTGATCGCGGACACCGAGTGGTGCTGCATGCCCGGTCGGCCGAACGCGCGACAGCGGTGGCCGACCTCGTGTCGCGTTCGGCCGGGATCGCGGTCGGCGATCTCAGTAGCTCCGCCGAAACGAGGAGCATCGCCGATCAGGTCAACGCGATCGGGCGCATGGATGCGGTCATCCACAACGCGGGCGTCTACAGCCAACGAAGCCGCGGTCCGACACCCGAAGGTCATGCCGGCACCCTCGCGGTCAACACCCTTGCACCGTATATGCTGACGGTGTTGATCGAGCGTCCCGGTCGGTTGGTGTATCTGAGCAGCGGCCTGCACCGCAGTGGGGAGGGTTCGCTGGGCGACATTGACTGGACAAAGCGGCCTTGGGATCCGGCACAGTCCTACGCCGAGAGCAAACTACACGTCATCGCCCTCGCTTTCGCGCTGGCGCGACGCTGGCCGAAGGTCTTGAGCAACGCCGTCGATCCCGGTTGGGCGCGCACCAAGATGGGCGGCCGAGCAGCGCCGGTGGACCTCGATACCGGACAGCGGACCCAGTCCTGGCTGGCCGTAAGCGACGAGCCCGCTGCCATGGTCAGCGGACATTATTGGCATCATCTCCGGCAGGAGCAGCCAGCCAGCGAGGCCAGCAATCCAGAATTTCAGAATCACCTCATCGCCAAGTTGGGCGAGCTGACAGGTGTTGAGCTTCCTCAGGCCTAGCGATCGACGATCGGAACCCACGGCGCCCTAACCGTCGTGCTTCTCGCGACCTGCGCGGTACTCGATCTCGGCAAGAGGCTTTGGCTCAGCTCAGATGCGCTTTGCGGACACGATTGCCCAAATCAGGAATCGGGATACTGGATCAGGATACGATCTCACTGGATCGGTATACGAGGCGATCAAAACAGCTCACTCTCACTTCACAGTCACGGCCATTTTAACCGAAGGATGGATGTTGCAGCGGACCCTGTAGGCACCCCCATTGTCGAACTTATAGCTCAATATCTTGCCCGGCTTCTGCAAGCCGAGGTCGACATTGGCATCACCTTCGGGGCCGAAGATGTGGATGTTGTGGATGACATCGTCGTCGTTGGTGAAGTTCAGCCGGTCGCCTTTTGTCAGCGACACCGAGGCCATGTTCAAAGCCAGCCCGCGCTGGATGACTGTGATCGTCGTCGCTGCCGGCACGGCGACGACAAAGCCCAGCAAGATAGCGATGGCAATTGGGAGGCGAGAGCGCATGGTTTATTCCTTTGACGGCCGGAGCGGCTAGAACTTCATCGCGGTCCAGATGCTGAAGTAGACGTTGTTGTTGCGGCTGGCGCCAACGGTGCTGCCGTCGAACCGGAAATAGTTCACATACTGTAGCGCGAACCGCACATTCATGTTCGGAAACGGCGAATCCGGCTTGCCCCAAGGCACGTAGGCAACCTCGAAGATCATGCCATCTGAATTCGGACTCCCGTTCAGGGTAGGCCAATAGTTCGGATCGCCGGTACCGGTGGTGCGAAAATACTGAACCGATGGCGTGACGGTGGCGGCGAAGCTGTAGGAGACATCGAAGCGCATCGTGTCCAACCAGTGATCGGCCAGCGTCCCAAGGGCGAACGCGTCGTCCCAATGCATCTTGGCGGTCTCATGGATGTAGGTCGCATGTGCCGACAGTCTGTCGCTGGTCACCTTGGCCGGATCGGAAATATACTGGTAGGTCGCGTCGGCCGCTATGTCGGTCTTGCGGACCATAAAGCCGAGGGTCTGATTGCCGCCGGGAACCACATTGGCCGATAGCGCATAGGCGCCGATTTCGGCGTGGTGCTTCTCCCAATCCTTGATCAGCGCAACGCGCGCATAGGGAATGAAAGAAGTAGTCTGTTCGCCATCCTCCGGCACCTGGCCGAGCGCCGTCATCGCGGGCGCAGTGAGGCCCTTGTAGGCGTCGGCCTCAAGATAGAGGAGGTCGTTCCACATCGTGTAGGCGCCGACGCCGACAACTCGTTGTGCAAGACCGCCGTCGACCAGCGTGGACGCCGTCGGCGTCGGCGCCAGCGATGATTGGTTGTACGGAAAGCCCCAGGCCGGCGTCGAATTCCAGGGGTCTTGTACGGTGGGGTTGTTGTTGACGGTGATGCCCCAGAGCAGGTCCTGGCCAAGCACCTGGCCCTCGCTCACATAGCGGACATCGACATTGTTCAACGCGGCCCGCTGCGCCACGCCGTCGAAATTCAGCTCGATGAAGCCGCCGAGCTTGGGCGCGATTTGTCCGGCGTAATACACTGACAATTGATCGATGGCGAAATTGTCATTGTCCCTGAAGCCGGGCGCGGCGCCGCCGTCTTGCGGCTGTGCGGTGTGGGTGAAGGAGGCTTGCGTCGTCACCGCCAGAGGCAACCCATGGTCCTTGCCGTCACTGGCGGTATAGCCATGCAGCTTGAAGTCGCGCCCATAGGGGGTCAATTGCGGACCGAACGCCCCGATATGGCAGGCGGCGCAGGGCTGGCCGGTCTGAATTGCGAACGAGGGCACCGCGCGCGCCGGTCCCGCCGTCAGCGCGAGAGCAAGCAATGCGGCGAACGGCAGGATTTGCAAACCCCGCCGCGAAAGCATCAACAGATCGCGACGATCGCGATCCGCAGACAGCTCGAGCTTTTCGGCTTTTGCGCGTCGCGCCATGACCCTGCGCAACAAGTTCAAAAACATGTTCCGCATCTCGCGGTTTAGACTATCAATCCGCGGCTCCCAACAAATCCGAATATGGTTAACGGTCCGTCAAAAAAACCTGCGGCAACGAAGGATGTCGGCGCGCTGCGGGATCGCTCTCAGCTGTTGCGCGGCATCGTCCACCTCGCTTTAACGCAAAGCCGCCTAGCATCCTCCGGGTTCGCCATGATGGGGACTGGAGCGGGAAAAAGTGGCCTCTGTGGAAATTGATTCGGGAGCGGAAAACATGCCAGCCCAGGGTAGCCGGCGGCATGGTCCGCCCGCCGATAAATATGCGACTTCGTTTCGCCGCCAATTCCGCGTGGTGACGATCTTTCTCCTCGCCGTCAATCTGACGATCGGCCTGTTCGCGCGCCACCAGCAGCACGCGATAATCGACTATGCGGTGACGATCTACGACACCGCCTTCATCTCGACGAACTACGTCAGCCTGGCGCAGATTTCGTTCCAGCATTATATCGACGAGCGCTTTCGCGGCGCGGGCCCGGCTCAGACCTCCGAAGCCAATGAGCTTCTGGAGACCGTGCTTGATGACATGGACGTCGCCGTCGAGCGCTCGAGCTCTGCGCAGACACGCGAGAAGGGACAGGGAATCAGGGCGGAGATCGCCGAACTGCTCAAGCCGCAAGCCGACACGCCGGAGCTGAAGCAGCGGATCACCGACATTCAGGGCAGGCTGGAACGGCTGCACGAGAAGAATTCCGGAATTGGCCTGCAGGCGCGCGACGATATCGAAGCGTTTTCCTACAAGTCCGATTTGTTGCTGCTGTGCTCGATTCTCACCAGCATCATGCTGGCGGGTCTGGTGCTGTTCATGATCCACCGCATGATCAGCTCCTTGAAACAGCGATCAAGCGACCATCTCTACGCCGCGCTGGAGGGCATGCCGCAGGGGTTCTCGATGTTCGACGACGAGCAGCGCCTGATCATCTGCAATGGAAAATACGCGGCTATGTATGCACTTGACGCCGGGCTGACCGAGCCCGGCACCCCAGTCCGGGCCATCCTGGAACGGCGGTCGATCAACGGGACGGCCGTCATCAACGCCGACCATTTTGTTGACGATGGAATGGCGTTCGCGTTGCAACCAACTGCGGTCAGTGTCGAGCATCAGCTTGAGGACGGCCGCATCATCGCGTTGACCAAGGCGCCGCTGAACACCGGTGGCGCGGTCACCATCCACATGGATGTGACTGAGAAGCGCAATTCGGAGAAGCAGATCGCATTCCTCGCGCATCACGACGCGTTGACGGGGCTCGCAAACCGGGTGCAATTGCGCGAGCATATCGAAAAGATCCTGCAGCAGGTGAAGCGCGGCCGAAAGGCGTCGGTGCTCTGCCTTGACCTCGACAACTTCAAGATCGTCAACGACACGCTCGGCCACTCCGTCGGGGACGCATTGCTGTGCGCGGTCGCAAAACGGCTGCGCGATCTGGTGCGCGACACTGATCTGGTGTCGCGGACCGGCGGCGACGAGTTCTCGATCGTGCAGTCCGGCGCGGAGACGCCGATGGCTGCCTCCGCGGCCCTTGCAGCACGCATCGTCGAGGCCTTGAGCGTGCCGTTCGAGCTTGGCGACCATCATGTCGTGATCGGCTCGAGCGTCGGGGTCGCGATTGCGCCCGATGACGGCGACAACGTCGATCAGCTTCTGAAGAATGCCGATATGGCGTTGTACCGGGCGAAGGAAGACGGTCGCGCAAGATTTCACTTCTTCGAATCGGAAATGGACGTCAAGGCCCAGGCCCGCCGTACCCTCGAGCTCGATCTTCGCAGTGCCGTCAGCGCCGGGGAATTCGAGGTGTTTTACCAGCCGATCGTGAACCTGCTGGAGAACCGGATTACCGGGTTCGAAGCGCTGCTGCGCTGGAACCACCCAACCCGCGGCAGGGTCGCGCCGAACGAATTCATCCCGCTGGCCGAGGAGACCGGGCTGATCTGCACGATCGGCGAGTGGGTGATCCGGCAAGCCTGCGCCGAGGCCCGGAAGTGGCCGTCCGGTCTGCGGGTGGCCGTCAACGTGTCGCCGGTGCAATTCCGCAACAAGACGCTGGTGCCTGCCGTGGTGTCCGCACTGGCGTCGTCCGGATTGCACCCCGATCTGCTCGAGCTCGAGATCACCGAAACCGTGCTGATGATGAACAACGACACCACGCTGGCGGCGCTGCATCAGTTGCGAAGCCTCGGCGTCAGGATATCGATGGACGACTTCGGCACCGGCTACTCGTCGTTGAGCTATCTGCGCAGCTTTCCGTTCGACAAGATCAAGATTGATCAGAGCTTCGTTCGGGATCTTATCGACAGGCCCGATTCCATCGCCATCATCCGTGCGGTGGCCGGGCTTGGCCACAGCTTCGGCATGACTACGACGGCCGAAGGCGTCGAGACGCAGGAGCAGCTGGACCAGATGCGGGCGGAGGGTTGCAGCGAGGTGCAGGGATATTTCTATAGCAAGCCCGTGCCCGCCAGCGAGATTGCCCAACTGCTATCCGTCTTCCAGGAACGCGTGCAAGCGGTGGCGTAGTCGCTCGTGTTTCCTTGAAGGCCTCAAGCATGCCGCCCACATGTTGGACGGCGATTCGTCGGGTAGGGAACGATTCGGCACGCCAAGGCAACCTTAGTTGTGTAGGTTACCGGCTTCGTTGATCTTCGGTTAGTCTGCGTTCTATCTGTTCGTTATGTGAAAGCGTTTCTGATGCGAAACCGGTGCGGTAGAGGGTCTGAGATTTTCCTCCGCTTGCGGATTAAACGGTTCTCTTCCCAAGCGAACGACAAAAAAGCTCAGGCTGTTACCGCTCGCTAATCGGATGGATATGCCGTTACTTTCTTGTCGGGAACTGGGACATTCCCTGACCGAATGCGGGCCATGGGGAAGAAGCGCTTGGCCAAACCTATTCAATTCAAACCCGTTCCGCTCTGAGCGTGCGCGAAGGATCGTGACCCGCGTTTCGTCGACAAAGCTCCTCTCGTCCTGGCCGGCTTGGCGGAATAGATTGCGTTCGACCACGAGCGCGCGTCCCTGGATTGTTTTCGTGCATCTCTCCTTGACGAAGACGCCCCCGACGGGTTGTTCGCCGGTTTACAGCCGGTCGAAGCGCGGGTGGTGGAAGTCCCAGATGATTTGCTCGGCTTCGAAAGCCGCGATTCGCGCTCGACCTCACAGCCTATGTCCCGATCGGGAACCTTGCCAAAGGCGAAGCGCTGGTCACGAAAGGTGGGCCGGGCAAAACGATCCAATGCGCGTTTTGCCACGGTGCCGACCTGAAAGGACTGGGACCGATGCCGAGCATTGCCGGTCGTTCGCCGAGCTATATGTTCCGGCAGCTGTATGACTTCCAGCATGGCGCGCGGACGGGAGAATGGAGCCCGCTGATGGCCGAAGTCGTGGCCAACCTCGACGAGCAGGACCTGCTTGCGATTGTGGCGTGCGTGCGAGGCCGCGCTAGTTGGTGACCTCATCACTACAAGTCCCGTTCAGTGTCGCTCACTTCTTCGGCCTGCACGGCGTGCCTCAACACCAATTTGGGTGAATCCGCCGACTGGTAAGGTCACGGGTCATGCCGCGCAATCGCAAGCTCTCTTCATGGAAAGCGTGGATGAGGTCCGGTTCTGGGCACCTTTGAGACATAGCAACCGGCTGTGAAGATGTCCGTTTACCGGGGTAGGCCGCAAGCGATTGGCGCACGGTCAAAACGGCGCTTTTGACCTACCAACCTAGTCTTGGGTTAGGAGTATCACGTGGGTAACCCGTAATCACCATCGTCGAACCCTTGCCGCTAGAACGTTAGATTGGCTCGAAACACTCGGCCCGTCCGAGTATGCGGCACGCTTCGCCGAAATTAGAAAAACGGTTTGACCGTCAGCCCTGCTGCGCGGGCATCCTGAATGAATGTATGCGCCTCCTCATTGGACATTGTAAGGTCAACGCCGCCAAGGAATTCCTCTCCCTTGGGTGTGTTCGCACGGAACATCGTCTCGTGCCTGCCTACATCGACCGTATAATCAATGTCGCTCGGTGCTTCGGGCATGGCATCCTCCTCGATCCCGAAGTGAGCATATTGTGTCCATTTCAACCGGTCCCACAAGGCGGCAATTGCGAGATAACGCTGAAGCGTTGCTCCGCATCTGCGGGCTGACCTGCAGCAACCGGCTCTGAAGATGTCTGCTTATCGAGGAAAACCGGAAGTGGCCGGCGCGCGGTCAAAGTGACGCGATTTACCCTGGCTGCGTGAAAACGCGGTGCCGCTGTTATGAATCTCCCGTGATTCTAGGGGAATTGATGCGGCGCCTCGTTGAGGAGGCGGATCGTGGGCAATGGACGCTATTGCCTGAATGCCTCGATGATTTCATTGACGAGAGCAACCCGGTTCGCGTGATACGATCCGAAATCACCATCTTGAGAAGTCGATCGTGGCGAGCGCTTCACCCGGGTTACGATAGCTGTCGCCCTTGCCGCGGTCGTCGGACGGCTTGGGGTCGCAATGGTCCTTCTGTGGCTGGCAGTCGTCCTTATGCGGGTGGCTGTCATCGTTCTTGGCGTCCTTCCAGCCACCATCGTGCTTGGAGTAATCGCCCTTGCGGCCGTCATCGGAGCAGTCGTTGCGGCCCTGCTCGGCCTCGGCCGATTTCGTGCCTTCGGCGGCAAACCCGGTGAGACCAGCATCGCGCGCAGGCGCCGTTGCTTGTCTGCGGCTTGTAACTCCGACCTGCAACGGCCCGGCCGCCGTGGCAAGATGGATGATCATATCCGCTCCGTGGGTGATTTCGGGTCGGTGTGCTACGCTCACCCGAGTCATATTTAGATACCGGAGATTCGCATTGATTTCTCTCTCCTTCTCGGTGTCAAGATGTGCCGTGCCTTCGTCCAGAAACAGGATCTTTGGTCGGCGATACAGCGCGCGCGCAAGCAGTACGCGTTGTTTCTGCCCGCTAGATAACGAGCTTCCCATGTCACCGATGAGGCTGTTGTAGCTCATCGGCATTGCAATGACGTCGTCGTGGATGCCGGCAATCCGCGCACACTCGATCATCCGCTGCAGATCGAATGTTGTCTCAAAAAAGCAGATATTGTCGGCAATAGACCCTGACAGCAATTGATCCTCCTGCATCACCGCGCCGATTTGTTCGCGATAAACGCGCGGTCCGATATGGCCTAGCGGAAGGCCGTCGATCAGGACCTCCCCGCCCGTTGGCTCAAGCAGCCCAAGCATAATCTTGACAAGAGTTGTCTTGCCGCATCCAGAGGGTCCCATGATCGTCACGAATTGTCCCGGAGCAACGCACAGATTGACGTTATTAAGAATCAGAGGCTCTGCCTCTGCATAGCGGAAGCACACGTTGCGCAGTTCGATCGCGCCGCGGATCGGTCGCATATACGACAGGTCCTGGTCGTGCCCCCGCTCGAGTGGGGTGAGCGCAATATCGGCGAGGCGCTCCAGGTGCAGTCCGAGAATGCGCAGGTCCACCAGCTTCTCGATCAGCAGCGCAGTCCGTTCCGCGAACTGCAGCTTGTAGCTGACGAACGCGAATATCATGCCAACCGTGATGAGGTTGTCTAGTGCGAGGCGAGCGGCGAGGTAGATTGTGATTACGTTCTCCAAGCCGAATATCGTGTCGTTCATCGCTTTGAAGCTGATCCTCGCCCGGCCTAGCCGCACGTTGGCATTTACGTATGCAGCATAACGGTTCAGCCACTGGCTCTCCCGCTCGTTCTCTCGGTTGAGCAGCTTTAGGCTCTGCACCGCTCGCACGGTTTCGATGAAGGTGGAGTTTTCGTGTGCCTTACTGTGAATCGCCGCCTCGTTCCGTTGTCGGAACATCCTGAACAGAGCAAGCCGCAAAGCGGCGTACAGCGCGAACGCGAGCAGGACGACGAATCCGAGCTGGACACTGTAGGTGAACATCAACGCCAGCATCAACACCGACATGAGACCGTCGATCAAGCCCGTGATCAGTCCCTCCGCGAGCATATTGCGGATGGGCTCGATCGAGCCGAAGCGCGACAGGATGTCGCCGATGTGCCGCTTTTCGAAAAAGGAGAGTGGCAAACGCACCAGATGATGAAATAGTCGGGCGCCGATCTGAAAGCTCAACGTGTTCTGCAGAATAAGAATGATGAACGAGCGGGTCGCGGTCGAGGCGACTTTTATCAGGAGGAGGAGCGTGAATCCAAGCCCGAGTACGAGCAGGAGATCGACGTCCCCTCTGGCGATGACCTCATCAACCGTGAGCTGCATGTAGAACGGGGCGGCGAGAATAAGAAGCTCGGTGACTACTGACAGAACTAATATTTGCATCAGGGCATGAGTTTTTTCGCTCATTCTGCTAAAGAATACCGAAAACGGTAATCGCATTCTCTCGTCTGTGCGGCAGAACTCTTCCGTGGGTGAGAGTTCGATCACGACTCCGGTGAAATGTCTCGATGCTTCGGTGACGGAAAACCATTTCTCGCCAGCGGCCGGATCGTACACCGCGATCCCTTTTTTCTTGTACGCTTTCAGGACAACGAAATGAACCATGTCCCAGTGCAGGATAGCCGGGAGACGCAATTGGCCGAGATGGCCAAGCTCGATTCGCAGCGGCCGGCATGCTAGCCCCAAGTGAGCTGCTATCTCCATGAGTTCGCGGAGAGTGAGACCTTTCAGGGACACTGGGTACCGACGCCGCAGGCTATTCATGTCAGTCCGATGGCCATGATAGGACGCTACCATGGCAAGGCATGCCAGCCCGCATTCCGCCGCCTCTGTCTGCCTGATGAGTGGGAGGAACCCGCGCCCGCTGAAATTCAATAGGTCCTGCATGCAGCTACATCCTTGCGCTAAACACCGGATCAAGCAGCCACTTCATCAGCGAGCGCTGCTCAAGAATGACGTCGGCCTTAAGCAGCATGTCTGGCTGAAGCGGCATCTTGAGCCCATAGGCATCGATGTCGGGCCGCTCGAGGGCCACAGTCACGCGGTAAGCCGGCTCCTTGAGGGTGATCGGCCCGGTAGTTTCGTTGGCGGTCAGGATCGTGTGAGAGACTTTTCTCACGCTGCCGCGGTAGGTGCCGAATTTCTGATAGGGAAATGCATCGTAAAGCATCCTGACCTTCTGGCCGGGGCGCACGAATCCGAACGCGCGCGTCGGAAAGAACAGCTCCGCCTGCAAGGGGGAATCAAGCGGAATGATTTCGAGCTGCATATGCTTTGGATCAGCGATCTGGCCGACGGTCGCTTGCAGCGTGGACACGCGCCCACTCGTCGGTGCCTTGATAACGTAGGCCTGCCGTCCGTTCACCTCGGCGACGCGCTGTTCGATCGAGGAGAGATCATTGCGCAGCACTCGAATCCTCTCTGCGGCGACAGTCGGAAGTTGCTCGAGCGTATGCTGAGTGTCGGTCAATTGGCTGCGTCGCGCGGTAATCTGTTGGTCGATCGATACCACGTTCTGCTTTTGCTCGAGTGCGGCCTGCTCGCGGCGCTTCAGCTCGATCGCCGGCAGCACGCCTTTTGCAGCTAGTGCAGCGCCCGTTGACACGAAACTCTCGGAAAGCTTCAGCCGCTCGTTCTGGATCTCTCGCTGGTCCTCGAGCTGAGTAATCTCCCCCTCGGTCCCTTTGATCGTGGAAGCGAGGCGATCGTGTTCCGAGGTGGTCCGGCGCTCTTCCGCAGCGATCTGTCGCTCGACCACATCGCGTTGCTGCGCCAACACTGCGAGCACGGTGGCATTTACGTCGTCGCCGTTGGCGGTGATTTGGGAAGTGATTATGGTCAGGAGGGGGTCGCCCTCCGCAACCTCCTGACCCTCCTTCACCTTTAGCTCTTTGACGAAACCCTGTTGTGGCACGAAAATTTTGGCCGTGCCGAAGGTCGGCGTTAGATAGCCGGTAACGGTTTCCTTGCGCGCGTACTGAGCAACGGAAAGAAAGCAGAAAATGAGTGCAACAAGTCCTGCAAGGGACCAGCTAAGGATCGTGCTCGATATCGGCTGCAGTGATACGACCTCGCCCCAGCTACTGCGCTGATGCAGAAAGTCGACTGCTTCCTGGCGAAATAGAGCTGGCCGAGCCGCCATGGATGCACCTTACGACGCTCTCATTGTTCAATTCAGGCTGCGCGTAATATCTCCGCCGCGCCACGGCTGCGGATTGATACCCCACACTACCGTGAGAACCGCTCCTCGCTACGGAGAAGCGGCTCTCGCGCTGAGCATTCATTGCATTAGGCGTTATCGGATTTGTTCGATTGGAAGCTCAAAATCCCAGCGTTGACCTGCACGGTATCGAAGCTGAGAACGTTGATCGAGCCGTTGCCGTTGGTGTCGCCGCCGCGGCCGCCGCAGTTATTCCAGCCAGCGGCTACGAGGTCGAGCTCCTCATCATACAGATCGATAGGGTGAGTAAGCTTGTCCATCTTCTCCATGTTGGTCTCCTTTCGATGTAAGTGGCGGGATATTGCTGTAACTGCTGCCACGTTATAGCTAGTCGTAGGACGCCAATCTGGATGCACCTCGCACAAATTTTTTCTGTACGGCAGTGCTAGGCGCTCGGTCTTCATTCTATTGCTACACTATCCGCGGAAGCGACTGCCGAGTTGCGCGTCGCCAACATCCTCGTTCACTCGACGCTCTGGATCGACGCCTTCCTCTGACAGGTTCGGCATCAAGCGCGCGCTGTCGGCTACAGCGCGGGCATCTCGAAAAATCATTTCTTGTGCCGCTGCCGAAAAGGCTATGCATACGTGGCGGGCGCCTGCTTCACATTGTGACCGAGTGCGACAAGCTCACAAGCAACATAATGCGTCGCCATTCACGCTTCGATGCCAACAAGGCAAGGTGGTAGCTTTGCAAATCTCGATGCAATTCGTCCGCGCGACACTTTCTCTCTAAACACGATCGCACCGGACGAATTGAGGCCGACCATGTGAAGCGTGCTCTTGCCCATTTCTATTCCGATGACTGTAACTGCCTGCATCGTGGAGGTGCGAGGCATAGCGGTGCTCCTTCTCTCTTAATAAGCCCTGGCACGGTCTGAGACCTTTTGGGCTCAGGAGCGCGGCTGGTCGATCCTATTCAGGTCGATTGTGCGACTTTTGCGCCGTTGTTAGTGCGGATGTCATGTAGCCACAACTTTTTGCGTTTCGCTTTCCGGCGCACGAGTTCACTGCACCGCCAATAGCCGGAAAAGGTCCGGGAGTGACTCACGGCGTATGGTCGAAGCTGGAAACTATGCGCCCAGAGATTGCGCCTCACGGCTTAATGATACCGCCGCCGCGATTTGGGGATGGCGGAAATTAAAAAATTATTGGGAACAAAGTTCGTGCCGCAAAGTTTGACGTCACCACCAGTTCGTATCGAAAATTGCTGGAAATGCAAGTCGCTAATGTTCCCTGCTATTCCCTACCGGGGGGATAGTGGTCGCGTCTGTTCTGTGACGGGGTGAGTGACATGCCCCACCAAGGCGCCGGCTTCACAAAGGCAGAGTTTCACCCCCGCGCAACGCAGGGTGACACAAATCTCAAGCGCGAGACGGCTCTCAATTACGAGAAAGCTCTGCTTGAGTGCGCCTCCGGATCGCGGTCGGCCGTCGGCAAGATCTACGCCCGGGAGAAGGAACAGTTGCGCGCGGTAGCGCACCGGATCGTCCACGACAGGTCACGTGCGGAGGACGTCATCCATGATGCATTCGCGCAGATCCTCCGGTATGCCAAAAACTTCGATCCGGCACGCGGATCCGCCCGCGGTTGAACGCCATCTGCGAGCGGGGACAAAGCGTCCCGAATCCCGCGTCCTGCATCCCGGACAGCATGACGCTGCGGACCATGCTCGATGAGCTCGAGCCAAATCGCCGCGCGAGCCTGCTTCTGGCGATCATCGACGGGCGCACGCACGAGGAGATAGCAGAATACCTCCAGGCTCCGGTTGGCACTGTCAAGGCTTGGATCCGGCGAGAGCTCATGGCCATGCGCCGGCAGCTCGAATGAGGCGTGAATTTATTTTTCGCGGCTGCATCCATCGGCGTGCAGCGGCGACAGTAGGGGTGACGGCATGGTGATCCGGACAAGATATGTGCCCGTGACCGTCGCATACCCGAAGCGAGGAGCGAAACCATGTCTTTCCTGAGCAGCGTTACGAGCATTCTCGAGCTGATAAAGATTCCGGGAACCACCGTCCCACGCGAGGACTACAAGCCAACCAGGCCCGACGATTGCGGCGACGGCAAGCAGTCCAATTGGAATGACGATCACAGGGGTCGCGACGACTACTCGAAGAGCGGCGACAAGGACGATTATTCCAAGCTTAGCGGAAAGGACGACTACTCCAAGCACGGCAAGGGCGACTACTCCAAGCACGATGGTGGCTGGAAGGACGCCAAGAACGTCGACTGCCAGCCGCAGAAGGACGATTGCGACCCAAAGCCGCCGGACGACTTCGGCAAGGGCGACACCTATCGTAACCCGGGTGAAGCGCTGGCCAAGTTCGACTTCTCACATGGTGATTTCTCGCATGGTGATTTCGGCTCGCATGGTTCGGATCATTCGGGTGACATTCAGGGCGCGCTCGCTTCGATGTCGTCCGACGATGCGCTCGAATACGCCATCAGCCAGATGGGCCCGGCGGATCACTCCGACGTAGGGCATTTCGACGTGGCGGCGGACGCGTCGCACGACACCGACGCCTGATGCACCGAAAAGACTCGCCTTGCGGTGAATGCTGCCGGGCGAGAGTTGTTAGAGTTGTTTATGAGTGGAACGAGATGAAAGGCGGCGGTCATGAACGAAATAGAAAAACGCGAACTGTTCGAACAACAGCGGAAGATTTTCGAAGCTGGGGCGCAGCAGGTGGACAAGCGAACCGGCTCTTTCAGTTTCTTGACCTGGTCGTTCTTCATTGCTCCCCTGATTGCCTGCGAAGAGTTTCTCGCAGCCATGTTCAAATCGGCGGCGGCCGTAGAGGAGGACTCGAATGCCGCTCAGGCAGGCGCGGCGCCGCAGGCGGCAGACGACCATCCGCCGATGAGTGATCTCTCGAAAACGAGCGCACAGGACGAGACGCCCAAGGAGTCGGCCGCCTCGTCGGAGGCGCATGCGGCCCAGCTCGATCCGACCGGGCTTCTGGCGCAGCCGCATGAAGACGCGCCCAAGCCGAGCACCGCCCGCAACGAGGTTGTTGCCGACGCGAGCTCTGGGGGCTGGGGCGGCGGAGGCGGCGATGATGCCGGCTCCCGCCATGGCGCTCACACTTCAATCGACGATGGTTCTGTCAACTCGCTGTCGGCGGATTCCCACTTCGGAAGCAGTCCATTCCCGGGCGGGTCAACGCTCGAATCCGTTCAGTCCATTGTACTTGGTGGCTCGTTCAGCCCGGCGATCAACGGCTCCGCTCCCCCGCTTGGAACCGTCGGCGGTCTGAGCAATGACGTCGTGGGAGGAATCGCGCCGGTCGAGGCGGCGGCGCAGCCAACGCTCCCGACGGTGTCCGACACCGAGAGCACGCTGAGCCATGACGTCGCCGGCACGACTGCGCCGGTCGAAGCGGCGGTGCAGCCGGTGCTCGCGACGGTGACCGATGCCGCGAGCACGCTGACCCACGACGTCGCCGGCACGACTGCGCCGGTCGAGGTGGCGGTGCAGCCGGTGC
>VAZG01000590.1 GCA_005885285.1 Alphaproteobacteria bacterium | reverse complement strand
CCCTTGAGGTGCTCGGAGGCCCGCAGCAGGGCGACACCGCCGCCCGGCACGATGCCTTCCTCGACTGCCGCGCGGGTCGCATGCATGGCGTCATCCACGCGATCCTTGCGCTCCTTCACCTCGACTTCGGTGGCGCCGCCGACGCGGATCACCGCAACGCCGCCCGCGAGCTTGGCGAGACGCTCCTGTAGCTTCTCACGGTCGTAGTCCGAGGTGGTCTCCTCGATCTGCGCCTTGATCTGGGTCACGCGAGCCTCGATGTCAGCTTTCTTGCCAGCGCCGCTGATGATGGTGGTGTTTTCCTTGTCGATCATCACCTTCTTGGCGCGGCCAAGCATGTTGAGCGTGACGTTCTCGAGCTTGATGCCGAGATCTTCCGAGATCGCCTGACCACCGGTCAGGATCGCGATGTCCTGCAGCATGGCCTTGCGGCGATCGCCGAAGCCCGGCGCTTTGACGGCCGCAACCTTCAGGCCGCCACGGAGACGATTGACGACGAGGGTGGCCAAAGCCTCGCCTTCGACGTCTTCCGCGATAATCACGAGCGGCTTGCCGCTCTGCACCACGGCTTCGAGCAACGGCAGCAGTTCGTTCAGCGAGGACAGCTTCTTCTCGTTGATCAGGACGTAGGCGTCCTCCATCTCGACGCGCATCTTGTCGGCGTTGGTGACGAAGTAGGGCGAGATGTAGCCGCGGTCGAACTGCATGCCCTCGACGACGTCGAGTTCGGTCTCGAGCGACTTGGCTTCTTCAACCGTGATGACGCCCTCGTTGCCGACTTTCTTCATGGCGTCAGAGATGAACTTGCCGATCTCGGCGTCGCCATTGGCGGAAATGGTGCCGACCTGGGCGATTTCCTCGTTCGAGGTGACCTTCTTGGAGTTCTTGACGAGGTCTGCGACCACGGCGTCCACCGCCAGGTCGATACCGCGCTTCAGGTCCATCGGGTTCATGCCGGCGGCAACGGACTTCGCGCCTTCACGAACGATCGCAGCCGCGAGCACGGTTGCGGTGGTGGTGCCGTCGCCGGCCGCATCCGCCGCCTTGGAAGCGACTTCGCGTACCATCTGGGCGCCCATATTCTCGAACTTGTCGTCAAGCTCGATTTCCTTGGCGACGGTGACGCCGTCCTTGGTGATGCGGGGAGCGCCGAACGACTTGTCGAGCACGACGTTGCGGCCCTTGGGGCCGAGCGTGACCTTCACCGCGTTGTTGAGGATGTCGACACCGCGCAACATCTTGTCGCGGGCATCGACGCCGAATTTGACTTCCTTGGCAGACATAATGATCTCCGTTTAACTGGTCAGATCCCTAAGGCCGCGCCATGGCGAGCTCTTTAAGGGACGAGATTTGAACTCGCTGGCCTCATCCTTCGAGACGCCGGCTGCGCCGACTCCTCGGGATAGGGAAAACTTGCTGCCGCTTAGGCGGCCTTCTTCTTGGCGGCGGGGATGTCGGTGAGCACGCCCATGATGTCGCTCTCCTTCATGATCAACAGTTCTTGGCCATCGAGCTTGACCTCAGTGCCTGACCACTTGCCGAACAGCACGCGGTCGCCAACTTTGAGATCGATCGGAATTAGCTTGCCGGCTTCGTCGCGGCCGCCTGGGCCAACGGCCGTGATTTCGCCTTGCGAGGGTTTCTCCTTGGCAGTGTCGGGAATGATGATGCCGCCTGCCGTCTTTTCTTCGGCATCGATGCGCTTGACCACAACGCGGTCGTGAAGCGGGCGGAATTTCATGAGATCCTCCTTTTAGTATTTGATTTATGCTTTGCCTTAGCAATCACAGCTAACGAGTGCTAGCCGGCGCGGCACATAAGCCCAGCTCACACCGGCGCGCAAGGCCTGACCGAAACGATATTCTGCTCGGGCATCACGAATAACTATTCAAGCGCCGGCGTCGGCTAGGCGCGTTTCCTCCGAGCGCTCGCGGATCCCGCTGGCGCCTACGATTGATCGACCACTAAAACGCCACCGTCTGGTCATGGGCCATAAGGCGGTGAACTAGAGCGGACATCAGGCGTTGGCGAGGCTTGAGCTCTGCTTTTGGCCGGCTGGCTTTCTGCCTCTTGACAACGCGCATCGAACATCCATATGCCATCCAACCGGATGGTGAAGGGATGGATAACAGGCCATGGCCGAAAATGTTCACGAACTCCGACCGAAGCCCGCTGACACCGAAAAGATCACGATCAATCTCGGTTATGTCGATCTTGGTCACGTCGATTTAATGGTGCGGGAAGGGTTCTACTCGAACCGCACTGACTTCATTCGAACGGCAATCCGCAATCAACTCGATCGTCACGCCGACGTCGTCAGGCAGTCCACGACTCGGAAGAACCTTGACCTGGGTCTCCGGAACTATAGCCGCGAGGATCTTGAAGCCGCGCGGGCAGCCGGAGAGATGTTGCAGATCAAGGTTCTGGGCCTTGCCAGTATCGCCCAAGACGTCACGCCCGAGCTTGCCCGCGCCGCAATTGCATCAGTCTCCGTGCTGGGGGCCTTGCATGCCAGTCCGGCCGTAAAAGCCGCTCTCGCGGACAGGATGCGGTGAAGGCGATGCTGAAACAAAGCATAGTTCGCGAGGCCACACGCCTCACTCGCGCCGGCCAACTCGTTGAGGCCACCGCGCTCCTTCAGCGCATGCTTCGTGGTGGGAGCGCGCCAGACGCGACATTTGGTACCGCCGGCCACATCGCTCCTCCTGAACGCGAGGCGATAATCGTTGACGGGAAGGCCAATGCTGTTGAGGACACGGATAGGCCGCACTTAGAGCGGGCCACTTCCGCTCAACCGTGCACGCCCCGCGCGTTGTTCGGTCGCACAAAGGACCGCCCTGGGCTCGCATTGCGAGGTTTGATCAAGCGTGCCCCGCCATCCCCGGCGGACATCGCGCCGGAGGGCGCAAAGTTCATCGAAAGTAGTTACAGCAATCGAGCCGGAAGGCTCGCCTACAAGCTCTTCATCCCTAGCCGTTATCAGGGGCAACCGCTTCCTTTGGTCGTCATGCTACACGGCTGCACCCAGTCGCCAGACGATTTCGCCGCCGGTACGAGGATGAACTTTATCGCAGAAGAACAAACTTGTTTGGTGGTCTATCCTGCACAGCGCCGCGAGGCAAACCAGGCTAAATGCTGGAACTGGTTTCGTGCAGCTGACCAG
>VAZG01000065.1 GCA_005885285.1 Alphaproteobacteria bacterium | reverse complement strand
GACCGGGCCGCGATAGCCGCGCTCGGCCTTCACCGTTTCCATGCGCTTGAAATCGAGCTTCAGGTCGTAGCGCATGCGGCCGTCGAACACCGCGACGCCGGCACGGCAGGCATCGGGGCCGAGCGGATCGGCGGTGCCGGGCACCCGCAGGAGCGTTGCCGTCATCGGATCAAAGACGGCGCGGCGATGCGCATCCGTCACCGGAATGCGGTCGGCATCGACCGGCGGTTCCGGATCGATGCCGAATTCCTTGACGTTGCCGTTCGCAAGAATGATGTGGATCGCCTCGGATTTCTTCGCAGTGGTGGTGGTCGCGGAATAATTGGTCGCGACCAGCGCGCCGTTGACGACACGGCCTTGGGACGCGCTGGTGCCGCTTCCGCCGGAAAAGGCCTTCAGCAGGCCCGACGTGCCGCCGACAGCCGAAGCGGCAAACTGATCGTCGCCGATCTCGATGGTCCAGGCGCCCCGACCGACCGGGATGCCCGACAGCGTCGCCTCATATTGCGCGTCCACCCTGCCCTGGGCCGAGGCCGAGTGCGTAGCCGCCAGCACCATCGCGGCGCCGGCGAATAGGCCAAACCAAAGCTTCAGTGACAGCTTCCTTGCAGGCCTGGTCGACATCACAGTATGGGTGGTCACTGACCGACGGTCCTGCTGGTAGCGCGCGCTAAAGTACATCTAGGCAAAAATATCCGGCGAACAACTAATTAGCGTGGTTTCGGGCCAAAATGCCCGCCTCATCTGGAACTCCGCCAAGCTCGCTTTGGAATGCGCCCTTTATATGATCCATCGACTGCGGGAAGCCTCGCGTTAAGACAGCGGGAAACCTTGCGAAATCGGCTCTTCGCGGCCCAAAACCTTGACGATCCAAAACCTTGACGATTTGAGGCTTCCCCCCTATACGTCCGCGGTTCCTGCAAATGGACGAGATTTTGAACCCCCGTGGCGCCGATCAGTGGCGCGCTGGTTTAGCGGGGATGGAAGAGGATTTCTTGCGATGTCGCGGCGCTGCGAACTGACGGCCAAGGGCCCGCTGGTGGGTCACACGGTGAGCCACTCCAACATCAAGACCAAGCGGCGCTTCCTGCCGAACCTGTGCAACGTCACCTTCATCTCCGACGCGCTCGGCAAGAACGTGCGCTTGCGCGTCTCCACCAACGCGATCAAGAGCGTCGACCACAATGGCGGCCTCGATGCGTTCCTGTTGAAGGCCCGCGCCGCCAACCTTTCGCCGCGCGCGCTCGAATTGAAGCGCCAGATCGAGAAGAAGAAGGCGGCGGCGCAGCCTGCGAAACAGGCGAGCTGAGATTTAGTCACAACCCGTGAATTTTGAACGGCCGGGTCGAACGATCCGGCCGTTTGCTTTGGGCTGCCTCAGTCCGTCAACGATCCGAGATAGCGGATCGCCGCCATGCTCGGCAGGAAGGTGTAGGCGCCCCCTCTGGTGGTGACGAATCGCGGCAGCCCCCGCAGCCGGATCGGTGCGCCGGATTTCAGCGGCAGGTCGAACCAGCTGGTCTCGGGCTCATTGGCGCCGAGCAGCGGATCGTTGGAGCCGGTGATCCGCGGATCCTGCAGGCCAAGGTTCAGCCAGTCGCATGACATCGCCTCGAACTGCGCACCGAGGTTGGCGCCGATGAAATTGCCGAGCAATCCGCGTTTCGGTTCATTGGGATCGCGCGGTTTCGCCGGATCATGGACATAAGCGGGTCCATAGGGCATGCCGCGACGGACCAGGCGCCGGCTATGGTTCGCCACGCGTTGCACGATCTGCCCGCCCCGCGGGTTGCAGCGCCGAATATGAGCTCCGTAGGGGCAACGCGCGGCGCCATCGTCGTCGAAATTGGTGTAGTCGAACTTGGTCCGGCTCACATCGGGCGACGGATTGGGCGTATCGGGGGACAGCGCAAGCGGCACGCCATTGCGCCAGCGGCCGCACATGGCGGCGGCGATCACCTCGCGCAAGGCATCCCGACGCGAGAGCCGCTGGCCTTCCTTCACCTGGATGTTCGCCTCGGCGCCGGGCGGCAGCAATTCATTCACCTTCGGGTGATCGAGCAATTCGGTCGCAGCCGCAGTGAGATACTCCTCGAAGCCGACCACGTCCTGCTCCAAGACCCGAAAGGCGTTGAAGCTGCCATTGTATCCGAGCGGCTCCGGCTCCGGGATGCGCCACTTCAAACCTTCGAAATTGGTCGGATATCCGAGCAGCACGGTGCCGAGCGGCGCCATCGGCTGGCTGTCCGCATAACTGTCGCGGTCGTGGATCTCAGCGAATTTCGGTTGCGAGATGTTGTCCTGGTAGTTGAAATGAACGTAGTCGCCGTCAAAGCACCAGCCGTCGCGCACGTCGAGCAGCTTGAGGCCCTGTTGGCCTCCGACGGCGTCGTGCTGAACGCGATCGAGCTGAGGGACGTCGTCGGCGTAGATCGACGCGATCAGGTGAAGCCGCGCCGGCGCGTTGAAGGGCTGGTCCCAGTTTTCCGGCGCACTCGGCCCGGCGTCCCCGAGCTTGATTGCCCGCTTGTTCATGCCTTGGACGAATTCCGTCGGAAAGGTCGCGAGCGAGGCGGCCGAGGTGCCGAGCGCCCGCAATCCCTCAAAGGTCAGGCCGATGTTGAAACAGGTGTCCGGCTTGGTCTCCCAGCGCTGCCCCGACTCGGTTGTGATCTGCGGAACGCCGCCAGTGCCGGATGTAGCGGCGGTGAGCCAGCGGCGCGCCGTGGCGCGGTCGCTGATTTCGAGCATGAGGTAGCGCACGCGCGGCTTGCGATAGCCGCGCAGGATGTTGCCCTGCACGTCGGCGGGATCAAACTTCTCGCTCACCAGCCCACTCCGAATTGTTGGCGGACCTGGGCCGCGGAATAACCGGGATAGGCGCGGTAGCCGCTGCCGAGCGACACGTTGGGATTGACGTGGAGTTGCAGGATCAGCTTGCGCGGCAAGAGCCGCAAATCGTCGTTGCCGGGGCCCGCATCGCCATTGGCTTCTTCCTGGTCGCGCAGAATATCGGTCGCCACGTCCGATACCTGATAGATGTCGTGGTCGTGCACCCAATCGATGAATTTCTCAACATTCTCCGCGGAAGGGATCACGCTCTCACCACCTTCGACCAGTCCTACCACGGCGTCGAACACGCTCCCGATGGTGACAATGAAGTCGCGGATGTAGTTCGAGAAATCCCCGTCGTAGACGGAGAACATGCAGATATTGTCGTCGACGATCACGAAACGCGCGAAGTGCACGGTACCGACATTGTCGAGCCCCGCGTAAATCTCGTCCTTGTTCTGGGCGATGGCGAGCGCGGCCAGGGCACGGCCGACCGCCGATTTGTCCTTGAGCGGCATGACCAGGTTCATCATGCGCTGGACATTGTCGCCGGGCTGCACGGATGGACGAGGGCCGCCTTCCAGACGTTTCACCGGCGTGCGCGACGCCCAATACGGCACCAGGATCCGGCGCGCGATGAACGCGAACAACGGCGTGGTGGCAAGCCAATCGACCAACTGATCGAGCTTATCGCCAAGCCAGCCGAACCAGCCTTTGCGGCTTGTTCCGCCTGCTGCCTTGTTCTTGGTCCCGTTCCTTGCCATCACTTTCACTCCGGTAGAAACGGGCACTGCGTGACGCCACGCCTGTTGCGCGAATCCTCGTAGGCGTTGCGGCGGGCTTTGAGGGTCGGATCGGCGGAGGGTTCGATGCCGGGCACAAGGCGCCACGGATTGAAGCTCAGCTTCTCGCAGTCAGCGACCTGATCGTCAGCGACCTTTTTCAGCGTCAGCGTGCCCATCACGACCCGGACGCGCCTGGCCGGCCACGGCACGGTGGGATCGTCGAGCGCGTCGCCGGCCTCGCCGATCGTCATCATCAGCATCATCCGGGCCGGCCACTTCTTGAGCCGCTCGCGAAGCTCTTCCTGCAGGTACGCGTTGTCCGGATTCTTGCTGGTATCCTTGGTGGTCTGAACGCCGGCGACCGGCTTCCAGGAGAAGCGAACCGGGCGGCGCACGCCGTCGGGACCGACGATGAAGAACGTATGCACGGCGTGATAGACGGCGCGGACATAGCTGACGGGCGCGCCGATCATTCCTGCCTGGAACACCGCGAGCTGGGCGAAGCGAGCGGACGCACGAGCGAGAGCATGTCGCCAATCTTGCGCCACGGCGACTCCCGCGCGACCGTGGTCTGCTGCGCGCTCTTGGTGAAGTCGAGAAACTCATCGACGCCGCGCACGAAGAACTCGCCGAGCGTCATCGCGATCAGGTCGGTGGCGCGGTCGCCTGCGAGATGGAAGCGCGTCGCCATTCCGCGCACGTCGTTCCAGCCGTCATGCCGTTTGGGACTGCCCGATCCGTTGGAAAATCGCACCGTGACGGGGATGGGGACCCGCTTTCCCTGCACGCGCTTGATCTGAAAGTGCTCGGCGATGCAGTAGGTGCGCGCCACCTCGGAGGCTTCGAACGCGCCTTTGACCCCGACGCCGATGGTGTGAATCGGTCTTTTCCCGGGCTCATGATCCGGGAAATCGGCAATGATGCTATCGACCAGCCGCTTGGCCACGGGATCGTCCATGCCGCCTCCCCTGCAGGCGCACGAGGGTGCCGAGCTCGCCTCCACTCAACCTGGGCTCATTCCTCGCCAGACGTCAATGATGTACCTTCGGGCCTCGGCGAGGTCAAACCGGGAGCCACGGGCCGCCGCCAGCTCGAACGCATCCGCACCCAGCCTGGCCTTGGCTTTGTCGACGGCGTTGCGGGCCGCCCGGTCGAGCTTTAACGGCGACGCCTTCAGCGCCCCCACCAAAACCGCAAGCTGTTCGTCCGCTTGCAGCGCCAAAAGCGGCTGGAGCAGGGAGCGGATCGTGAGCCAGGTGTAGAAAGTCGTCCCGTGGCTCGGAAGATCGATCAGATAGCGAACATGGATCGCGAGCGCCTCGGCCGGCAGAGCATCCGCGGCTTTTAGATCGGCGATCAACTGCTTGACCCGCTGCGAGCCCAGGTGATTGCCCGCCATCACGGCCCAGTCCGCGGAGACCTGGTACTCGTCGACGGCGCGTGCGGCATCTTTTGCGACACCGCCGCGCGCATAATAAACGTATCCCATCAGCGTCGGCTGCATCGCGGGCTGTGCGATCTCGGTGGCTTCGCGGACCAGCTCGCGCGCGCCCTCCAGATCCCCCATCCGCGCCCTGACGTAAGAGGCCACGCACATCGACATCACCTGGCAGGCGGTGTTTCCCGCAAGCTTCGCCTGCTCCGTCGCGGCCGCAAGCTGATCGATGCAGCCCTTGGTATCGCCTGACCACTGCGCCATCTGGCCGGCGACATGGGCAAGCCAGCCCTGACTGGTGCGCGACCTCGCGGCCTCAATCCTAAAGCCGCGCTCCACGAAGCCCGCGGCCTTGGTTTGATCGCCCTCGGCGTGGAAGGCGTGGCCGGCGGCTCCGGCCAGGAACATCGGCGCCTGTTGGAGCTCGTCGGCGCCCGGCCTTGCCATGATCCGCTCGTACCAGGTCGCGGTTTCCGCCCCGCGGTGCGAGTAGTTGAACAGGAACAGAGGGGCCGCCAGCTCCGCCGCCAATTTCAGATTGCGCGTGACGGTCCGCTCGAAGGCGGCACGCAGGTTGGACATTTCGTCGTAGATCGCGTTTGCCGCCTTGGCTTCATTGACGGTGGCGATCTGTTGACCGAGCTGCCGGCAACGCGCCGCATAGACCTCGCAATGGCGGGCCTCCACGGTCTGGAGCGGGGTCGCCTGGTCCAGCATTTCGCGGGCAAAGGCCTGCACGGTTTGCAGCATTCGCAAATGATGACGGCCGGTGTCCCGCGCGAGCAGCGAGGTCTCGACGAGTTCGTCGATCCCGCGCAGCACCTCGGACTCACTTGGGATATCGCCGGCACAGACGGCGAGCGCCTGCTCTTCATGGAAGGAGCCTGAAAATACCGATAGCCGCTGCAGCACCTGACGGCTGTTGGGATCGAGCAGCTCGTAGGACCATTCCAGCGTTTGCCGCAGCGTTTGGTGGCGGCCGCTGCGGCGGCGGAAAATGCTCGCTTGCAGGTCGAGCGGCTTTGTCACGCCGCTTTCGATGCTCGCAAGGCTGTGCCGTCGCAACTGCGCGGCAGCGATCTCGATGGCGAGCGGAATGCAATCGAGATTGGCGCAAATCCGCTCGATGACGGCAAAATCGTCCGCCGTTGGATGAAAACGCCGATTGCCGAGCCGGCCCCGTTCTTCGAACAGGCGCGCGGCCACGGATTGCCCGGCACCATTGGCGCCCTGCACGCGGGAATTGAGTGAGGAGACCTCGTACAAGGCCTCGCCCTCGACCCCAAGCGGGCGCCGGCTGGTGTCGATCAGGAACAATTCGCCGCAGGTCGAGCCGAGCTCGGTGATGGCATGGGCGACCGGATCGAGCACGTGCTCGCAATTATCCATCACCAGGATCGCGCGCGAGCGCTGCAGGCGTTCGAGCACCTGGATGCGCGGCTCAGTGCCGGGAACCGGCAGGATCAAGAGCGCTTCGGCGACCGCCGGCCAAACCTCGCTGTCGCGCTCCAGCGCCGACAGATCGACCAGCCACGCGCCATCGGGAAACGTCGCCTCCAGCACGCGGGCGAATTCGATCGCGAGCCGCGTCTTGCCGATGCCGCCCGGACCAATCAGCGTCAAGAGCCTCGATTCAAGCGCCACTTGCGCGAGCTCATCGAGCTCGCGCTCGCGGCCCAGGAACGAGCTCAGGTTTGCCGGCAAGTTGCCGCTGGCGCTTTCCCGTTTGCCCCCGATCGGCGGGAACGCGGTCGGCAGGTCGGACGCCGAGACCTGGTGAACCCGAATGGGTTCGATGCCCTTGAAATGGTGTTCGCCCAGGTCGGACAACTGGAACGGCGTCCGCACGAGGTCCGTCGCCAGCCGCTCCACGGTCACGCCCGACAGCAGGATTTGATCGGCGTTGGCGGCGCTTTGCAATCGCGTCGCCGTCGGCAGCGCGGGGCCGAAGAAATCGTTGTCCCCGCGGGCCCGCGTCAGCCCGGTGTGGATGCCGAAGCGGATCTGCAGCCGTCCGGTGGGGCCCCAGGAGATCCGGCGCATCTCGCGCTGTGCTTCGATGGCGGCCTGCACCGCATCGAGCGGCCGGTCGAAGATCGCCAGCACGCCGTCGCCGGTGGAGCGGAAGGGATCGCCGGAATGACGGCGGATGGCGGTGCGCAGGACCTGGTCGTGCAGATCCATGGCGTTCATCATGTCGTTGGGATAGCGGCGCAGCAGCGCGGTCGAGCCCACGATATCGGTGGTGAGGATCGTCCTTTCCCGGACATCCGCCGATGTTTCAGACGATTCGGTCCTGGTCATCACGTCGCATTCAACCACGAGAAATAGCCTGCACTTTCCCCACCCCCATGGCTGGTGTCCGAGCTTCCCGGTAACACAGGGCAAACGACACCGGCATGCGCTCCGTCACAGATCACAGGTTCGAGTTCGAGAGGACGGCCGGCCCGCAACCCAGCAATTCCCGCGGGCCAACGGTCTCAAAATGCCCTGAAGATACGGCAGTTCGAGGGCGGTTCACTTCTACGTGATATCGGGAATGGGTGCAATCGAGTGGGTGATGGGAGGGAACCGGCGACGCGGGATGCGGTGAACGCTGACGGCTTTAGGCGAGGGCCGACCTTCAAGCGGCAGCGCTTCCCGTGACCGGCGTGATCCTCTCCAGCTCTTTTGCGATCTGGCTTTTCGCCGCATATCGAATCTCAATTTGCAAGTTCAGCCAAAGCTGGCCGACGTCCAAGCTGTCGCGCGGTATTAGCCGTTATTGCAGTTTCTTCATTCCGCAATTCTTCTCATGCTGGTGCGTGGGGCCCCGCACTCCTTGGCGAGCGCGCCTGCCGACAAAACCAGCAGCACAAGAAATTCCTCCCGCAGGACTTCGCCGGGATGCATCGGTGCAAGTTGCCTCGCTATAGGCTTCTCCTCTGGTCTGTCTGATTGGCGGTCAATGGAATGGACGAACGCCACGTCCTGATTCTACGGGCTAGCCCCTTTCGCACAATTTTCCGCTTCGCGCTCAAGGGGACGTCATTGCGAGCGCCAGCGAAGCAATCCAGGGGCCACGAAAACAATTCTGGATTGCTTCGTCGCTTTGCTCCTAGCAATGACGATCTTACAGCAGTCCTGCGCTGCCCGCTCGCGTCGCGCCGTGGCGTGATCGGCCCGACGACGGGGCAAATCAGCTGCGCCGCTCACGGCATTGCATGCTTGCCATGCGCAAATTGCCCGTCGTGCCAATTCGTCGCAACCCGACGGCATTGCCGCTGACCCCAAATCAGATTTAGGACTCACCTCGTCCCGCTCCTCTTGAGGGGCGCTCGCGATCGTCACGGACGTGGGGCGGGATGCGGTGGACGCGGGCAGCGCGCAAGACGAACGCGCTGCGAGCGGACGGCGAAATCGTGTGGTCCTGACGCCCCGACGCTGGCGTCAAGCTTGCAGGTCTTGACCTGCAGGCGACAGTGGCAAAAAAGCCCGGTCACTGGGGAGAGCGCGCTATAAGCCGTAAACCATTGCGCGGGGAATGTCGGGTGAACCGATGTGACCGTGGTGACTATGCTCGTACGCTTTTTTCTTGCGTGCGAGGCTGCGGGCGCATCGTGCGCCCGGCATTCCCTGCGCCCTCTCATCAGAGGACAGGAAATTGAGAGCAAAGCTCGCGCAAAACATGCGGCGGGATCGTGAAATTGTGTCTGCAAGTTCGGTGGCGGTGCCGCAGCACATTCAGTCGTCATACGCGGGCTTGACCCGCGTATCCATCCATCTTCGCAACAAGCATTTTTCGAAGGGGGATGGATTGCCGGGTCCCGACTACGCCAAGGCTTCGTCGGGCTGTACAGTGTTGGCGCGCCGAAGCTTTAGCGAAGGCAGGCAAGCCCGGCAATGACGAGACATCGTGGAGCAGCTCCTCGCAATCGTGATCGGCCTGCCCCCAAACCCCCATCAAGCGGCATGTTTGTTGCTTGTTTTCCAGGCGAGCCAGACAGGAGCGAGCCGTCCATGATCAGAACCATCCGCCGTCGTGAATTCGTTGCAGGCCTTGGCGCGGGGCTGATCGCGGCGCCCGCCATCGTGCGCGCCGCCGCCGAGCCGATCGTGATCCGCGCCGGCGCGCTGAAGTTGATCCATTCGATCGCGCCCTATTTCTACGCGGCGTTCGTGCCTGAAGGCTACAAGGTTGAGGTGCTGCCGTTCGAGACGCCGACCGAATGCAAGAATGCGGTCGTCACCAAGTCGGTCGATTTCGGCGCGTTCGGCATCGCGGCTGCCCTGCTTGGCGCGGCCGCGGGCGAACCGGTCGTGGTGATCGCCTCGACCTGCAATCGCGGCATGGCGATCATCGCCAAGAAAGATTCCGGCATCGCCACCATCAAGGATCTCAAAGGAAAACGCGTCGCGGTGTTTCCAGGCACCACGCAGGAGGTGTTCTTCCTGGAGCGGCTTCGGATGGAAGGCATGACCATCAAGGATGTCGAGCCGGTGCGCGTCTCATTCTCCGAGATGCATATTTCGCTCGCGCGCGGCGACATCGACGCCTATGTCGGCGCCGAGCCCGGCCCCGGCGTGTCGCTGTCCTCAGGCGTCGGCCAACTCGTGGAATATCCCTATTCGACCGCGATGGGGTCGCTCAACATGGTGTTCGGCACCCATCGTGATTTGATCGCCGAGAAGCCGGAGCTGGTGCGAGTGATGATCGGCATCCACCAGCGGGCCACGGACTACGCGCAGACCAACAAGGACGCGATGGTCGCGATGGCCTCGAGCAAGCTCGGCCAGAAAAGGGAAGCGATCGAAGCCTCAGTACCCAATGTCGAATTGACCTGGCGATTGGGGCCGAAGGAAATCGAGGAATCCAAAATCTACGCCGAGCACATGCTGGCCTTGAAGCAGATCAAGCGCGTGCCTGATTTCGCGACCTTCATCGACACCAGTTTTGTCGATGCTGTGAAGCCGACCTGACGTGTCCACACTTGCCTCCGGCACCGAACACGAGACTGCCGCGCGCGAGCCTTCGCCGGTAGCATCATGGTTGCCGCGGCTCAAACCGGTGCTGCTCGCGATAGCGTTTCCGCTGGCGCTGCTCGCGATCTGGCATCTTGCCACGGTGAACCGGCCGGCGAGCCTGATCCCGCCGCCTTACGACGTCTGGCTCGAATTGCAGGACCTCGCCTTCGGCGGCATCAACGACGATGCCTACAGCAAGACCCTGCACATCCATTTGCTGGCCTCGATCGCCCGCGTCTATGGCGGCTTCGCGCTGGCGCTTGCCGCGGCACTACCGCTCGGCATGCTGATCGGGCGCGTGCCGCTGGTACGGCAACTGATCGATCCCACCATCCAGATTCTGCGCCCCGTTCCGGTCACCGCGTGGCTGCCGCTCGCGATGATCATCTTTGGACTAGGCCCGCGCTCGGCGTTCTTCCTGGTGTTCCTGGGGGCGTTCTATCCGATCCTGGTGAACACGATTTTCGGCGTACGCTCGGTCGAGCAACGATTGTTCGAGGCGGCCTCGATGCTCGGCTGCACCGGCACCGCGCAATTCTTTCGCGTGGTGCTGCCGGCAGCACTTCCGTCGATCTTCACCGGCATGCGGCTGGGCCTGGGCTTTGCCTGGGTGGTGATCGTGGTCGGCGAGATGACCGGCGTGCAGACGGGGTTAGGAGCCATCATCATGGAAGCGCGCCAGCTTTCGCGCACCGAGATCGTGATCTCAGGCATGATCGTGATCGGCATATTCGGTTTCCTGTCCGACCAATTGGTGATGCTGATCGGGCGGCGGCTACTCGCCTGGAGTCCGTCGCATGGCTGAAGCCGCGATTCCAATTCTGGAAATGAAGAACGTCGGCAAGACCTATGCGCAGGGCGGCCGCGCGATCGAGGCGCTGCGCGGCGCCAATCTGCGCGTCAAGAAAGGTGAGTTCATCTGCCTGATCGGCGCGTCGGGCTGTGGCAAGTCCACATTGTTGCGGCTTGCCGCCGGTTTCGAGAGCGCCACAGCCGGCGACAATCTGATGTGGGGCGTGCCGATCGCGGGGCCGGGACCAAGCCGTGGCATGGTGTTTCAGGATTACGGCCTGTTTCCCTGGCTCAATGTCCGCGACAATATCGGCTTCGGCCCGAAGTCGAGGGGCCGGCCCAAGGCCGAAATCCGCGAGACGACGGATCGGTTCATCGAACTCATCGGTCTGCAGAACTTCGCTGACGTCTATCCGCATCAGCTTTCGGGCGGCATGAAGCAGCGCGTTGCCATTGCCCGCGTGCTCGCCAATGATGCCGAAATCGTGCTGATGGCTGAACCCTTCGGCGCACTCGACGCGATGACCCGCGAACGGCTGCAGGACGAACTGGTCGAGATCTGGTCGCGGACCGGCCTGACGGTCATTTTCGTTACCCACTCGATTGAGGAAGCGATCTTTTTGGCCGATCGAGTCGTAGTCATGTCACCGGGACCGGGCCGCATTGACAATGAATACCTTATCGATCTTCCAAGGCCGCGCGATATTGCAAGTCCGGAGTTCAACGCGTGGCGACGCCTTCTGTCCGCGCAACTGCATAGTCATCACGGCCGAAAGGCGGGTTGATATGCCGCGCCGCCCGGTTAGAGATACCAGGCGAGCACGGCCTTGAGC
>VAZG01000064.1 GCA_005885285.1 Alphaproteobacteria bacterium | reverse complement strand
CAGGGCAAGCGCCCGCGCCGAATTGGACAGATACACCGAGAAGATCATCGCCAGCGCCGCCAACGCGGAGAGCAGCCACAACACGGCGACGATAACGAAGCCGCCCTCGCCCTCAGTCGAGTTATCCATCCTGACGCGCGCCATCACGAGCCGCCCTGCTTTGACCCGCCGCCGGTGCGTTTGCTGTCATCCTTGGCATCATTGACATCGTCAGCTTGGCCACTGCCCGATTTACCGACACGAGCTGGTGCGTTGACATGTATCGGCGTGACAGTCGAGACCGATAGCACTCGCTCACTCGCGGCGTCCCCCACCGTGAGCATGATCGCCTTCGGCAGAGCATCCATTTCGTGCCAATCATCGTGGAAAGCACCCTCTTGATCGGCATAGGCAAACGACATCCGCAACGGCATTCGCAGCAGCACCACTGGATCGACGAAATGGATCTGCCCGGATAGCGAGACATCAGAGGACAGCGGCGCAAACGGCGCGCGCGAGCGCACGGTCACGAGCCGTCCCTGATCCGTGGTCTCGCCGAACCGCACCACATCGAGGCCAATCCCGACATTGGGACCGAGCGCGGTGCGCACGAAAGTGACCGACAGCGCCGTGCCCTCGAACAGCGGCTTCTTCGCGGCGCGGCCTGCCGGCACGAACTCGGCGGCAGCGAGGTCGGCGGCGATCCGCTGCATCGAGATGCCGATGAGTTCGCTTTGCTGGATGCGCTCGAAGCCCCGATTCCAGTTCGGCAACCACTGCGCGGTGAGGGTGGCAAGCGACGACAATATGAGACCGGTCAACGCCAGCGCCACCAGCGCCTCGATCAGCGTGAAGCCGTCTTCGCCAGGGCGTGTGCCTGCGCGCCTCCTCGTCATCGCTTTTGCCCTCGCATCAAGCGGACGGTTTCCAGATCGATCGCGGCTCCGGACGGCGACCGTACGCGGATCTTGACGAGCTCCGGAATCCAGGCGACATCGGCGTTATCAATCACCCAGCCGCCGCCGACCGGGCCGATATCGACCTGCCAACCATAGTCGCGAATTTGTCCCGCGAGCCTGCCGGGGGCCATCTCCTTGCGCGGCGGAATTGCGGTCGTGAGCACGGTCTGGGCGGTCTGCATGAGCGCGACGTGGTCTTCCAGCGCTCGCACGCCGCGGACGTTGGTCGACATCACATATCCGATGGCGACGATTGCGATCGCCACGACGGCGAGTGCAATCAGCACCTCCAGGATCGTGAAGCCGGCATCGCTGCGGTTAGTTGGCACGCGCGCGTGTTGAGACAATCTCGACCCTTCCGGTCAGCCAGTTGACGCGAATTTCGTAGGAACTGTCGAGCCGGGTCAGCGCAATGGCGCCACCGCAACTCATGCCGTCGGCAAAGAAGCTTATGGTCGATAGCGCGGCCCGCTGCCGGCAGGTTTGCGGTAGCAGCGCTTCGAAGTGCACATCGTCGGGAATGCGGATCAGCTGGGCGGTCGCGCCGGACCGGATCGCGCGCGAAGGTGCATCCACAAGCGTCGACACGTCGACGCCGCGCCGGATCGCGGCGTTGCGATCGGCCTTCAAGAGCGACGCTGCTTCCAGCGCATAGGCCTGCAGCCGCGCTTTCGACGTGTTGCGCGGCACGAACGGCAGCAGAACGGTTGCGACCATGGCGACAAGCGCGATCACGCATACCATTTCAAGGAGCGTAAAACCTCGTTCACTGGCTACATCAATGCGTTTCATAATGGCCCCGGATGCCAGCTGCGGTCGTCGGCCCTAGTCGTTGCTGGCGGAGGTCAATTTTTCGAGCGAGACGTCGGCCGCTGTCCCGCTTCCGCCTTCCTGGCCATCCGAGCCGAGCGAGACGATATCAAAGGCCGAACGCTCGCCCGGTGCGCGATAGATGTACGGATGATTCCAGGGATCATTCGGAACTGCCCCACCCTTCAGATACGGCCCGTTCCAGGCGGAAACGCCCGGGGTGCGGCGCACCAGCGCGGCGAGCCCCTCCGAGCCCGACGGATAGCGGCCGGCGTCGAGATTGAAAAGGTCGAGCGCGCTGGCAAAGCTCTGCATCTGGATCTTCGCTGCCTTGACCTTGGACTCGCTCAGGTAATTCAGCACGCGCGGTCCGATCAGTCCCATGATCAGGCCGATGATCGTGATCACGACAAGCATTTCGACGAGGGTAAAGCCTTGCTCACCCGTACGCCCAACGCGTTCGCTGCGGAGCCTGATATCTTCCGAATTTTTCGACATGACGATCTCCTTCGAACTATCCAACAAGCTGGGTGACCGACAGCAATGCAGTCATGACCGAAACGATCAGTCCGCCCACAACCGCGCTGATCGAGATAATGGCGAGCGGCCCGATGATGGCGACGATGCGATCGAGGCTGCGCTGCAGTTTCGCCTCGTAGAATTCAGCGACCCTTCCTGCGAGCACCGGCAACTGGCCCGTTTCCTCGCCGAGCCGGAGCATGCGCACGGCCATCGGCGGCAGACTACTCTTCCCTGACAATGCTTCGGACAGCTTGCCGCCCTGGCGCACACGATCCGCAGCAGCCTTCCAGATTTCGACCTTTCCGGCCACCGCCATGATGTCGACCAGAATACGCAAGGTGGCGGTCAGGCCGACGCCGCTGCTGAGCAGGACGCCGAGATTGCGGCAGAAAAGGCTGGTGCGATAATACTGAAAGATCCCACTAATGCCGGGGATGGCCGCCAGGCGCGCGATGAGCGCGCTGCGCGCCTCGGCCCGGCGCAGCACGAGCCAGAGCCCCAAGACCAGCGCCGCACCCGCAAGCAGCAGGGCCGTGCCGTTGGCGCGCATGAACTCCGAGATGCGGATGAAGAGGCTCAGCGCCGAGTCGGACTTGCCGCCGAAATCCTGCAGCACCGAGGAGAACTGCGGCAGCACGAAAAGGATGAAGAACAGCATCACACAGATCGCCGCGATCAGCACGAACAGCGGATACTGCATTGCGTCCGTAAGCTTGCGGCGCATCGCCTCGGCGCGCATCCGCTCCTGGCCCAACAGCTCCAGCACCTGATCCAGCGTACCCGAAATTTCGCCGACCCTGACCAGCGCCACATACATGGGCGGAAAGAGCGTCGGATGCGCGCCAGCCGCCTCCGCCAGGCTTTCGCCGGAGAGCAGTGCTGCGCGCAATTTGGCGACGACCGGCCGCAGCCGGCCGACATCGGCATCGCCTGCGAGCAATTCGAGCGCATCGTCAAGCCGGGCGCCGGCCTTCAGCAACAGCGCGAGATCGCGGGTGAAAGTCGTCACCTCGCTGCGGCTCGGCTGGCCGAAGATGCCGAAGGCGGTGGACGCGGACGTGGGGCGCTTCTCTTCCACCGTCTCGATCGGCAACAGACGCAGATATTCGATGCGGGCGGCGACCTCGGTCGCGCTCGGCGCCGACAGGCGGCCGTTCACGATCTCGCCGGTCTGGGTCAGCGCGCGGTAGCGGAAATTCGGCACGGCCTACCTCGTCGTCGTAACGCGGAGAATCTCCGCGGGACTGGTGAGGCCGGCGCGGCATTTGGCGAGCCCGTCGTCGAGCATCGTGGTCATGCCAGCGCGGATCGCGGCCTGATCGATCTTCAACCCGTCGGTTTTTTCGCCGATCAAGGCGCGCAGCTCGTCGTTGAGCTCGAGCACCTCGAACACGCCGAGCCGGCCGCGATAGCCATTGCCGCCGCAGCGCTCGCAGCCCGCAGCGGCATAAATGCTCTCGCCGGCTCTGAAGCCGAGCGTGGCCAGCCGCGGGTCGTCGGCAAAATCCTCTTCGCAAAGGATTCGTGACGACTTGCAGCGTTCGCAGAGCTGTCGCACCAGACGTTGCGCGATCACCGCGCGCAGGGTCGAGCGCAACAGATAGGCCTCGACGCCGAGATCGAGCAACCGCGGCAGCGCCGCCGCGGCGGTCTCGGTATGCAGCGTCGTCAGCACCAGATGGCCGGTCAGCGCGGCATGGACGGCGACATGCGCGGTCTCGGAATCGCGCACCTCACCGACCATGATCACGTCCGGGTCCTGGCGCACGAAGGAGCGCAACGCGCTGGCAAAGGTCAGCCCGATCGCGGGCTTGATCTGCGACTGGTTGATGCCCGCAATCTCGTATTCGACGGGGTCCTCGATGGTGAGGATCTTCCGGACCGGTTCATTGAGGATCGAAAGGATGGTGGCGAGCGTCGTGGTCTTGCCGCTGCCGGTCGGCCCGGTGATGACGATCATGCCATGCGGCAGCTTCAACAGCCGCCTCAGCCTTGCTTCATCCGCGGGGGCAAAGCCGAGCCTGTCGACCACCAGCAACCCGCGATCCTTCGGCAGGATGCGGATCACGGCGGATTCGCCGTGTTGGGTCGGCATGATGGCGACACGGATATCGGTATCGGCGCGGCCGGCACGCAGGCGCGCGGCGCCGTCCTGCGGCAGTCTCCGCTCGGCGATGTTGAGGCTCGCGATGATCTTGATACGGGAGATGACGGCCTGCGGCAGCACGCCGGCGGGCGCTGCGACCTGCCGCAGCAACCCGTCGATCCGGAAGCGCACGGTCAGCCCGGTCTGAAAGGGCTCGATATGGATGTCGCTCGCGCGCAGCTCGATGGCCTTTTCCAGGAGATCGTTGACGGCGCGCACGACCGGCGCGCCGCTGGCGAGATCGCGCAGGCTTTCGATATCGTCCTCGCGCGGCTGCCGGAAGCCGTCGATCTCGGAGGCGTCCGGGCCATCGCTCGCAAGACGTTGATCCAGCACGACGGCCAGATCGTCGAACGCGGCAATCCTGATTTCGATCGCGGGGCCGAGAACGATCTCGGCCGCGCGTCTTGCCGCAAGGTCGGTCGGGTCCGCCACCGCAAGCAAGACGCGGCCATCGGCGGACTGATGGGGAAATATCAGGGTTTCGCGCAGAAAGCGCTGCGAGAAGGGCGAAACCAACGGCGCAGCCTTCAACATCTCCTGGAGCGTCACGCGCGATAATTTGTGAAAGCGGACCGCCTCGTCGGCGAACTCGCCGGCCGACAGATCGGTAAGCTCCCACAGCTTCTTCGTGCCCCACGGCAGGAACGCATCGTCCTGCGGCCGGTCTGTCGCAGCAGAATCGGAAGATGCCTGCACCTTCGCGGAGCGAAGATGGCCGGCATTCTGCAGATGAATTACGAATTGCGACGCACTCTGAACAACGCTCATTGGTCTAGTCCTATTGCCCCGCGGTCGCCCAAAGCATCGCCAGCCGCTGGCCCTCCGCGATCTGCACGGGCGACATCTTCGATGCGACCGCGTTGCGGAGCCGTAGGAAATAGTCGCGCTCGTGCTTCGGCCCGCGCGCCGCCGCGAGATTCAACCACTTGTAGGCCAGGACGAAATCCTGCGGCACGCCATGGCCCTTGTCATACATCAGCCCGAGCATGCCTTGGCCGAACGGATTGCCCCGGATCGCGGCCTGGTAATAAAGATCGGAAGCCGTGATGTAGACCTGCGGCGCGCCATAGCCATTTTCGAACATGAAGCCGAGCAAGGCTTGCGCCTGCGCATTGCCGCGAAAGGCGAGCGGCGCCAGGAGTTGGACGACGAGGAGATAGTTACCTCTGGCGTAGGCGGCATTGGCAGATGAGAGCGGATCGGCGCCTGCGCGGGCGACTGGAACTAAATAGCAGGCAAGCACGAGCAGGCTGGCGAGAAGCGCACGGGCCTTCGCCCGCGGGCGCGGCGCGGCCGCATCAGTGCACGGTATGGACCACGAGGTCATCGGTGCTTGCTCCAACGCTTCCGCGCAATTTCGAGCGCAGCTCTTCGGCGACATTGTGGGCGTCGGTGCCGTCGCGGATGATCTGCGGACGAATGAAGATGATCAATTCTGTCCTGGTCCCCTTCTTGTCCTGGTGCGAGAAGGCGTCGCCCAATCCCTGAATCTCGTCGAGCAGCGGGATGCCGTTGCGGTTGCCGTTCTGCTGCTCGCTGATCAAGCCGGCCAGCAGCACGGTCTGTCCGTTCGCGACCGAGATCGAGCTCTTCACCCGTCGTTCGGAGACAGTCGGCGTCAGGCTGGTGACCGACTGCGGGGAGACGTTGCTGATCTCCTGCTCGACCTCGAGCCTGACATTGCCGTTGACATTGATGCGGGGCGAGACGCGCAGGATGATGCCGGTGTTGCGGTAGTCGATGGTGTTGACGACGGTGTTGCTGGTGGTCAGAACCGTGGCGCTGCCGGTCGATACCGGCACGACGTCGCCGACCTGCAGCGTCGCCACCTGGTTGTTGATCACGACCAGCGACGGATTGGACAGCACCTTCACGCTGGTAACGGTATGCAGCGCATCAAGGATGGCTGAAGGGCTCGCCTCCGATCCGACCAGGAAATTGAAGCCTGGAAGGGCGCGGTTGATGAGGGCACTGGTGACGGTCGTGGCGATACCGGTGACCGGGTCAGTGGTTGTGGTCGTGCCCGGCGTTTGCGTCGACTGAGTATTGAGCGCCGAGCCCCTGTCGGGGGGCAGGCCAAAACCCTTGCTCTTCAGGAAGAACTGCACGCCATAGCTCAATTCATTCGTCAGGGTCACTTCCGCAATCGTGGCATCGATCGCCACCTGCAACGCCGGCTTGTCGATCTGCTGCAATGTCGCTTCGACGATCTTGTAGTTACCTTGGTCGGCATAGATGAGAAGTGAATTGTTGACGACATCCGCGGTAATCCGCACGCCCTGCATCAACGGCTGTCCGCTGCTTCCCGCGCCGGCGCTGCCCTTGTCGAGCGGGCCGCCGCTACCCGTCGGATTGCTAGCGCCTGCTTGTGGCTGGCCAAATGCCGAAGTTGCAGAAGAAGTCATCCCGCCTGGTGTGCGCGAGGCGAAGCCGCCAATCTGTGACTGACCCTGCGAATTGAGCGACAGGCGATCGAGGCTTGCTGTGGCTGACGCGCCGGATCCCGGCGCGACCTGATTGTCGGCATTGTCAAGCGACGCCGTCGACCCGCCAATGAACATGTCGGTCAGGACGCGCGCGATCTGCCGGGCCTCGCCATATCTGACACGATAGACATGGACGCTGGTGCGCGCGGTGTCGGCGTGATCGAGCCGTCTGATCCAGGTCGCGGCGGTGTGGAGCAGCGCGGGCTTGCGGCTTACCACGAGGATCGCGTTCAGACGGCTCATCGGTTGGAATTTGACCACGCTTTGGCTGAGTCCGCTCTCGCCAGAGTCCAGGATCTTCTCGAGCTCGGAAATGATCGGCTCCGGCGCGCTGTTGCTGAGAGGGTAGATGCCGACCGATTGTCCGCGCATCCAATCGACGTCGAAGCTCATTGCCGTATCGACTGCGGTGCGGCGTTCCGCGCCTGTGCCCTGGATCAGAAGCAGGTTGCGCGTCGGATCAGCACGAACGGTACCCGGCTTGGTGGCAAAGGAATCCATCAGCTTCAGGATCGTCTGTGCAGACACATACTGTAGCGGAACAACCGATACACCGTAGCCGGGTTCGGGTGATACCGCCGCGGAATCAACACGTCCTGAGCCAACGGCATCGCCGAGCGGCGTCAGGCGATAGCCCGCGCCGTCGCGCACCAGCACCACGCCGGACAACCGAAGCGCGCTTTCAAGCACAAAGGCTATGTCGGACCGGGGTACAGGACGAACGGAGACCAGGCTGACCGTCCCTTGCACCCTCGGATCGATCACGTAACCGGTGTTGAGAATGTCGCCGAGAACCACCTTGGCGACGGTCGCGATCGGCGTGTTCTCGAAGTTCAGGTCGTAGCCGTTACCGCTGGCCTGGGCACGCACCGGGACGTCGCCGATATCGGCGACCTCGGTCCCCTCGAATACCGCAGCGCGGCCGCGTGCCCCGGCATTATTCTGCGTAGAGGCAACCGCCTGGGTCTGCCGGGGCATGATGTCGACCGATCGCACCTTGTCCAGCACGTCGATATCGGCCGGAGCTGTGCTTCCGGAGCTTCCTACCGTCACGTAGTTGCACGACGTTAAAAAAATTATGGCACAAAACACGAACGACGCCGCGCACGCGCTGCGTACGGCCGTCCATGCGGGGCCCCGATTACCGACACCGGACAAATCATTCGACCGATCGTTTAG
>VAZG01000199.1 GCA_005885285.1 Alphaproteobacteria bacterium | reverse complement strand
CGGCTCGCCGAGTGCCTGCTGCCGCTGTTTTCAGACGATCAGGAAAAGGCGATCGCACAAGCCCAGGAAATCCTCGGCGAGTTCGTAGAAAAATTCACCGCGGCCTATCAGGCCGGCCTGCGAAACAAGATCGGCCTGTTCACGATGCGCGACGGCGATGAGGCCCTCGTGCAGGACCTGCTCGATGCCATGGCCAGGAACCAGGCCGACTTCACGCTGACCTTCCGGCGGTTGTGCGAGGCTGCGGGTGATGCCGCCGCTGATGCAGGCGTCCGCGCGCTGTTCGCCGAGCCTTCCGCCTATGACGAATGGGCGGCGCGCTGGCGGCAACGCGCGAGCGAAGAACCGCAATCGCCGGCCGAGCGGCAGGCAGCGATGCTATCCGTCAATCCCGCCTTCATCCCGCGGAACCATCGTGTCGAGGCCGTGATCCAGGCCGCCACGCTCAACGACGACTATGCGCCCTTCGAGGAGCTTCTCGCGGTGCTGTCGAAGCCCTATCAGGACCAGCCCCAATTCGCCGATTATGCCGAGCCGCCGCAGCCGGATCAGCGCGTGCTCCAGACGTTTTGCGGGACGTGACGCATTAACTAGCCGTCCACCATCGCACCGGCTTCCGTACCCCCGACGTCGCCAATTAAGAGACGGTCAATCCGCCCCGCACCAATCTAACGGTTTGCTGGGGGATATTGCCGTGGACGCGTTGGTATTTGAATTCATGGGGCTGGCGATGCTCGCCCTGTGCGTCATCGTGTTGGCCGTTCCGTCGGGGCGCCGGCCTTTGCGCCGCGTGCGCCACCACTAGAGCAGGATGAGATTAGGTTCGATCACTTATCCCCGGGCGCTGTTCACCTCTCCCGTCGGGAGAGGTCGGCGCGTAGCGCCGGGTGAGGGGTTACGGTCTCTCGTGAGAGAAGAGCCCCTCACCCGATTTGCTCCGCAAATCGACCTCTCCCAACCGGGGAGAGGTGAAGCGAATGCGCGGACAAACCGATTCAATCAAAGACCATCGCGCTCTAACGACCTCAAAAAGGACCGTTCGATCGGCGTGGGGGTCGCCCCCCGAAGCGGGTGAGTCGCCGCGATCGGGCCTTGCTGACGCCGTGATCAAGTCCAAATGCAGGGCCCGAATTCGGTCCAAGACCCTTGACATGCCTGCGCTTTCGTACGAACGCCTGTCGGACGCGTTATGGATCGTTCATGGATCTGATTACAACCACTTCGGAACTCGCCGCAGTCTGCTCCCGTCTCGCCCGACACCCGGTCATCACCGTCGATACGGAATTTCTGCGTGAGACCACCTACTATCCCCTGCTCTGCGTCGTTCAGATGGCAAGCCCTGAGGAAGCGGTCGTGGTCGACACGCTGGCCGAGGGCATCGACTTAAAGCCGTTCTTCGACCTGATGGTCGATGAAGCGGTGCTCAAGGTGTTCCACGCCGCGCGCCAGGATATCGAAATCGTCTGGCATCGCACCGGCATCGTTCCGCATCCGATCTTCGACACCCAGGTCGCGGCCATGGTGCTGGGTTACGGCGATTCCATCGCCTATGACCAGCTCGTCGAGCGCATCACCGGCCACCGGCCCGACAAGACCCATCGTTTCACCGACTGGTCGCGGCGGCCGCTGAGCAAGGAACAGGTGCACTATGCGGTTTCCGACGTCACCCACCTGCGCGACGTGTTCGCAGCGCTCGATGCCGACCTCAAGAAGCGCGGCCGCAGCGATTGGGTGAGCGAGGAGATGGAAGTGCTGACCTCGCCGAAGACCTACGACTTTCATCCCGAACGGGCCTGGGAACGGTTGAAGACGCGGGTGCGCAAGCCGAAGGAGCTCGCGGTGCTGATGGAAGTCGCCGCGTGGCGCGAGCAGGAAGCGCAAGGCCGCGACGTTCCGCGTGGCCGCGTCCTGAAGGACGACGCGGTCGGCGATATCGCCACCCATGCGCCGACCAGCCTTGAAAGGCTCGCCAATCTGCGTTCGCTGCCGAAGGGCTTTGACCGGTCGAAATGGGGCGCCGACATCATCGCCGCCGTGCAACGCGGGCTGGCGCGCGATCCGGCGACGCTGCCGAAGATCGAAAAGCAGCGCAACAGTTCCAATGGTGCGGCGACCGTCGAGCTTCTGAAGGTCTTGCTGCGCATGACCTCGGAGCGCCACGCCGTCGCCAGCAAGGTGATCGCGACCGTCGACGATCTCGAGCAGATCGCCGCCGACGATGATGCCGACGTCGCCGCGCTGCGCGGCTGGCGCCGTGAATTGTTCGGCGAGGCCGCGCTGTCGCTCAAGCAAGGCAGGCTCGCGCTTGCGGTCGAGCGGGGTCGGGTCGTGAGGGTCGACCGCAGCTAGCGACGCGAATATTGGAGTCGGACTTCTAGAGCATGATCCGGAAAAGTGGACACCGGTTTTCCGAAAAGATCATGCTCAATCAAAAACCTAAAGCGCGGTGACGATCTAACTTAATCTCATCGCGCTTTAGGCTAGCGCGCGGCTACCATTTGACCTCGACGCCAACGGTGCCCTGGTGCGATTGCAGCGGGGACTGGAACTTGCCGTCATAGTTGAGATAAAGGCGCACGGTGTTGGTCAGGGTGAGCGAGGCCGAGGCGCCGGCGTCGGCGCCATACTGGCTTTCGCCGATGCCCTGCACTGCGATGCTCTGCGGCCCCAGGCTGACGACGATCGAGCCAAGGTTCTGCGCGACGTTATCGACGAATTTGCCGTAGGCCGACAGATCGAGAATCTTGCGGTCAAGGATCCAATAGTGACCGACCTCGGCGCCGATCAGCATGCGCGAGCGCTCCACGGTCGCGCCGCTCGCCATCACGGGACCAAAGCCGCCGACTTCCTGGAATGATCCGGTCGAGGACCGCACATATTCGAATGCGGCCTTCGGCACGATGCGGCTCTGGTCGATGTTCCAGTAATAGCTGAGCTCGGTCAGCGCGCCGTCGACCAGGGCGTTGTAGCCGGCGGTCGCAAACCCGTGCCCGGTGTCCCTGTTCGAATTGACCGTACCGAAACCGTGGACTAGCGCAACCGCCCAGGTCCATGGCCCTTTGTCGACGGAGGCGTTGAAGCCAAGCTGCGTGAGGTCGAGGCTCGCCGATTGAAACGCCAGCGGCACGTCGATCGCGGTACGGCTCTGATCGACGGAAAAACCGACATTGACGCCGGGCGCGACGCGCGCGCCGATACCCGCAACGCCGCCCCAGGTCTGACGGTGATCGCCGACATAGAAGCCTAGTGGGCCGGTCGTTGCCGAGATGCCATAAGCCTCACCCCAGGCGCGAAACTGCGGACCCTGTGCGGCTTCCGAGGCGCCGCCGCCTCCTGGGTTGGTTCGAGAGTTGCGATTGAAGCCGCCCGTCGCCTGGTTTCCAAGTCGCTCCAGGAAACTTCTGCCGAGGTCCGCCACTGCGGCACCCGACGACACGTCGGAATTGATATCGGTTGGTACTGGCAGTGGAGGCGGTGGCGGCGGCGGTGCCACAGCAATCTGCGCCTGCGCCAACGTCGACGCTGCCGGAACGGCGAGGAGGAGGAAAACGAGCTTTGCAAGGCTGCGGAAAATCCCGGTCTTCCGTGCTCGCGAAGGCCGCGATGAGCAGCACATGAATGCTTATTTCCAAAAGGAGCGCCAGCTCCGCAAAAGGTACAAAATCTTATCGGATTTGCCCTTAGTTCTCCCCGAGGGTCAATCGGTCCTGGCGCGCTGCAAATGGCAAATCGCGTACATTGTGGTTCCAGCGCCACAGGTCCGGTTGTGCGATCTAACGCGTGCTCGATTCCTGAGTGGTGTCCATCCCCCGGCCATTGCCGGGGGAACTTGTCGTCGGAGCCTTGCTCCTCAGGTCGCGGCGGGCGAGATCAGAAAATTGCCCGAACCCGCGGTCTCCTCGATCTTGCAGATCTCGCCCTCGAGGCGGATTTTGCCGCTGGCAAGTAGCCGCAGCGCATCGGGATAGATGCGGTGTTCGACTTCGAGGATCCGCTCCGACAGCGTTTCCACGGTGTCGTGATCGCTCACGGGCACCGCGCCCTGCATCACGACCGGACCTGCGTCCGTCTCGGGGATAACGAAATGGACCGTGGCGCCTGAAATTTTCACGCCCGCGCGCAGCGCCTGACCGTGCGGGTCGAGACCCGGGAACGACGGCAGCAAGGAGGGATGGATGTTGAGCATCCGCCCATACCAGCGCTTGGCGAATTCGGCCGTGAACAGACGCATAAAGCCGCCAAGGCAGATCAGCTCGATGCCGTGCTGCTCGAGGGTAGACTGCAAGACCGCTTCGAACCCCGCGCGATCCTTGCCGAACGAGCTGCTTTCAATGACGACGGTCGGAATGCCGCTTGCCTTCGCCTTCTCCAGACCGGGTGCGTCGGCACGATTGGAAATCACGAGCACGATCTCGGCCGGAAAGTCCGCAGGGCGGGCGGCCTCGATCAGCGCGACCATGTTCGACCCGCGTCCGGAGATCAGGATGGCAACCCGGCGTTTCATCGCTTCACCGCGCCAGATCAAGGTGACCGTTATAGATCACGCGATGCTCGCCGGAGGCCTTGGTCACCTCCCCCAGCAGCGTGACGCTCTCGCCGCTGCCCTTGAAGATGTCGCAGACCTGCTCAACCGCGTCCGGCTGCACGATCGCAATCATGCCGATGCCGCAATTGAAGGTGCGCAGCAGTTCAAGCTCGGCGACGCCGCCCTGCTCGGCCAGCCATTTGAACACCGGCAACACCGGCAGGCGCGCGAGATCGATCCCGACGCCGAGGTGCTTTGGCAGCACGCGCGGAATATTGTCGGTAAAACCGCCGCCGGTGATGTGGGCGAGCCCCTTGACCGCACCGGTTTCGCGGATCGCGCGCAGGCACGATTTCACGTAAAGCCGGGTCGGCGCCAGCAGCGCGCCGCCGAGCGTCATCACCGGCGAGAACGGCGCCGGTGCCTCGAAAGCAACACGCGATCTTTCGACGATCCTGCGCACCAGCGAGAAGCCGTTGGAGTGAACGCCGGACGAAGCAAGTCCGATCACGGCGTCACCGACCGCGATATCGGGTCGCGGCAACAGCGTGCCGCGCTCGGCGGCGCCGACCGCAAAGCCGGCGAGATCGTAGTCGCCTTCCTTGTAAAGACCCGGCATTTCCGCCGTCTCGCCGCCGATCAGCGCGCAGCCGGATTCGCGGCAGCCCTCGGCAATACCGGCGACGATCGCGGCGGTGGCCTCGGGGTCGAGCTTGCCACAAGCAAAGTAGTCCAGGAAGAACAGCGGCTCGGCGCCCTGCACGACGAGATCGTTGACCGACATCGCGACCAGATCGATGCCGATGCCGCCGTGCAGGCCGGTCTCGATCGCGATCTTGACCTTGGTGCCGACCCCGTCGGTGGCGGCGACCAGAACCGGGTCCTTGAAGCCCGCGGCCTTTAGATCGAACAGCCCGCCAAAGCCGCCGATCTCCGCGTCGCTACCGGCGCGGGCGGTCGCGCGCACCATCGGCTTGATGAGGTCGACCAGCCGATTGCCCGCATCGATATCGACGCCCGAATCCGCGTAAGTGAGCCCGTTTTTGCGCTCGGCCATGCCAAATTCCGCTGATATTAGCGGCTGGTTACGTCGGAATCCGCTTCCACGCAATGGCTCGCAAGCGCAAAGCCCATGTACTATGTAGATAACGACCGGTTCAGCCATTAAACGAGCCGGGTCTTTTGCGCCGGGAAGCGCCTTGTGAGCATTCCGAACATCATTACGCTGGGCCGCATCCTGCTGGTCCCGATCATCGTCTGGGCGATTGCGTCAAGCGAAATGGAGATCGCATTTGCGATCTTCGTCATCGCCGGCGTCAGCGACGCGGTCGACGGCTTCCTTGCCAAGCGCTTCAATATGGCCAGCGAACTGGGCGCCCTGCTCGATCCCCTGGCGGACAAGGCGCTGCTGGTCTCGATCTATGTGGCGCTTGGAATCTGGGGGGCGATACCGCGCTGGATCGTCATCCTCGTGGTTTCCCGCGACATCATGATCGTTGCCGCCGTGATCGTCTCGTGGTTGTTCGGCAAGCCGGTTCCGATGAAACCGTTGATGGTGTCGAAGCTCAATACGGTGGCCCAGGTGGCGTTTGCGGCGCTGGTGCTTGCGGCGCTCGGCTTCGGCTTCAAACCCAGGCCCTATGATCTGATCCTGATGGGATTTGTTACCGTCTTTTCCCTGGTGTCGGTGTCGCTTTATCTCGTGGAATGGGAGCGGCACATGAGTACGATCGAAACAATGTAGAGAATTGCTTGATGCGTTTTCTTCACGCGCGCCGGTGTCCACTTCGCTTGAAAGCGCTAGGGATCAAGCGCCGGCTGGTCCCGGCATGGAGCTTTGCGTGACAGGCCGCGTACAACCCCGTCAGTTGGCATTTGCGCTGCCGCATGCCGAAAGCCTGACGCGCGACAATTTCCTGGAAGGGCCGGCCAATGCTGCCGGTGTCGCGCTGGTCGACGGGTGGCCGGAATGGCCGAACCGGATCATGCTGCTGGTGGGCCCGGAAGGCTCCGGCAAAAGCCATCTCGCCGCCATCTGGGCCGAGCAGGCCGGCGCGCGCGCAACCGCGGCCCACGCGCTTGCCCCCGCCTCGGTACCGGGGGCGCTGGCAACCGGCGCGCTCGTTGTCGAGGACCTGAAGCCAGGGGATTTTGATGAGCGCGCGTTGTTTCACCTGATGAATCTCGCGCGCGAAGACGAGGCCTACGTCCTGATCACCGCGCGTGTTCCGCCCGGTGCGCTTGAGATCGAACTGCGGGATCTTAGATCGCGCCTGCGCGCGGCGCCTGTGGTGTCGCTGTTGCCGCCGGACGATCACCTGTTCCGCGCGCTGATCGTCAAGTTCTGCACCGACCGCCAATTGGCCGTCGACGAGGCCGTGGTTGGCTACCTCGCCACCCGGATTGAGCGGTCTTATGCAGCCGTGCGCCAGGTTGTGGAACTCCTCGACAGCGAAGCGCTGCGGCTCGGCCGGCCCGTGACGCGCGCGCTCGCCGCGGAACTGCTGCGCAGGGATTGATTGTTAGGCAATCCCGGTCTTGACGGTGCGGGTTGCTGGAACGTCAATGTCATGGAAACGTCATCGCGGTAACACATGCTTTGGGTGGCATTTGTTAGATGGTGGTGCTTTCGCGCACCCAGATGGATCGAAACTTGATGGAATCCGTACAAACTATTGAAATAAAAGAAAAAGAAGCCGATTCCGAAGTTACCCCTTCGATCGCCGCGAGCCCCGAACGGTTCATCAACCGCGAGCTGTCCTGGCTGCATTTCAATCGCCGGGTGCTCGAGGAATCGGTCAATCCCGGGCATCCCGTGCTTGAGCGGGTGCGGTTTCTGTCGATTTCGGCCAATAACCTTGATGAATTTTTTATGGTTCGGGTGGCCGGCATCAAGGCGCAGGTGCGCGAAGGGATCGCCGAGCGCAGTCCGGATGGCCGCAGCCCTGCCGAACAGCTCGTCCTGGTCAATGAAACGGTCTCGCAACTCGCAAGCGATCAGCAGGCGATCTGGCGCGAGCTACGCGGCTTTCTAGCCAACGTCGGCATCGTGCTGGTGGATGGCCGCGATGTCACCAAGGCCGAACGGGCGTGGATCGAGGATCATTTCCTCCACAACATCTTCCCGCTATTGACGCCGCTTGCGATCGACCCGGCGCATCCCTTCCCATTTATCCCGAGCCTCGGCTTCACCATCGCGCTGCATTTGACGCGCACCTCCGACGGCAAGCCGATGAATGCGCTGATCCGCATGCCCGGCAAGATCGACCGCTTCATCCGCATTCCCGCGGGCAAGGATGGCGTGGTGCGATTGATTACGCTCGAGCAGGCGACCGCATTGTTCATCGGCCGGCTGTTTCCCGGCTACACCGTCAACGGCCAGGGCGCCTTTCGCATCATCCGCGATTCCGAGCTCGAAATCGAGGAAGAGGCGGAAGATCTGGTGCGGCTGTTTGAGACCGCGCTGAAGCGGCGCCGCCGCGGATCGGTGATCCGGCTCGAAATCGACGCCAAGATGCCGCAAGAGCTGTGCACCTTCGTGCAGCAGGCGCTTTCGACTTCGGATGACGAGGTTTTCCTGGTCGACGGCGTGCTTGCCATGAACGAGCTGTCGCAACTGACCCGGCTCGACCGACCCGATCTCGAATTCGTGCCTTACGTTCCACGCCACCCCGAGCGCGTGCGCGACCACGGCGGCGATATCTTCGCGGCAATCAGGCAGAAGGACCTGATCGTCCATCATCCGTACGAATCCTTTGACGTCGTCGTGCAATTCCTGCAGCAAGCAGCGCGTGACCCCGACGTCGTCGCCATCAAGCAGACGCTCTACCGTACCTCCAACAACTCGCCGATCGTGCGGGCGCTGGCGGAAGCGGCCGAAGCCGGAAAGTCGGTGACCGCGCTGATCGAGCTCAAGGCGCGCTTCGACGAGGAAGCCAACATCCGCTGGGCGCGCGACCTCGAACGCGCCGGCGTGCAGGTCGTGTACGGGTTTCTCGAACTGAAGACCCACGCCAAGCTGTCGATGGTGGTTCGCCGCGAGGGCGGCAATCTCACGACCTACGTCCACACCGGCACCGGCAACTATCATCCGGTGACCGCGCGCATCTACACCGACCTGTCCTACTTCACGTCCGATCCGACCATCGGACGGGACGCGGCGCGGGTGTTCAACTACATCACCGGTTATGCCGAGCCGAGCGACATCGAGAAGATGGCGGTGTCGCCGCTGACGCTGCGCAAGCGCATGATCGAACATATCCGCGGCGAAACCAACCACGCCCGCCACGGCAGGTCCGGTGCGATCTGGATGAAGATGAATTCGCTGGTCGACCCCGACATCATCGACGCGCTCTATGAGGCATCGCAAGCCGGCGTCTCGATCGAACTCGTGGTGCGCGGAATCTGCTGCCTGCGGCCCGGCCTGCCCGGACTATCGGAAAATATCCGCGTCAAATCGGTGATCGGCCGCTTCCTCGAACACGGCCGAATCTACTGCTTCGGCATGGGACAGGGCCTGCCAAGCACCAAAGCAGCTGTGTATATCTCCTCTGCCGATATGATGCCGCGCAACCTCGACCGCCGCGTGGAGGTGCTCTGTCCGCTGCAGAATCCCACGGTACATCAGCAGGTTCTCGAACAAATCATGGTCGCCAACCTGAAGGACAATGAGCAGAGTTGGCAGTTGTTGCCGGATGGGTCGTCAACGCGTATGAAGGCCGCGAAAGGCGAAGAGCCTTTCAACCTGCACAATTATTTCATGACCAATCCGAGTCTCTCAGGCCGTGGAAAGTCGCTTAAGGAATCCTCGCCGCGCCGCCTCACGCGCCGTACCGAACGTCATCACCCCACCTAGGGGATTTTTTCGGTGAAGCGGCCGCGCAAGCACGCTTCCAGCGTCGCGGTCATCGACATCGGCTCGAACTCGGTTCGTCTCGTCGTCTATGAGCGGATGTCGCGAAGCCTGGTGTCGGTCTTCAACGAGAAGACACTGTGCGGTCTCGGCCGCGAGGTTCAAAGCACGGGCCTGTTGGCGCCGGATGCGGTCGCCAGGGCCTTGACCTCGCTCAGGCGGTTTCGCGCGCTGTGCAAGGTACAGAAGGTCGGCCGCGTCCATGCGATCGCCACCGCCGCGTGCCGTGACGCGACCAACGGTCCCGACTTCATCGCCAAAGCGGAGCGTATCTGCGGCGTAAAGATAGAAATTCTGTCCGGACCGCGCGAAGCGAAGCTATCGGCGCTCGGCGTTATCTCGGGCATTCACAAACCGGATGGCTTCGTCGGGGATCTCGGCGGCGGCTCGCTCGAGCTGATCGATGTGCGCGGCAACGGTGTCCGCAGCGGCGTCACGCTGCCGCTCGGCACCCTCGCCTTGCAGGACTTGTCGCATAAATCGCTCAAGCGCGCCGAGCGCATCGTCAAGAGCGAACTGTCCGATCTGACGCAGCTCAAGGGCGGCCGCGCCCGTTCGTTTTATGCCGTCGGAGGCACCTGGCGTGCGCTGGCGCGCATCCACATCATCCAGAGCGGCTATCCGCTTGGCGTGATGCATGGCTATTCGATACTGGCATCCGACGCGCTCGATTTCGCGCAGCGGCTGCGGCGTCTTGCGGCTGCCAACATGCTCGCCGATATCGAGGCCATCGCCGAGGCGCGGCGGCCGTTGCTGACTTATGCGGCGCTGGTGCTTGAATACGTTATCCGCGTCGCCCAGCCGAAGACCGTCGTGTTTTCGACCTTCGGCGTGCGCGAAGGCCTGCTCTACTCGATGCTGCCGGAGGCCGAGCGCGCGATGGACGGGTTCCTGTGCGGCGCGCAGACGCTGAACGAGCTATTGTCGCGATCCGCACGCCACGCCCAGGAATTGATTGGATGGACCGATCGGCTGGTCCGGGTGGTGGGATTGCGGGAAAGCGAGGAAGACCGCCGCCTGCGCCATGCCGCCTGCCTGTTATCGGATATCGGCTGGCGGGTGCATCCCGACCATCGCGGCGAACAGACGCTGAGCCTCATCACCAACGGAAATTTCGGCTCGATCAGCCATCAGGGCCGGGCCTTCGTCGGACTTTCGGTGTTCTTCCGCTATGCCGGCCTGAGCGAGGAGAATGAACCACCGGCGGTGATGCGCGACCTGCTGTCGCCAGCCCAACTCGAGCGCGCCCGCGTGCTCGGTGCAGCATTTCGCGTCGCGCATCTGATCTCGGCAGCGCGGCCAGGCGTGTTGCCGGCGACCCATTTTCGCAGCCAAGACCGCAAGCTGATGCTGATGTTCGAGCACAAAATGGTCGATCTGGTCGCCGATCGCGTCGGCAGCCGCTTCAGGCAGCTCGCGCGGCTGGTCGGCCGCGCGGGATCGATCGTGCGACGTTAAGGCAGATCGGCCTGCCGCGCCGCCTCGACCGCAGCCGGGGCCGCGTATTTGGCGGCGTTCAGCGAGCGCTTCCGCCAGATCGATCCCGCGACCAGCACCACGATCGCGCCCAGCACGGATGCAATCGATCCCATCAGATCGCCGTCGATGCTGAAATGCGAACTGCCGAACAGCGCCGATTGCACATCGACATTGAGCACCATCTGGCCATCGAGCAAATGCTTCAGCAAGGGCTCGATAGCCGGATCGCTTGCGATCACGTCGCCCGCGATCCAACCGAGCAGCATGGCGCCGAACCAGATCAGCAGCGGAAAGCGGTCGAGCACCAGCATGATCAGCGCGGCTCCCGCGATGATCATGGGAATGCTGATGGCAAGGCCGAGGATCAGAAGGGAAAGCTGCCCGTTGGCGGCAGCGGCCACCGCGATCACATTGTCGAGGCTCATCACGATGTCGGCGATCACGACGATGCGGATCGCATGCCACAGCGTAGTGCTGGCGGCAATTTCGTCGCCCTCGGCTTCCGGCACGAGAAGCTTGGCCGCGATGACCAGCAGCGCAATTCCACCCGTCAACTTCAGGTAGGGCAGCGACATCAACGTCACGACGATGCCGGTGAACGCGATCAAGAGCACCACGGCGATGCCGGCGCCGATCGCCATGCCCCACAGGCGATGCCGGCCGTGCAGGCCGCGGCAGGCCATCGCGATGACGAGCGCGTTGTCGCCGGACAGCAACACGTTGATCCAGATGATCTTGCCAACCGAAAGCCAGAACGTCGGCCTTTGAATGTCGGCGTGAAGCTGCGTGAAGAACGCGCCGACATTGGCGGGATCGGCGACCTGCAACAGCAAATTCACGGCTTGGCCCCCTGCCCCAGCGGCTCTCGTCAGCCGGTGTCAATCAGCCGACGATTTCGTTACCCGAGAAAAATTGCGCGATCTCGACCGCGGCGGTCTCGGGCGCATCCGACCCGTGCACCGAGTTTTCGCCGATCGACTTGGCGAAAAGTTTGCGGATCGTGCCATCAGCCGCCTTGGCAGGATCGGTGGCGCCCATCACGTCGCGGTGCTTGAGCACGGCGCCCTCGCCTTCGAGCACCTGGACCACGACCGGGCCGGAGGTCATGAAATCCACCAGCTCGCCGAAGAATGGACGCGCCTTGTGCACGGCGTAGAAGATCTCGGCCTGCTCGCGCGTCATGCGAATGCGCTTCTGGGCGACGATGCGCAGGCCCGCTTGCTCGATCACCGCGTTGATCGCGCCGGTGATATTGCGCGCCGTCGCGTCAGGCTTGATGATCGAGAAGGTGCGTTCAATCGCCATGATTTCGTCCTTGAATAGCGGGGTTTAAGAATTGCGGCGCTTATATCGGCGCCATCGGCGGACGGCAAGCGATCCGGACTCTCGCGGGCGCCACCGGCATTGAGGCTAACGCCCGGAATTACAGTAATTTCACGATTATGAACCCACCCTGCAATAGCCGTCGCGGTTGCATTCAGCTTGGCAGGCGTAGGCTGCTATCGACCGAACGCCTCTTACGTCGGAGGCGCCACCGGGCAGCAGATTCACCGATGGCGCGGGGCGTCCGCGCTTTCACCTTGAGGAGACAACCATGTTACGCAAACTTTCGCTTGTTGCAGTCGCCGCGGCGTCGCTGGGCGCGGCTGCGTTGGCACCGACCTCCGCCTCCGCCTGGGGCTATGGTTACCACGGCGGATGGCACCACGGCTTCTGGGGTCCGCGCGTCTTTGTCGGCGGTCCCGCCTACTACGGCGGTTACGGATATGGCGGCTGCTATGTGCGGCGGTTGGTCCCGACCCCCTGGGGACCCCGTTGGCGGCTGGTCAACCGCTGCTATTAAGTCTCGCGGTTCAACAAGCCCCGGTCCCATGCCGGGGCTTCGTTTTTGACAACCCCCGTGTCACGCATTTTTTACGATAGAGGCATGCAATGATCGCCTGACGGGAAACCATTTCTGCGGGTGTGACTTGGTTCGCCAGCAAGTCGCCTGGGAAATTGGAACGGAACCCGTCATGAACGGCCGAATCGTTGACAACCGCGAAGCGATCGACGGCAAGACCAGCCGATCGATCTGCGATGCCGTGGGCGAGCGGCTACAGCAGAGCCTGCGTCCGGAGCCGCTAGAGCCGTCCGCTCGGCTCCAGCGCCTGCTGGAGGAGTTGCGCAGGCGCGACAGCGGGAGCCGCCCGGCAGTGCCTAACTAGTTTGCATCACATCTCCAGCACGGTGGCCCGCGATTTTCGCGCATAAAGCGGTTGCGTTTGGCGGCCCGTGCGGTGACAACCGCGCATGCTTTCCATCAACGAAATATCGATCCGTCTTGCCGGACGCCTTCTGATTGATCATGGCACCGCCCAAATCATACCGGGCGCGCGGGTCGGTCTGGTTGGGCGTAACGGCACCGGCAAATCGACGCTATTCAAGGCGATCCGCGGCGAATTGCCGACCGAGAGCGGAACCATCACGATCCCGCCGCGCTGGCGCGTGGGCAGTCTCGCGCAGGAGGCACCCAACGGTCCGGAAAGCCTCATCGAGATAGTGTTGAAGGCCGACCTTGAACGCGACGCGCTGTTGCGCGAAGCCGACGTCGCGCACGAGCCACACCGGATCGCGGAAATCCAGACCCGGCTGGTCGACATCGACGCCCATTCCGCGCCGGCACGCGCCGCCGCAATCCTCAGCGGCCTCGGTTTTTCGGCCGACGATCAGGGGCGGCCCTGTTCGGAATTCTCAGGCGGATGGCGAATGCGCGTCGCGCTCGCCGCAACCCTGTTCGCGGCTCCCGACCTTCTGCTGCTGGATGAGCCGACCAACTATCTCGATCTCGAAGGAACGCTCTGGCTCGAGGACCACCTGGCCAATTATCCGCGCACCGTGATTGTCATCAGCCACGACCGTGATCTGCTGGACACCTCGGTAGACCAGATCCTGCATCTGGACCGCGGCAAGCTCACGCTTTACCGCGGCAGCTATTCTTCGTTCGAAGAACAGCGAGCCACGCGCGAAATGCTCGATGCCAAGCATGCCAAGCGGCAAGACGCGGAACGCAAGCGTTTGCAGGCCTTTGTCGATCGCTTCAAGGCCAAGGCCTCGAAGGCGCGCCAGGCCCAGTCGCGCGTGAAAATGCTGGAACGGATGAAGCCGGTCGCAGCGCTGGTGACGCAGGACGTGCGCGAGATCTCCTTCCCGGCGCCCGAGAAAATGTTGTCGCCGCCGATCATCGCGCTCGACAATGTGTCGGTCGGCTATGACCCCAAAAGCCCGGTCTTGAACCGCGTCACCCTGCGGATCGACAATGACGACCGGATCGCGCTGCTGGGGGCCAACGGCAACGGCAAATCGACGCTCGTCAAGCTGCTCGCCAACCGTCTGCAGCCGTTCGCGGGGGCGGTCACGCGCGCGGACAAGCTGTCCATCGCCTATTTTGCGCAGCATCAGCTCGACGAGCTGAATGAAGAAGGCTCGCCCTACGATCACATCCGCAAGCTGATGCCGGATATGCCCGAGGCCAAGGTGCGCGGTCGCGCCGGTGCGATCGGATTTTCAGGCAAGGCGGCCGATACATCCGTCAAAAGCCTGTCGGGTGGCGAAAAAGCACGGCTGCTGTTGGGCCTTGCGACCTTCTTCGGTCCCAATATGATCATCCTCGACGAGCCGACCAATCACCTGGACATCGACAGCCGCGCCGCGCTTGCGGAGGCGATCAACGAATTTCCGGGCGCGGTCATCATGGTCTCGCACGACCGCTATCTGATCGAGGCCTGTGCCGAACGGCTGTGGGTGGTCGCCGATCACGCGGTCACCGCTTACGACGGCGATCTCGACGATTACGGGCGCATGGTGCTGTCGGCGCGCGGCATGCGCGCGAGTTCGCGCGAGCGCACCGGCAACGAGCGCGAAAAACCTCAGCGCGGCAAAGCCGAAAAGCGCAACCCGTTGAAACAGAAGATTTCGGAAGCCGAGGCCGAGATCGAACGCATCAACGGCATTATCTCGAAAATCGATGCCGCGCTCGCTTTGCCCGATCTATTTACCCGCGATCCGAAGCAGGCCGCACAACTTGCCAAAGCGCGCGCCGCTGCAGAGGAGGCGCTGCGGCGGGCCGAAGAAGCATGGCTGGAGGCAAGCAGCCAATATGAGGTGACGACGAGCTGAGCCGGTTCATGCCCGCTCGCGTGGTGCAGGGCTAACGCATGATCCGGAAAAGTGGACACCGGTTTTCCGAAAAGATCATGCTCAATCAAAAACCTAAAGCGCGATGACGGTCTAACTTAATCTCATCGCGCTTTAGGTCGCCGCCGGCTTCTTCTTCGCTTTTGGCTTTGCAACCTTCGGCTGCGCCACGGGCTCGGCGCCGCGCTCGACCGAAGTCAGGCGCCCGGCGGTGAAGGTGTAGATACCAGCGCGCGGTCCACGCGACCAGTTGACGACGACAACGCGGTCACCGCGCGCGTTATTGGAGATATTGACGTTGTCGGGTGCGCCGATGCCGCGTACGACGTCGCATTCGGTGTGACCCAGCGCCACCGTCCCGCTCTGAACAGGTGGCGCGCCGGCGGCCCCGTCGCTCAGGGCATTGGCATCGGCGGGCGCCATCCCCGGACAACCGCCATCGGCGCTGACGAGGTCTTCGGCGGTGACGGCCTTGTCCGGCGTCAGCGGCGGCGTTTCAATCGACACGTTCTTGATAAACAGCCGGCCGGGGCGAGAGAACCATTCCGCGTCTTTCGACAACAGGTCCGACTGAAACAAATTGGACGCGCCGCCGCAGCCCGTGACAAGCGGGGCCAGCACCAGCAGCGCCAACAGCTGCTTCCAATGGGCTTCTTTATCGCTCACAAATTGAGTTCCGACCCCAAGACCGCGCTATAAACGTTTGTCCCAACACCACTTTGCGGCACGACCGTGGCTTACGGCCAACGTCATCGACGAAAACCACAGATTATCATTAATTGCCTCACAGCGCTAATCCCGCCGCTGCCAGCGGCCCTGCTCGTCGGCCTGCCAATAGGTCACTTCGAAACCGCGCGATTTGCACTCGGTCCAGGCGCCGCGGGCGGCAGCCAGCGCGTCGTCGTCGTCGCCGTTGAAAACCAGCACCATGCGTTCGTAGGAGCCGCAATCGGCCGGCAACGCTGCATTGTCGATCAGAAACCGGACATTGGCGCCGTTCGGATTGCCCTCTTCGACCACGAGCACCACGGGCTGCTCCTGCGCGTCGCCGGCACGCCAGGTCGCATGCGGCAAGAATGAATCGTCGCGATAGGTCCACAAATGTGCGTCGAGGGCCTCAGTGCGCTCCTGCGAGGTCGATTGCACGACAACGCGCCAGCCGCGCTCCAGCGATTTCTCAAGCATTGGCGGCAACACATTCTCGAGCGACATGTTTTGCAGGTGGTAGAACAGGACTTCCGTCATCTTTCGTAGTATTCCGCAACCAGTCGCTCGAGCAGGCGAACCCCGTAACCGGATCCCCAGCTCTGGTTGATCTCGGTCTTCGGCGCACCCATCGCCGTTCCCGCGATATCAAGATGCGCCCACGGCGTGTTGTCAACGAAGCGTTGCAGAAACTGCGCCGCCGTAATCGAGCCGCCGTTGCGCGTGCCGGTGTTCTTCATGTCGGCAAACTGCGAATCGATCAGCTTGTCATATTCGGGACCGAGCGGCATGCGCCACACACGCTCGCCGGTTTCAAGCCCGACCTTGATCAGCCGTTCGGCCAGTTCGTCGTTGTTGGAGAACAAACCGGCATATTCGGTGCCGAGCGCCACCATGATCGCACCGGTCAACGTCGCAAGATCGACCATGAATTTTGGCTTGAACTTCTTCGTCACATACCAGAGCACGTCCGCCAGCACCAGGCGGCCTTCGGCGTCGGTGTTGATGATCTCGATGGTCTGGCCCGACATCGAGGTCACGATGTCGCCCGGGCGCTGCGCATTGCCGTCCGGCATGTTCTCGACAAGTCCGATGGCGCCGACCGCATTGACCTTCGCCTTCCGCGCAGCCAGTGCGTGCATCAGACCGACGACGCAAGCCGCACCGCCCATATCGCCCTTCATGTCCTCCATGTTGGCGGCACCCTTGATGGAAATGCCACCGGTATCGAAGCAGACGCCCTTGCCGATGAAGGCGACAGGCTGATCGCCGCGCTTGCCGCCGTTCCACCGCAAGATCACGGTGCGGCCGGGCCGGGTCGAGCCTTGCGCCACGCCAAGCAGCGCACCCATTCCAAGCTTCGTCATCGCCTTGACGTCAAGGACCTCGACAACGACGCCGAGCTTGCTCAACTGGGCCGCGCGGCGGGCGAACTCGACCGGGAAAAGCACGTTCGGCGGCTCGTTGACGAGTTCGCGCGCCATGATGACGCCGTCGACGGTATGGGCGTTCGGCGCAAATGCCTTTCGCGCCGCGGTCGAATCATCAACCGCGATCGCAACGTCGGCACGCAGCGCGCCTTCCTCGCCGTCTTTCTTCCTCGTCTTGTAACGATCGAATTTATAGGCACGAAGCCGCACGCCGACCGCGATCGCGGCCGCGGATTCCGGCTTCATGGCACCGTCAGGCAATTCGGCGATAACGGTCAGCGTATCGTTGCCCGGACGCAGCTTGCCGGCGGCTGTGCCGCCGAATTTGAGGAAATCCTTCTCTTTGAGATCGGAGAGTTTGCCGACACCGATTACAATCAAGCTCTGAATCTTGATTCCTTCCGGCGCCAGGATTTCGAGCGTCGAGCCGCTCTTTCCCTTGAATTGACTGGTTGCGGCCGCCCGTTTGACGAGATTGTCCGTAGCCCCCAACGCCTTGCGGGTGGTGGGGCCGAACTTGAGCGCATCGTCGCAGAACACGACCAGAATGCCGCGGGGCGCGGTAGAAAACGGGACGAAGCCGACCTTGACGGCGTCGGACATAGGTAATTCCTCCAAAAATCAGGGCTTTAGCCCGCTACCAATCGCCGCGGCATGGCTCCAACAGTCACTATGACCCGGCAGCCGCCGCGCTGCCAAGCGCCGGCGTGGCAGGACCGCCACAACGCGCGAATTATTAACTGTATGTTGACGGCGCCATGGCGCAGCCATTTTGTTGACGGATCAAAGGGATGGTAGTGAGTAACTGAGCCGCTGGCCGATGATGGCGCGACCAAGGGGGATCCCGCGTCAGGGATTGGTCGCGGAGCCGGCGTTCAGTTGCGAGGTGGGGATCGTGCGGTAGGCGATGGGGTCGATCGACAGGTACATTTTCCGCACGACGCTCGCGTCGTTTGCGCTGGTCTTGGTCAGCCTCACCGGCGTGATCTGGATTACGCAGGCGTTGCGCGGCATCGACCTGATGACGAGCCAGGGTCAGACCATTCTCACCTTCCTCGGCGTTACGAGCCTCGTCATTCCGGCGCTGGTATTGATCATCTCGCCGATCGCGCTGATGATTGCGGTGTCGCACACCCTCAACAAGCTTGCGACCGACTCGGAAATCATCGTGATGAACGCGGCGGGCTTCTCCCCGTTTCGCCTGTTTCGCCCGTTCTTGTACGCGACCTGCGTGGTGGCGCTATTGGTTGCTTTTATCGCCGCCTATCTGGCTCCGGACGGCATGCGGCGGCTGAAGCAATGGGACGCCGACATCACCGCCGACGTGCTCGCCAACATTTTGCAACCCGGCCGCTTCGCGCAGCTCGATCAAAACCTGACGATTCGGATTCGCGAGCGGCAGCCCGGTGGCCTGCTTTCCGGAATCTTCATCGACGATCGCCGCGATCCGAACGAACGCGTCAGCATCATCGCCGATCATGGCACGGTGGTGAAGAACGAGGGCGGCTCGTTTCTGATTCTGGAAGACGGCAATCTCGAGCGCTTCGAAGTCGGCAAACGCGATCCGGCGCTGGTCGCATTCGGCCGTTATGCGTTCGACATGTCGAAATTCTCCAATCAAGGCCACGACGTCGCGCTGGGTATCCGTGAGCGTTATCTTTGGGAACTGCTTTCGCCGGCCGTGGACGATCCGGGCTACAAGGATGGACCCGGGCAGTTTCGCGCCGAGCTGCATGACCGCTTCATGGCGCCGATCTATCCGTTCGCCTTTGCCGCGCTCACCTTCGCGTTTCTCGGCGCGCCGCGCACCACGCGCCAGAGCCGTAACTTCTCGATCGGCAGCTCCATCCTGGCCGTGTTCACGCTGCGCATGGCCGGCTTCGCCTGCTCGGTCATGGCGGTCAAGTCGCCGCTGGCTCCGCTCGTCCAGTACCTGATGCTGTTGGGAGCGATCGGCGCCGGACTGTGGCTCATCATCGGCGGCATCGTGGTGGAACCGCCGCCCGCGCTGATGGAGGCCATCAACAAATCCAATGCGCATCTCATGCGGCTGTTTGGACGGCTGGCCCCGGCATGAGCATGATGACCAACACGCTCGGACGCTATTTCGCCGGCCGCTTCGTGGTCTCGGCGCTCGGCGTGTTCGCCAGCATCTTCGTTCTGCTGGTGCTGGTCGACTACATCGAGATGGTCAGGAAGACCTCGGGGCTGGTTTCGGCTTCCCCGATCGCGGTCGCGGAGACCTCGCTGTACCGCGTGCCGCAGTTGCTCGAAAAGATGATGCCGTTCTGCATTCTGATCGGGGCGATGACCTGCTATCTCGCGCTTTCGCGCCGGTTGGAGCTTGTGGTCGCGCGCGCTGCCGGCGTTTCCGCCTGGCAGTTCATCGCGCCGGCGCTGGCAAGCGCCATCCTGCTCGGGATCGTGGCGACGATCGCCTATAATCCGATGTCGGCGAATCTGCGTGAAGTGTCCAAACGGATGGAGGCCGAACTGTTCGGCTCCGCTCCCGGCGGCGGCGTGCAGGATGCGTCAGGTTTTTGGATCAACCAGATCAACAGCGACGGCCAGGTCATCATCAACGCTGCGCGAAGCGAGAAGCAGGGTGTACGCCTGACCGGATTGACCCTGTTCCGATTCGATACCGATTATCAGTTCAAGGAACGGATCGAGGCGCGAGAGGCGACGCTCCAGGAGGGCCAATGGCTGTTCAAGTCGGTCCGCCGCTTTTCGCTCGATGCGCCGCCGCTGGAGCAGGATAGCTTCGCGCTTCCGACGACCCTGACGCCGGCCCAGGTTCGCAACAGTTTTTCCACACCGGAAACTGTGTCCTTTTGGCAACTTCCAACTTACATCCGCTCATCCGAAAGCTCCGGATTTGCGACCGCCGGTTATCGGCTGCAGTACCACAAGCTCCTCGCACAGCCATTTTTGCTGGCTGCGATGGTCATGCTGGCGGCATCCGTGAGCCTGCGGTTCTTCCGATTCGGCGGCGTGCAGAAGATGGTTTTAAGTGGCGTGGGCGCAGGCTTTCTGCTCTACGTGCTGTCGAAAGTTACTGAGGATTTGAGCAAGGCCGAGTTGATGCATCCGATCGCTGCGGCGTGGCTGCCCGTGCTTGTGGGCGGCCTCACCGGCTTTTTGGCCTTGCTGTACCAGGAGGACGGGTAGTGGCAGTAGTCGCCGCCCGCCAGAGAAGGTTGTTTGCGTCCCAGCGGCACACGCTCGTGCGCCGTCGTGGATGGCGTTTGGCCGCGTGCTGCGGCTCCCTGCTCGGCCTGATGTTCTGCCTGACGCTTGCCGTCGCGGTGGACGTGGCGACGACGGCGCCGGTATCGGCCCAAGGCTTCACCTACAATCCGCAGCCGCCTCGCCCGAAACCGCCGCGTACCGCCAATGATGGACAGATGCTGGTCCAGGCGGTCGAGGTCGACTACGACTACAACAATTCGCGCGTGTCGGCGGTCGGCAACGTCCAGATGTTCTATAATGGAACCAGCGTCGAAGCCGACAAGGTGATCTACGACCAGAAGACCAAGCGGCTCCATGCCGAAGGCAACATCCGCATGACCGATGCGGACGGCAAGATCACCTACGCCGAAATCATGGATTTGAGCGACGACTATCGCGACGGCTTCGTCGATTCGTTGCGCGTCGACACCGCGGATGCGACGCGCATGGCGGCGACGCGCGCCGACCGCAGCAGCGGCAATTACACCGTGTTCGAGAACGGCGTCTACACCGCCTGCGCGCCCTGCAAGGACGATCCGAAGAAGCCACCATTGTGGCAGGTCAAGGGCGCGCGCATCATCCACGATCAGATCGACAAGATGCTTTACTTCGAGACCGCGCAGCTCGAATTCTTCGGCGTCCCGATCGCGTACATGCCGTATTTCTCGACGCCCGATCCGACCGTCAAGCGCAAGACGGGATTCCTGATGCCGGGCTTCTCGCAGGCTTCAGGCTACGGATACGCCGTTGAGGTCCCGTTCTACTGGGCGATTGCGCCCGACTACGACATGACCATCAATCCGCGCATCACGACGCGCCAGGGCGTGCTGCTCCAGACCGAATTCCGCCAGCGCCTGATCAACGGGTCGTATCAAATCCGCGCCTACGGCATCGACCAGCTTGATCCCGGTGCCTTCGCCGGCCAGCCGGGTGATCGTCAATTCCGCGGCGGCATCGACACCCACGGTCAGTTCGCGCTGAACGACAAGTGGGTCTGGGGTTGGGACGGCACCCTGCTCACCGACTACATGCTGCTCTCGGACTATCGGCTCGCCCAATACCGGGACCCGATGGCATCGTTCGTGAACCTGCCGACCGAGGCCACCTCACAGCTCTATCTGACCGGGGTCGGCAATCGCAGCTATTTCGACGCCCGCGCGATCTATTATCTCAGCCTTTCCGGCCTGCAGTCCCAGGTGCCGATCGTTGCGCCGGTCGTCGACTATGCGAATGTGATCAACCACGCGGTCCTTGGCGGAGAGTTCAGCTACAAGACGAACTTCACCAACTTGAACCGCGAGTCGGTGGTGTATGACCCGATCACAGCGGCCGCCGCTATCAATGGCCTATGTCTGACGAATTCAGCCGACCCAGCCCAGACCATCGTGCGCGCGAACTGTCTGATGCGCGGCATGCCCGGCGATTACACGCGCTTGACCGCTGAGGCGCAGTGGCGGAAATCGTACACCGACTCCTGGGGCCAGATCTGGACGCCGTTCGCGAGCATCCGCGCCGATGCGATCAATGCCGACATCTCGAATCAGCCGGGCGTTTCCAACTTCCTTCCCGTGGGTGACACGCAGGCGCTGCGGGTGATGCCGACTGTCGGCCTCGAATACCGCTATCCCTTCATCAACGTGCAGCCGTGGGGCTCCACGACGATCGAGCCGATCGCGCAGGT
>VAZG01000198.1 GCA_005885285.1 Alphaproteobacteria bacterium | reverse complement strand
AGCGTAATTGACCGTCAGCGCGCCGAAAGGAGAAGCCCAGGTCAGGCCGACACCGACCGAAGATCGCACCACGTTGGTGTTGGCCACCTGCAATGATTGCGCCGAGCCCGGAAATGCCGTGGGTCCGCTGTAGCGAAATACGCTGCCGGCATCGACAAAGGCGGAGGCCCTTAGGCCGTATTCCTGCGGTATGCCCGGAATTGCGCTTTGCAACTCCGCCGTCGTTGCCCAATACATGCTGCCGCCGACATTATCCATGGTGGTGCCGGGCGTGAGATCGCGCGGACCGAACCCGTTGGGCGCAAAGCCTCGCACCATGCTCGGGCCGCCGAAGAAGCTGTTGGTCAGCGGCACCTGCTGTCCGCCCCAACCGGTGATGTAACCGCCCTGGCCACGGACCATTCCAACCAGGTCGTTGCCGAGCGACTGATAGTAGCGCGCGTCCTCGCTGGTTCGCAGGAACTTCACGTCGCCACCAAGGCCCGCGAGATCCTGCCTGAGCTGCGAATTGATGCCGTTGGTCGGGCTCTTGGTATTATCGAGCGTAGAGTAGGTGACGGTATCGCCGACGGCCGAGACCCATTGCGGCCCGGCCGCCGCCGCCTGCCGGATCGGCAATGACGCTATCGTAGCCAGCGTCGGATCGAGCGTGACGTTCTGATTATAGATCGAATAGCGCCACTGCACGTTGGTTTGTTCGTTGAGCGGCGTGCCGATCTGAAAAGTCGTGCCATAGGTATCGATGCCGTAGGATTGGTAACTGTTCGCAACCGATTGCTTGCCGAACAGATCGATGCCCGCCGAAATACGGTTGCCGAAGAAGGAAGGGTCGGTGGCCGACAGATCGATGCCGCGCGCGTATTGACCATAGCTGAAGGTGGTCTGCACGGTATCGCCGGTGCCGTAGAAATTGCGGTCGCCCAGCTTGACCTCGCCAAGCCATCCGTCGGTTGTCGAGTAACCGCCGGCAAAGTTGAGGTCGCCAGTCGCTTGGTCCACGGCCTCGACATCGAGCACGACGCGATCGGACGCCGAGCCCGGCTTGGTCGATATCGTGACCGTCTTAAAGTAGTTCAAATTCTTCAGCCGCCGCTCCGCCCGGTCGATCAACGTCTTGTTGTAGGCATCGCCTTCGCCGAAATCGAATTCACGGCGGATCACATAGTCGCGGGTGCGGGTGTTGCCGTGGATTTCGATGCGCTCGACATAGGTTCGCTGTCCTTCGTCGATCACGAATGCGACGTCGGTGCGCAGTGCTATGGCGTCGCGCGTGATGCGCGGCACGGCATGTGCGAAGGGATAACCAAGCTTCGCCATTTCGAGGGCGAGTGCCTCAGTGGTCTTGTCCAGGGCGCTGCCGTCGAAAACCGCGCCTTTGCGCGCGAGCAACAGGCGCCGCAGCTTCTCGACATCCATTCCCGGCACGTTGCAGTTGATGCTGATGTCGCCGAAATGATAAGGCTGACCTTCGTCGATCGAAAACGTGAGCGTGAATCCTTTGGTCGCAGGGTCGTATTCAGCACGTGCGTCGGTGACGGTCGCATCGGCGTAGCCGTGGTTGCGGTAATAGAGCCGCAGTTGCTCACGGTCTTCTGCGACGCGGTCGGGGTCATAGACGTCGCCGCCGATCAAGAAGCTCAGCATGTTGGTTGCGGAAGTCTTGATCACGGCCGCGAGCTGGCGCTTGCCGAACACGTGATTGCCGACGAAGTTGATCTGCCGCACCGTGATCTTCTTGCCTTCGGTGATGGTGAAGACGAGATCGACGCGGTCGCCTCCGCGATCGATGATTTCCGGCACCACGCCGACATCATCGCGCCCGACGTGCCGGTAGGCTTCCATGATGCGGCCGACGTCGGCCTGAACGGTGGGGCGCTGCAGCGAGCCGCGTGCCTTGGACTGCACCACGCCGGAAAGTTCGGCGTCCTTGATTTTCTTGTTGCCTTCGAACGCGACGCGGTCGAGCAACTTTGCCTCGATCAGGTGGACCACCACCTTGTCGCCCGTCCGGTCAATCGTCACCTTGTCGAACAGTCCGGTTGCGATCAACGCTTTCAGCGCCGCATCGAGCGAAGCGGCATCGAGTTGTTTTCCCGGCCAGGCATGGAAATACGAACGCACGGTATCGGCTTCGACCCGCCGATTGCCTTCCACAGTGATAGTCTCGCGCGCCGCCGTAGCGTCGTCGGAGGCCAATGCCGGCGCAACAAGGAGCGCTGATGCCGCAAATAGCAGCGCGCTGACCATTCGGCTCCAGCGGTATCGCCGGTGCCGCGCCTTGCAATTCGTCGTCACGTCCCGCCTGTCCCTTAAGGCCTTGTGCGGCAAGGATCGAATTGCCCGCGCAGGGCGAAAGAATGTCGGACCTGGGGTCAGTTGCGGGCCAATTGTCAGCATCGCCACAATCGTTAACACCGCCACAATTTCGACGCGGTGCCGAACCGCCCGCTCCCTGAATCGTTCCAATAGCCGCTTTAAATGCTGGCTAGCCAACGACATAAGGAAAGGTTGGCGGATTTTTCGATCCGCGAGCCGCGTATCGCCGTGGGAGCATCACATGCGTCGCGTAGCCCTCATCGCTATTTTATTCGCGCTGGTTATCCCCGCGCGTGCCGCAGTCACGCCGGAGATTGACCCGCGCGCGTCGCTTGGTGTGGTCCAGCAGTGGATCTACAACTACCGCGCCAAACCCGATTACGCCCATGTGCCTGCCGCGGTGCGGGTGCTGTTTCATTCGCAAACATTCAAGGAGCCGGAGAATGCCGGAATCTATCTCGGCTTCATCGCCGGTGCGATCGGATCGAACCCCGCGAGGGCCGAGCAGCTCGTCGACAGCTTCCTTCCCGTGCCGCCCGAAGACGAATGGGTGATCGTCCGTGCCATCGCCTATTCGGGGCTGCCCGACTGGCGGAATTTGTTGCGCAGGATAGCGCCCAAAATGCCAGGGCGCAGGGTGATGATCGACAGTTATCTTGCCGGTTCGCTGCCGATCTTGACCGACATCCCGCTCGAGGAAACCAAGCCCGGGATGATGGACAAGCTGCGCGGCGTCTTCACCAAAAATCCTTTTGCCAAGGAAGAGAAGAAGCTGAATACGGTCGTTACCTTCGCCGGAAATCAGGATCTTCTGGATACGCTATGGGGCTATTACTTCGCGACCGGCTCGCATCTGCCAATCCTTCGCATCATGCAGATGCTGCCTTGGTCGAAAAGCCGCGACACCGTCGACAAGCTGACGGTCGGCAGCATGGCGCGCTATACGCTCGCAAGCTATGCCGTGCGTGATGCAGGTTTGCGCGAATTCTTGCGCAGCGAGCTGCCGAACCAGCCGGCCCCGATCAAGGCGCCGCTCACCGAGGTGATCCAGGCCGCCGATACCGTGCAGCTCGGCGCCGTCCGCAAGGATGCGCTCGCCGCGGTCGAAGAGCTCAAGGCCAAGGGTTCGGACGCGCGGCGCAATCTCGACTTCTGGGGTCAGGTCGGCGTTGGCGCGGTCGCGCTCGGCTGCGTTTCGGCGGCAGCGCTGGGGCAGGTCGCAATCGGCATCCCCTGCGTGATCGGCGGTTCCGCCTCGCAAGGCCTGCTGTCGTTCTGGGAAAAGCAGCAATGAAGTGAGCGCAGGCAAGCGACGGGTTGGTTGTGCTAAGCTCGCTCCATGAGCTCTCTACATCTGAAAGCGTTCGGTGGACTGGCGATTCTGTTCCTGGTCATGGCGTCGTTGCTGTTTGCGGCAGCGGGGACGTTTGATTACTGGCAGGCATGGACTTTCCTTGCGGTCTATTTCGCGGCGTCGCTCGCCATCACGCTTTACCTCATGAAAGAAGATCCGGCGCTGTTGGCGCGACGGATGAGTGGCGGCCCGTTTGCCGAGAAGGAGCCGGCGCAGAGGATCATCATGTGCATTGCCTCGCTCGGATTTATCGGCCTCATCGTGGTGCCAGGTTTCGATCACCGGTTCGGATGGTCACGGATGCCTGCTGATGTCGTCATCGCCGGCGATGTGTTGGTTGCGCTTGGTTGGCTCGGCATCCTCGTTGTCTTCAGGGAAAACAGCTTTTCCTCCGCAACCATCGAGTTGGCCGCGGACCAGAGGGTCATATCGACCGGCCCTTACGCTTTGGTACGACACCCGATGTATGCAACCTCGCTCGTGATGTTGCTAGGCATACCGATTGCGCTCGGTTCGTGGTGGGGTGTGCTGATCCTTGCCGCGATCATGCCCGCACTGATATGGCGACTGTTGGATGAGGAGAGATTCCTCGTCAGGAATCTGCCGGGCTATGCCGCGTATCAGGGCAGAGTGCGCTATCGCCTGCTGCCGCGGATCTGGTGACAGCGCCGCGAAGTTGACCTGTTCTGTTGGTGTGCGCTCAGCGAACCAGAAAGACGTCCAATTCCGGGAGCCCGGGACGTCATCGAGCCGGAAGGCGCGAAGCTATTTTCCCCGTGGGAGAGGCCGGACGTGTTCGCGACTGCGTTGGAAGATTTCTGGCGAGAGTAAGCGTTGAACAACCGCGCGCGGCCGCTGCGTCGATTTGCAGGGCCGCGCGGAAGAGGGCTATTCGAGGGATCGAAGATTGCGCCCTATTGGTGTTCGGCCGGCGACGATGTCCTTTATTTCTGCACCTTCGCGCGATGCCCGCGGCTGTTCGAATGCGCGGCGTTCGGCGCAAAAGCATAGGCACTGCCGGCAGTGGGGAGGAACGGATCCCGATAGCAATCGCCGCCGCGGCCGGAGGACATATCCTGGCATTGGGCGAGGGTATCAAAGCTGCAGGACACGACGGCGGAAGTCACGTCCTTGCGGCAATACTCGCCCGCCGACGCCGGCGTCGCCATCGTGACAAAGGCCAGCGCGCTTAGCATGGTGATCGGCGCGGCGCTCAATTTCAAAAGCTGTGTCATGTTGGTCTCTCTGTGTTTTGTTGTTGGCCGTAGCCCAGGACACGCAAATGGGATGTTGTGGAACTGCACGCTATTGCCGCCGAAAAAAAGCAACGGAATCGCTCAGTCGTGCTCGACCAGGGGACGAAATCCACCGCGTACAGCCCCCTTTGCAGTACGATCGTCATGCAAATGAAGCGGTTGCGGTCGAGACTGATATAAATTCATGAATGCATGGCTGATACGCGCGGGCGCTGATCTCAGATCGCTCGTCTTGCCGGCAGCGCTGCTGATCATAGCTCCAAGGGATTGCGTAAAAAAAGGGAGACGAAGCCCCGTCAGAATCAAGTTCAGCAGTAAATGCCAGTGGCGCCGACGCCGAAACGATTTACCGGCGAGGTAAATACATCTGAGACAGATCAATGATAACATCCTCTTCGAGTTCAATGCGGCCAGGACCGCAGGTGAACCGCGCAGGAGGAGACCATGGATTTCATCAGCATTGTTCTCATACTCGTCATCTTATATGTCATCGCTTCGCTTAGGGTACTGAAGCAGTATGAGCGTGGCGTCGTGTTTTTCCTCGGTAAATTTGCAGGTGTGCGCGGTCCGGGCCTTACGCTGATCTTCGTTCCGCTGCAGCAGATGACGCGGGTGTCGCTACGCACCGTCACCATGCAGATCCCCTCGCAGAAGATCATCACCAAGGACAACGTATCGATCGATATCGCGGCGGTCGCTTACTATCACATCACCGATCCGGAAAGGGCGGTGATCGCTATCGAGAACGTCTATAACGCGATCAATCAGATCAGCCAAACCACGGTGCGCAATGTGGTGGGCCGCTTCAGCCTCGATCAGCTGCTGTCGGATACCGCCAGTATCAACGACCAGATCAAGAACGTCATCGATCAGCACACCGAGCCGTGGGGCACACAGGTCACCGCGGTCGAGATCAAGGACATCACGCTGCCTGATAACATGCAGCGCGCGATGGCCAAGGAAGCCGAAGCCGAGCGCGAGCGCCGCGCCAAGATCGTCGCCGCCGAGGGCGAATACCAGGCCGCTGTCAAGCTCGGCGAGGCGGCCGACATCATCACGCAACATCCGGTAGCATTGCAACTCCGCACGCTGCAAACCATGGCCGAGATCTCGGTTGAGAAGAACTCCACGATCATCTTCCCTGCACAGTTCATGTCCACCGTGCAAGACGCGATCGCGCAGATATCAAAGGATACGACGCCGAAATAAAAAAGATAGTCAGACCTTGCGCGGAGGACCCCGCTAGCGTTTTGCGGGGGCCTCTACCTGGCGATGCTTCCAGATATTCACCGGAAAGCTGTTCTCAATATTTGCCGCCGCTGCGGTTCTCGGTACCCGGGTTAGTATTTTGCTGGCCGGAACGATTGCGCGACATTCCGGTCGTGGTGCTGGATTTTATCTTGCTGGTCTTCATCTTGTGGGAAGTCATGCTGGTCTTCATCTTGTGGGATTTCATTCGGGGATTGGTAGCGCCAGGTCCGACATTGCCTTCGCTCGATGCGCCGGGGGCCGGTTGTGTCTGCGCCGGCGCAACCGACGTCATTCCCACCAGCGCGGCGACCGCGAGGGCCGAGAGTGCAAGCTTGGATAGCATGGGAAAGCTCCTGCTTTGAATGTGGGTGATGCAGGAACTAGAACCTACGACGCAGGCGTGGGTTCCAAGCGTGTCGCTTGGAAAGGTTGGCTCGCTGCCATCGCATGCCAGGGACTGTGGTAAGAGCTCGCGACCGGCCGCCTCGACCGTCTGTCGACGTTTTTCGGACCGGACCGTCCGCAAACGTGCTAATGCTCGGACAATATCGGAGGATAGCGACCATGATCGAACCGAAACTGGAAGTCCCGGCCGAATTGCGTGAGCTCGCCGAAAAGACCATCGATCAGGCGGAAAAGGCGTTCGGAATGTTCTTTGACGCCGCCAGCAAATCGATGACGTCCGTCCCGGGCGCGGGCAGCGAAATCTCCAAGCAGGCGCTGTCCTTTACCGAACAGAATATGAAGGCAGCTTTCGAGCACGCGCGAAAGCTGGTTCACGCCACGGATCTGCAGGAGGCGATGCGCATTCAATCGGAATTCTTGCGCAGCCAATTCACCAACGCGGGCGATCATATGAGGCAGATCACCGGCGGCGTCATGTCTGCCGCCAAGGACGCGTCCAAAGGCAAATTCTAGCCCGGACGCAGGTTCCGGGACCACGCTCGAACATGCTCACAAAATAATCTTGCATCGCACAGCGCCTGGGATTTGAATTCAAGGCGCAGGTCCATGACGGACCACCGGGAAATCGCGCTCGCCGTCCGTCATCCTTTCTGCTGATCCCTGTCGGTTCAGGCCGGCAGGGATTTGCATTTTTGGAAGATCTGGAATTTCAATAGTCACCGGGGTTGGCGATCATCGGCCGCGTGGTCTGCGCCGGCGCAAGGTCGCTGGTTCCACTGTCGCCTAGAAATTGGTTGAGCGTCGCCTGGATTTTCTCTTTCACAGAATCAGGGCCGCGATCGCTCAGCTGGGTATGCTGCGCGCCGGTATTGATAATATCGATACCTCCCTCCTTGGCTTGCTCCGGGGTCGGCAGCACGCCGGGATCGGTTCTGAAGTTCGGGTCCTTCGAGCGAAACGAAAGGATCTTCAAGTTGTCATTGAGTACGAATGGGACGCGCAGATTGTCCAGCGTGATGACCTTAGATACCAGTTCGGGATGTTGTTTGGCGCAATACATGGCAACGTCACCGCCATTGGAATGCCCGACCAGCGTCAAATGATCGTAGTCGGCGTTGGGCTGCAATTTTTGCAATTCGCCGACCACAAACAGGATATTGGCTTCGCCGCGTTGGTAAACTCCGATGCGGCCAACATAGGGCATACCAATCTTGGTCATCAGCGGCGGATCGCTCGGCAGGTCCTGCTGGATGCTGGCAACCAGATAGCCGCGCGCCGCGAGCACGTTGGCGAGAAAAGAATATTCGGTATTCCTGACGGTATTGCCGTTGCTGATGATGGCGATCGGAAGTTTCCAGAAGCCGTTGTTCGCCTTCATCTCGTAATCGCGACGCACCGCCACATCGACCGAGACCGGCCGATGCCGCGTCGCGTCAAAGAGGTTCAGCGTTTGGTGCCGGATGGCCCATTTGCTGATGGCAAAATATTCGCCGCCCGCGAGAACGCAAAGGCAGGCAAACATCGCTATTGCCCTCTTCACCGTTTCCTCCTGCTCACCTCTAGTTGAATAGATGGTGATTGGCCGTGACAGGTCGAGGCTGCCTACCGCGGGAGCTAAATTAACTTTAGGCAAGTTTGGTTCCCTCGCGCCATGACATGCGGCACAGAAAAGTACCTGCTCAGCCGGCTGGAACCCGATCTAGAGGCGGTGCCCGCGCGCGATCTCCGGGCAGAGTTTGAGCGCGTTCGACAACGAGAACAGCAGGCGTGCGCTGCGCCGTTCATTGTCCGGCGCTCGGTAGCTCAACGGGAAGGCCACGCCGATATCCGCCCGCAAATCATCCCCCAGGAAGAAGCGCACGCCGGCGCCGGCCGAAGTCAGCGAAAGACCGTTGTTGATGCTGTAGCCGTCATTCCAGGCCGCGCCGGCGTCGACGAAGCCATAGAGCTGATAGCCGCTCAGATATCGAAAGTTCAGCTTCTGATCGAAACGAAGTTCGAACGAGCCGGCAATGCCGTTGTCGCCACTGATCTCGGCACTGCCATAGCCCCTCCCAAAGTTCGCACCTCCAAGATAGAATTGTTGCGAAGTGAACAACGGGCCGGAAGCGATCTGGCCGGCCCCCGCCGCCTTTACCGACCAGACGTCGGACAGTGCCTGGTAGCGCGTGAACCAGAGGTCAAGAACGGAGAAATTGGCCGACGCACCGTCGTGCGACACCAGATCCTCGCCAAAGCGCGAGGCGCCGAAAATGTCGAGACCCTGACGGTACGCCAGCGTCACGTAGTTGTTGCCGCCGATATTGTCCTGCAATCGGTAATCCGAGGTCAGGCCCAGGGTGCGGATGTGATCGTTGTAGATCGGGCCGAACATGTCGCGTTCCGAGACGTCGCTGAAGTCGGCGGCCGCAGTGAGCGTCAGCGAAGATCGCTGCGACTGCAGCGCGGCAATGCTGGCGCGGACCTCGAAGGCTTCGGTCCTTGTGCTGTCGTTGTAAAGCCGCCTCTCGTCGCCGGGCCGGACGTCGCTGTAGAGCGCAGACGTCCCGATCCGCAACCCGTCGGTACCGACCGGGACATCATAGGACAATCGGCCGAAAGCAAGCTCCCTGGGATCGTTGGCCGTGGTCGAGAGATTGAGCGCCAGCGTGTCGCCGGGCAGCAGATAGGAATTGAAGGCGGCGGTCGCATAGGTCTGCCAAGGGCCAACCGAAGACGAACCTAGATTGTCGATCCCCAACGAAGTGAAGATGTGCCAGGTCTTCACGTAGACGACGAGGCGGAAGCGGCCGGTCGGGCCGCCAATCTCCTCGATCGCCGCGTCGACGATGCGAACTCCTGGCCGGCCGTTGATGAGGAGCAGTTGTCGCTCCAGTGTGGCTAGTCGCGAGGGGCGTTCGGCGAGCAGCGGGCCCAGCATGGGCCGGATCCCGAACTGCTCGGCGCCGTCGCCTCGCAGCGCTACTTCGGTGACGCTGCCTTCGATCACCTGGATACGAACCCGTCCATCTCTGATGTCCTGCGGCGGGACGATCGCCCGGCTCAGGTGAAATCCGGCCGCCCGATAGAGATCGCTGATCGCACCCGCGATCGCCGCGAGGTCGGCCTGGGAGACTTTCTTTCCGAGATAAGGTTGATAGGTCCCTATCAACTCGGCCCGTGGTATCGCCCGGCCGCCGGTCAGGACCACGTCGCGCAGATCGAAACTCGGCCGGGTGTCGGCTCCGACTGCCGGCAGCGCGAGCTGCGGCAAACTCAGACCGGGCCGTGTTGGCTGCGTCTGACCGGATTCCAACGCATCAAAGCGCCTTTCGGTCTGTCTCGGATCAAAGCCTGGCTGGTTCGCCTGCTGTGCATTGGCTGCCGGCAAGCCGAACGATACCAGGGCCAGGCTTGTCATAGCGAAGCTAATGGTACGGCGATGCCGCTTCGTCACTGCTGGCGGCGTTCCCTGCCCGTAGTTCAACGGAGCGCGCCGCGCGAACCCCGAGAGTATTGTTAGCCCCATGATTTTTCATAGTTTTTTATGGTTGATGAATGGTTAATGCGGTCACTGAACTCGGCGCTATGCAATAATTCTATCTTGAAACATTTCCAGTAAGCCTCGGAGCCAGGCAGTAAAACTGGGCGGAGAGGCACCCGTGTATCAGGCTGGCATGTTGCGGTGCGTCTTAGCGATGGCACTGGTTCTGGGAGCGGCCTCGAGCGCACGCGCCGCCGAAAACGGGGCGTGGTCGGTTAGCAAATCCTCCGGTGAAGTGTGGGTCACCACGACGGGCGCCGAGCAGGTTTCCCTCAGCCACGAAGAGATATTGAAGCCCGGCGACACCATCCGCACTGGGCGCACCGGGCGCGTTCTGCTGGTACGCGGTGAGGAAACGATCCTGATCTCGCCGAATTCAGTGATCGGTTTGCCGGCGGAAAAGAAAGAAGGGCTGTCGACGACGATCGTTCAACAGGCCGGCTCGATCCTTCTTGAGGTCGAGAAGCGCAACGTCAAGCATTTCGAGGTCGAGACGCCTTATCTTGCCGCCGTCGTCAAGGGCACGCAGTTCAGCGTAACCGTCAAGGCAGCCAGTACCAGCGTCGACGTGCGCCGGGGGCAGGTCGAAGTTTCGGATTTCAAGTCGGGCCAGATCGCGCAAGTCATGCCCGGTCAGGTCGCGACCGCCTTCGCGCATGGCAAACCCGGTCTTGTTCTGAGCGGCTCGGGCACGTTCAATCCGATCGAACAAGGCAAACCGCGCGCGTCCTCGATCGATCGCATCCCTGTGCCCAAGTCCGGCCTCTTCGCTCCCCGCAACGCCGCCAATGAGAAATTCATCCACGCACTCGGCCATATCGGCGCGATCAAGATAGGCGCTGGGCCGTCCAAGCTGCAGCAAGCTTCCGGTGATACGTCCGGCGGGCCGAAGGGAGTGCGCATCTCGACCGCGCTCGGCGAAGTCCGTTTGAATTTTCAGAAGGTCACGCACGGCCTCGCCCACGAGGCCGTCGCGCGCGGCTCGACGAAGAACGCGTCGGGCAATGACACGGTCTGGAGCGCCACCCAATCAAGCGCAGGCGGCGCAAGCGGTCTGAGCCAGGGCAATTCCGGCGCAACTGATAGCGCGGCAGGTAATCCCGGCGCGTCAGGCATGGCATCGACCGTCGCTTCCGTCATGGCTCCGGCAAACCAATCCGGAAATGGCAACGGAGCAAACGGCAACGGCGGGGTCGGCAACGGCAATGGCAGGGGAAATGCCAAACATTAGTCGCTGATGCGAGCGGCGCAAGAAGGGGGCGCACTTCGGCAGTAACGTGGTGCGCAGGGGGATAAACTTGAAGCAATACCGGCCACATATTCTTGTCGCGCTTGCGCTGGCGGCGGTGCTGTTGTCCGGCTGGCACGGCGTAATCCGCAACGCTCTGACCGACCTTCGTTTCGCCTGGCAGACGCGCAACGCGAGCGGCGAGATCGTCATTGTTGCGATCGATGCCACATCGATTGAAAAGATCGGAGTCTGGCCGTGGCCGCGATGGCTGCACGCCGAGCTCATCAGGCGGCTGGAAAGCGCCGGCGTGCGCGACATTGCATTCGACATCGATTTTAGCACGCCGTCCGAACCATCGTCGGATCTGGATTTTGTCGATGCGCTTGCCGACGGCGGCGGATCGGTCGTCTTGCCGTCGTTCAAGCAACCCGGCAGCAATGCCGCAGTCCACATTAATCGTCCGCTGAAGCAATTCGCCGATCATTCGTGGTCGGCAATCGTAAACGTCGCGGTCGAACCAGATGGGCTTGTCCGACATTACCCCTTTGGGGAAAGCCTCGCAGGGCAGCTTGTTCCCTCGATGGCCGCTGTGCTGGCGGGCCGATACACGGAGCGCGGCGTCCCCTTCCTGATCGATTTCGGTATCAGCGCCACATCGATTCCGAAAGTGTCCTATATCGACGTGCTGCGCGGCAAGGAGGACACGCTCGCAAATCTAAGGGGCAAGAAGATCATCGTTGGCGGTACGGCCCTGGAATTGGGCGATCGCTTCAGCATCCCAAACGGCCGGATCGTTTCGGGCCCGATACTTCAAGCCCTGGCGGCGGAATCCATCCTGCAGAACCGCACCCTGCACGCGACCTCCGACGCAGCCACATTGTTGGGGCTATGCGCCATTTCGTTGGTGATGTTGATCACCTGGCGCCGCCTCGGCGCAAGCAGGCGAGTTCTGCTGCTTGCCGCAATGGCCGCCCTGGTCGAGGCGGTCGCGATCGTGCTGCAGACAGAAATGCCGCTCGTACTCGATACCTCGCTGCTCCATACCGCGATTGCGGTCTACCTCGCGGCCATCGCGCTCGATGAAATCGATTTCAGGGATCTGCTGAGCCGCGTTGCCGAACGCCGCTTTCAACGCATCGCGATGTCGCTGGGCGACGGCCTGATATGCACCGACTCAAATTATCTGATCACTGTATGGAATCCCGGTGCGACCTCGATTTTCGGCTATCAGCGTGCGGAAATGATGGGTCGTCCGTTCGATGCGATCTGCGCCGACAGCGGCGAAGGCATCTCTTCTTTTTCAATCCGGGATGCGGTACGCGCGGACTCGCTGGTGCCCGGTGGTAGGGTGACGGAATTCGAAGGACGCCGAAAGAACGGCGAAGTCTTCACGGTCGAGGCGTGCTTCTCCGGCTGGCAAGGCGCCGACGAGGTGCAATATGGCGCCGTGCTGCGTGACATTTCGGTACGAAAGCGGGAAGCCGAGCGCATTCGATATCTTGCGGAGCACGACGTACTCACCGGGCTTGCGAACCGAACGACGCTTCACGCCCGGCTCGACGCCATGATCAAGTTAGCGGGCGAACGGCCAGGGGCGGCAGCCCTGCTGGTGCTCGGCCTCGACGGCTTCCAGCAACTCAACGACATGTTGGGCCATGCGTTTGGCGACCTCGTGCTGCGCGCCGTCGCTGAGCGGCTAAGCTCCGAAAGAGGCGAGGGCATCGTTGCGCGCCTTAGCGGCGACGAGTTTGCCATCGCCATTCCGCGCGGTGCGCACGCCGAGACAGTCAAGCAATTCTGCGAGCGGATTGCGGCTGCGTTCGATAGCCCGCTGCCGGCGGGAACGCGGCTGCACCGCGTCAGCGTCACTATCGGCATGGCCGTCCATCCGGAGGGAGGGCGAACGGCGGACGAGCTGCTCGGTAACGGTCATCTGGCCCTCTGTCGTGCCAAGGCGGCTCGGCGCGGCGGCTATATGATATTCGAGAACTCCATTCGGCAGGAGCTTGAAGCGCGGCTGAAGCTGGAAGCCGAACTGGCGCTTGCGATCGAACGAGAAGAGTTCCAGCTGTTCTATCAGCCGCAGGTCCGCCTGTTGGACGGCGGTCTGATCGGCGCGGAAGCGCTGATCCGATGGCGTCATCCGGAACGCGGCCTCGTTTCGCCTGCGGAGTTCATGCCGGTGGTGAATACTGCCTCGATTTCCGAGCGGGTCGCCGGTTGGGTGCTGGAAACCGCCTGCAGGCAGGCCAGGGCCTGGGAAATTGCCGGGCGTAGCATTCGCGTGAGCGTCAATCTTTCACCCTCACAATTGCAGTCCGGCGATCTTGCCAGCTCCGTCGCCAAAGTGCTTGCAGTCACCGGGCTGACGCCCTCGCTGCTCGAACTCGAACTGACCGAGGATATTCTGCTTCTCGACGAGAAGAGGGTACTTGATACGTTTTTCCGAATTCAGGAACTTGGCGTGCGCACCGTGTTCGACGACTTCGGCACCGGCTATGCGAGCTTGAGCTATCTGAAGAAATTCCCACTCGATGGACTCAAAATCGACAGGTCGTTCGTGTTCGACCTGCTCACCGATCCGGACGATGCGGCAATCGTCAGCTCGACCATTGGTCTCAGCCGGCAACTCGGCCTGTCGGTGATAGCGGAGGGCATCGAGGGCCGGGCTACCGCCGACCTTCTCATGCAGATGGGATGCGAGCAGGGCCAGGGTTATTACTTCGGCCGACCGATGCCAGCTCCGGCGTTCGAGAGCCAGTTTCTGGCGGCGCCGGTGACCGCCCCGGCGGCGGGCGCGGCAGCCTGACAGCCAGTCGGCTGGGACGCTCGCTCTCCAGAGACGGAAAGAGATCAATTTGTTCCACAGGCAAGACCAAGGCTAACGAAACCGACGGAGAGAATCTCTGTTACCTTGGCCTGCGCCGCCATTTTCCCGGAGGGCTTGTGGGCAAAGCTGGGACCAAACGCATTGCGCTGCTGGGTGCCCCCATCGATATGGGCGCATCGCAGCGCGGCACCTTGATGGGTCCCGCGGCGCTTAGAACCGCCGGCCTTTTGACTTTGCTTGAGACCCTCGGTTTTGAGGTGGCCGACCACGGCGATCTTTCCATCAACGGCACGCCCGATCTGACCGACGTGCCGCCCAGAAACGCGAACTATTATCGGGAAATCCAGCACTGGACCCGGGCCGTGAGCCGGCGCAGCTATGAGCTTGCGCACTCGGGCGCACTCCCGATGTTTCTCGGCGGCGACCACACGCTGTCGATGGGTTCGGTGAACGGCATGGCGCGCCATTGCAGCGAGACCGGGCGGGAGCTATTCGTGCTCTGGCTCGACGCGCATGCGGACTACAACACGCCGGCGACCACGCTAACGGCCAACATGCACGGAATGTCGGCGGCATTCTTGTGCGGCGAGGATGGGCTCGACGGCTTGTTAGGCGAACAGCCGCGCGCATCGATCGATGCGGATCGGCTGGAGCTGTTCGGCACGCGCTCGATCGATAAACTGGAGAAGGAGCTGCTGCGCGACCGCCGCGTCAACATCGCCGACATGCGGGCGATCGATGAGTTCGGCGTTGGTGTGTTGATCCGCCGCGTGATCGACAAGGTGCGCGCCCGCGATGGCGTGTTGCATGTCAGCTTCGACGTCGACTTCCTTGACCCGGCGGTTGCTCCCGGCGTCGGCACCACTGTACCCGGCGGAGCGACCTATCGGGAAGCGCATCTTATCATGGAGATGCTGCACGATTCCGGGGTGGTCGGGTCGGTCGATATCGTCGAGCTCAATCCATTCCTCGATGAACGCGGCCGCACCGCCCGCACGGCGGTCGAATTGATCGGCAGCCTTTTCGGCCAGCAGATCACCGACCGCCCGACGCCGAGCAATGCGATTGTGCCGCCGGATTGATCGCGATCAGGCCGATGTTATCGACGGCGCGGGCCGAATGACCATATCCGCGAAGTAGCGATCAAGCGTATCGGGATCGCCGGTGGCATCAGCCAGCGCGACATAAGTGTCCGGTCTGAGCAGATAGAGCGCATTGCGCGCAAGGCCGGCTGCCTCATATTCGGATCGCCACGGAAACGCATGGAGTGGGACGTTTTGGCGGGCGCACCATGCCGTAAGTGCCGGGCTGGCCGAGCCATAGACATGGACTTGCCAATCCATCGCGGTCAATGAAGCGAAATTGTCTACTCCGTCGATCGGGGCCCATGGCAGGCGGTCGCCGCCGTGCACGTTTCCGGCCACGCCACGGCTTAAGGGGCCGTCGCGGTAATTCAACATGATCTGCGAGACGGTGCGGAACGCAAATCTGCGCACCGTTTCGAATGCGAACGCCGCCGGGATCACTAGCGGCGCGAGGCGTATGCGCGCGATGTCTGCAAGCCGGCCTTCGGCGGTCGCAAAGCTGAATGCGCGGTCGGTGGTCGCGACCAGCCGCCGAGCAAAGCCGATCCGCTCGGTTTCATAGCTGTTGAGCAGGCTCTCGGGAGCGCGGCCGGCCACGACCGCCGCCAGTTTCCAGGCGAGATTGATGGCGTCACCGATCCCTGTGTTCATGCCTTGGCCGCCGGCCGGGCTATGGATGTGTGCGGCGTCGCCCGCGAGGAAAGCGCGGCCTTTGCCGAAATGCTGGGTGACCCGGTGATGCACGTGATAGGTCGAAAACCAGTTGACCTTCGCGATCGTCACCTTCATCTGCTCGATCGCGCGTCCTCTGATGTCGTTGAACGTCAGCGTATCGGCGCGGTCCGCGCGCTCGTCGCGCACCGTTCCGATCAGTCGCGCACGTCCTTGTCCCGATAGCGGGAACACGGCGAGGAAATCGGCCTCGTCGAGATCGACATGCAACTCGCCATTCAGTGCAGCGCCTTTGGCCTCGACGTCGGCGACATAAAAGAGATGGCGATAGGTGCCGCCGGGAAAGCCGGTGCCGATTGCTTCCCGGACAGCCGAACGCGCGCCGTCGCAGCCCGCGATGTAGCTTGTCTCACAATCGCGCTCCTCGCCGTCAGGGCCGCGCAGCCTCGCCAGCACGCGGTCCTCGCGATTGGCGAAGCTGATCAACTCGGTCCGCCGCTCGATCGTGACGCCGAGGACGTCCAGCCGCTGGATCAGCAACCGCTCGTGTTCGTCCTGGGGAAAGATCTGCAGGAACGGGTAGGGCGTCAGGCCGGAGCCCATAGCCGCCAGCGAAATCTGGGCCTTCGGCTCCCCCCTGACCCAGAGATTGACTGCCGGAACCTGGTGGCCCTCGGTGACCACGGCGTCCGCAAGATCGAGTTGCCGGTAGAGTTCAAGCGTGCGCGCTTGTACCGCCAGCGCCCGCGAGGTCGTGCCTGGCTCGGCGGTCTTATCGACGATGCGCACTTTGACGCCGAGCCTGGTTAGCCAAAGCGCGAGCACGAGGCCCGTCGGACCGGCACCAATGATCAGGACATCGCTCCGTGTCATTTCTTCCTCCATTTACCGGCGTCAGAGCGGAGTTCGCACATTTAGAATGCCAGACCGGTACGCCGCCTGGTAGCGAAGCGCCGGCCGTCGGCTCATCCGAGCCATTCTGGTTCGCCGTTTTTACGGCATTTGGTCATCGGGAGAACGCGCGGGCAAGGGCTCAACGTCGGGGTAGCGATTTGGACGCCGACCGCCTGTGCGGTGCACCTAATCCCAGCCGGCGGTTTTTCGATATTGCGGTCGACTAACGTGATACCAATAATGGGTATTCTGTCGGATTGAACTCGATCGGGTAAACAGAGGGGTGTCGTGGCGATTGCAACTTCAACGATTTCGGCCGGTTGGTACGGAAACCGCTGGAGTCAACTCGTTCTCGGCCTGATCGCCATGATGGCGATCTCGTCACCGCAATATGTGTGGACCTTATTTACGGGACCACTCAATCAAAAGCTCGGAACGACGCTTCCTGAATTGCAATGGACATTCTCGCTTCTCATTATTCTGCAGACCTGGTGCTCGCCGCTGCAGGCTTATCTGGTCGATCGCTTTGGCCCACGACTCTTGATTACGGTCGGTGCGCTGATGTCAGGCGGTGGTTGGATTCTGTCCAGCTACGTCAATAGCATTTGGGCGCTCTACTTCACCTACGGCTTCATCTGCGGTTTTGGAACCGGCATCATCTACGTTGGAGTTATAGGCCTGATGGTGCGCTGGTTCCCGGACCGACGCGGGCTGGCAACAGGTCTCGCCGCCGCGGGCTACGGTTTTGGCGCGATCTTCACCAGCTTTCCCATCGACAGCATGATCAAGAGCGACGGCTACGCTCATACGCTTATTGTATGGGGTGCCATCCAAGGCATCATTGGCGTTATCGCCGCACAATGGCTGCGCGTTCCCGCCGAAGGGTGGCAACCGGATGGCTATTCCCCCACCTCGGCCGGCACAATGCAATCGACGCGCAGCTATACGCCGGCGGAAATGCTGAAAACTCCGACGTTCTGGCTGCTGTTTATGATGATGAGCATGATGTCGACCAGCGGTCTTATGGTCGTATCCAATGTCGGGCCGTTCGCTAACGAATACAAGGTAGCGCAGGCGCTGGTTTTCGGTATGGCCGCGCTGCCGCTGTCGTTGACGCTGTCGCGGTTTACTAACGGATTGACGCGACCTTTCTTCGGGTGGGTCTCGGACCAAATTGGCCGCGAAACGACGATGGCGCTCGCGTTCTCGCTGGAATGCGCTGCGATCCTTGTTTTGTTCGCCTTTATCGATCGACCGGCGTTGTTCGTTGTGCTGACAGGTCTGGTGTTTTTTGGCTGGGGCGAAATTTTCTCGCTCTTTCCATCGACACTGACCGACACCTTCGGACCGAAATATGCCGCGACGAACGATGGTTTTCTCTATGTCGCGCAAGGAGTAGGTTCGATTCTGGGTGGACCCGCTGCGGCGTTTCTCAAGCAGACGACCGGTAGTTGGACCTCAGTGTTCATCATTGTCGCCATGCTCGACGCAGTGACCGCACTGCTGGCTGTCACGGTCCTGCGTCGATGGCGAACCCGCCATATGCAGGCAAGTTGAAGGGGTAGGGCATTGATCAAACAGATGAGCCGCGACGCGCGCCGGCACATGCCATACTGCAACCCTATTCATCGCGACCGTTCCCGAGGGCGGCGCGCAACATGCGGGAAACGCCATGCGAGATCGCAACTGGTCACGGCGCGATGTGCTCAAGACCTCCACCGCGCTTGCGGCCGGCGCGCTGTTTGCCGAGCCGGCAAGGGCGGCTGCACCGCCGCGAGCCGCAGTGACGCCCGAATTGATCGAAGCCGCGCGCAACGAGGGTAATGTCTCCTATTATTCCGCGCTCGAGCTAAATGTCGCCGAACGCCTCGGCAAGGCGTTCGAAGCCAAATACCCCGGCATCACGGTGCATGTCGAGCGCTCCGGCGCCGAGCGGATCTATCAACGGATCGCGCAGGAACAGGCCAGCGGTATCCACGCGGTCGATGTCGCCAATTCGACTGATCCCGCGCATTATCTCGACTGGAAGGCGAAAGACTGGCTCGCGCCTTATTTGTCCGACGATGTCGCGAAATATTTTCCGGCGGATCAATTTGACCCTGATGGACTGTGGGCGACTTCGTGCGGCTGGATCGAAGCCATTGGCTACAACAGCAATCTGGTGAAGCCGGAAGACGCGCCAAAGAGCTATGCCGATCTGCTCGATCCGAGATGGCAGGGCAAAATCGTCAAGGCGCATCCCGGCTATTCAGGCGCGATCATGACCGCGACATTCGTGCTGTCGCGTGAACTCGGCTGGTCGTATTTCGAGAAGCTCGCGCAGCAGAAAGTGCTGCAGGTGCAATCTGCGGCGGACCCGCCGAAGAAGCTGTTGTTGGGCGAGCGCGCCGTGATGGCTGACGGCAACGACTATAATCTTCTGTTGCTCAAGGACCAAGGCAAGCCGGTCGAGGTAGTCTATGCCACCGAAGGCTCACCACTCATCATCGTTCCTTCGGGTATATTCCGCAACGCGCCCAATCCGAATGCCGCGCGGCTGTTCCAGAGTTTCTTCTTCAGCGCGGAATTCCAGCAGTTGTTGGTCGACAATTTCGCACACCGCTCCTTCCATTCACAGGTCAAGGAGAAGCCCGGCCACCCGCCGCTATCGGCGCTGAAGTTGCTCAAATCCGATCCCGCCGCGGTGCTGGCGCAGAGTGAGGAAATAAAAGCGCATTACGCCAAGTTGTTCAGGGTGTGAAGCGTCGACCTTGCAGGTTTCTCGCGAGCTATTCCAAGATCGACGTGCATGTCGGTTCGATATGAAATATCGATATGAAAAATCGCGCCGGCGTCCGGCTGTTGGGACAAGGCCCACAGCGATGTTGGCCTTTTTGGTTTTGCATCGCCGCAGGTGAGGAACCGACAGTCCGGTTTCGGAACCTTTCGCGCGGCCTGCGAATTGTCCCGTCAAGAGCAAAACGCCAAATCGGATATCCAGATGAACAAGAACCATTTGGACGAACCGACGTCGTTGATGGCCCATCCCGCGATAGTTGCGCTCGTGGTCGCGGCGCTTGGTGTTTTAGCGATGCTGATTGTCGACCACGGTCCGTGGACCCGCCCGAAGGTGCAGACGGCCGAGGTCGCCACTTACAAAACCACAGGCGAAGCGGCGCACGCGGTCGGTGCAGAGGTAAGGCCGACCGAGCCCAAAACTCCGATCGAGCCCGCTCCGGTGGCGCCTGAGCCTGAGCAGCCCGCCAATCCGATAACGCGTTAGGGTTCATTTGCGCGATTGATCGCCTTGTCAGTGCGATCCTTTGCGTGATGTAGCGCTCTGAATTTGTGCCCATGCCACAAGAATCGATCGAGCCTTTGTCGCAAAAACGAAAAGACGCGTTCGTATGTTTGCCGCAGTCACTGCGATTTGTATGGGCGACTGTGACAAAGTTCACATCTTGCGGCAGTGTTAAAAAATAGTTTCAGGGAGCTCGAAACGTCGAGCGCGTAGTTTGCGCCCGTTAGTCCCAAGGACATTTTATTGGAGATTATACAATGGAAATCGCACAACAGCCCCGCTTCGCCAAACCTGAAGTCCGAAGTCGCGACACGGCGATCCTTATTGGCTACTCGATTTTAGCGATCGTGTTTCTGATCGCGATGGTTTTTGCGTCGATGTCATCGGGAACAGCACCCGTCGACTTCGCAGCGATGACCGCATTTCCGTAAAGCGGCCTGTATTCGCAACTCCAAACACTTGAGCATTGTCGACTCGATCTCGCCTCGCGAGGGGGCAGGTTACGGCAATCCGCCTTTCGATCGTTTGAACTAATTAACAAATGGAGCCTGTCACACGCGCACCGACGACCTACGAGACTTTCCGGCCGTAATTCAAAAGTCCGCCGCCGTGCCTCGGCGGGTGCGCGCGCAGTCCTTCTTCATTGGGCTCGGTGCCCCACCCGGGTCGGTCCGGAATGATGAGATGGCCGTCCTGGATATCGGGAACGTGGGTGAAGAGTTCGTGGTCCCATGCCAGGCGATCGATATCGGTTTCCATGATGCGCAGGTTCGGCACCGCCGCGCTGAAATGGGCATTCATCATCGAGCAGAGGTGGCCATAGAAATTGTGCGGCGCGACGTTCACTTCGTGGTGTTCGGCTGCGGCTGCGATCTTCATCGATTGCCACACCCCGTTCCAGGGCGTGTCGATGATCGCGACGTCCACCGCCTGCTCGCGGAAATAGGGCAGGAATTCACGCAGGCCCAACAGCGTTTCGCAGGATGAGATCGGATGCGGGCTTTGCCGGCGGATAAACCCGAGCGCTTCCGGATTGAAACTATCGATCTCGATCCAGAAGATATCGAGGTCGGCGATCGCGCGCAGTATTTTCAGATAGCCTTCGGTCTTGGCATTGAAATTGAGGTCGAGCAGGATATCGACATCGGCCCCCGCGCCATCGCGAATCGCTTCGAGGTGCATACGCAGGTCGCGCAATACCTTTCGCTCGACATTGATTTCGGGCGCAAACGGCGTGCCAAAGCCGGGCCGCCAGCCCGTCGGCCTGCCGTTGTCGTAGGTGAAGATGTTGGTCTTTAGCGCCGTGAATTTCTTCTCGCGCACTTCGCGTCCGATTGCCTTCACGTCATCGAGGCTCTCGATTGGCGGCTTGTACCAGCTCGGATGGTTGATGCGCCAGGTGGCGCAATGCGACCAGTAGACGCGAATGCGGTCGCGGATCTTGCCGCCGAGCAATTCGTAGCAGGGCACACCGAGATGCTTGGCTTTGGCGTCGAGCAGGGCGTTTTCGATCGCGCCCAGTGCCTGCGCGACCACACCGCCGGCCGCCGGCCGCGTCGCCGCGAACAGCTCCGCATAGATCCGCTCATGCTGAAACACGTTCTGCCCGACCACGCGCACCGAAAGGCGCTGGATCGCGGCGCCAATGCCGGGAGAGCCGAAACCCTCGTCGAATTCGCTCCAGCCGACGACGCCGTCGTCGGTCGTGAGCTTGACGAAATGGTAGTTTCGCCAGCCGGCATCGCAGGCAAGAAGTTCGACGCCTATTACTTTTGAGCCCTTTGTCATGACGTCTCCTTTTGCTCGTTTTTGCCGATTATGCCGATGCTTGCCCGGAATTGGGACTGGTCCAGCCGGATGCCAGCGTCCCGTGAGAGTTAGGGCTGACAGCCGTAATGTTGCCGTGGATCGTCCCGAAAATGCACCACGCTATGACATTTTTAGCCACAAT
>VAZG01000063.1 GCA_005885285.1 Alphaproteobacteria bacterium | reverse complement strand
GCCCGCGTAGCTCTACGCGCACGCCATTTTTGGTAAGCAGTCGCTCGGCCGGATTCAAGCGGAAAGGACCGAACAGAATGATCTCGTTGTCCTGCGCTGTCGTCATCTTTCGGCGTTGTTCTTGGCGGCGCGCATCGTGATTTTGCAAGACGCAAATTAGCAAAGGCAATCGGCCTACGCACCCAGAAATCCGGCCTCCAAAGCGAACTCAACGTTCAAGCTTTCGCGCGTGGTGCTCTGCCTCCGGACGGAGTGCCCAATCGCCGCGCATTGATTTGGACCAAAACTGGGATTGGACCACCCGTCGGCTTACACGGGCACGTTCAACTTAAATTCTCAATGCATACCAATATGTTAGGTAGCATTCAGCCCCGCGCCAAATTGTGTCGACTCTAACGAAATCTAACAATCCATAACGAGCAATTCTGGGCTGTCTGCATCAACCTGTCTCCACCGCCAGCGAATTGCCGACCGAGGAAATCGGCCAGCGTCGCCGGCCAACAACAGGGAGATGCAAGATGAGCTGGCAAACAGATTTAAATCCCGCGAACCTCGATCGGCGCGAACTCCTAGGGGCCATGGCGAAAGGGATGGTTGCGGCCGGTGTGTCCAATTTGCTGACGCGCCGTTCAGCCTCGGCTGCCCCGGCCTCTGAAATCAAACCATTCCGCATCCATGTGCCCGAGGGCGAACTCGTCGATTTGCGCCGGCGCCTAGCGGCGACGAAGTATCCGGAACGGGAGATCGTCGGCGACCAATCGCAGGGCGTGCAGCTGGCGACCATCAAGCGTCTCGTGCGCTACTGGCAGACAGACCATGACTGGCGCAAGGTTGAAGCACGCCTCAACGCCTTGCCGCAGTTCACCACGATGATCGATGGCGTCGAAATCCACTTCATCCATGCTCGTTCCAAGCACGAAAATGCGCTGCCGCTGATTGTCACGCACGGCTGGCCCGGCTCGATCATCGAACAGCTGAAGATCATCGATCCTTTGACCAACCCCACGGCGCACGGCGCAAGTGCTTCGGATGCGTTCAACCTCGTGATCCCGTCGCTGCCCGGTCACGGGTTTTCAGGGAAGCCGACCGAACTCGGCTGGGATCCCATCCGCATTGCACGCGCCTGGGTCGTGCTGATGAAGCGCCTTGGATATACGCAGTTCGTCGCGCAAGGCGGCGATTGGGGCAATGCGGTCACCGAGCAGATGGCGCTTTTGGCGCCGCCCGAATTGCTTGGCATTCACACCAACATGCCCGCCACCGTTCCCGACGACGTCGAAAAGGCGCTCCACGGCGGACCGGCGGTGTCTGGCCTCTCGGACGACGAGAAACGCGCCTATGACCAGCTCGATTTCTTCTACAAGCACGGTCTTGGCTACGCCCAAGAGATGGCAGGTCGTCCGCAGACGCTGTACGCGCTTGCAGATTCTCCTGCCGGCCTTGCGGCCTGGATGCTCGACCACGACGCGCGGAGCCTGGCGCTGATCACACGCGTGTTCGACGGGCAGTCTGAGGGCCTCACGCGGGACGACATCCTCGACAACGTGACGCTCTACTGGCTGACGAACACAGCGGTATCTTCAGCGCGCCTTTATTGGGAAAGCAAGCTTCCGTTCTTTGCTCCGAAGCATGTTGCCATTCCGGTCGCCGTCAGCGCGTTTCCCGAAGAGCTCTACCAGGCTCCGCAGAGCTGGTCGGAGCGCGCCTACCCCAAGCTCATTCATTACAACAAGCTCGAAAAGGGCGGCCACTTTGCCGCCTGGGAGCAGCCGAAGACCTTCTCGGAAGAAGTCCGGGCTGGCTTCAGAGCCCTCCGCAAATCGACCTGACAACCTCTGCGCGCATGACGTGCGCGCCCACAACGTGCATCCAACAACGCTCCATAGGAGAGAACCATGACTCAACTCAAGGCGAACGCCACCGAGGACTTCGGCAAGGTGATCTACACGGCGAAAACCCACACCATCGGCGGCCGCGAAAATGGCGTTTCTCGCAGCTCCGACGGCCGGCTCGATGTCAAGATTTCGCCGCCCGGCTCGTCGCGTATCGGCACCAATCCGGAACAGCTTTTTGCGGCCGGCTGGTCGGCATGCTTCGAAAGCGCGATCGGGCTCGCAGCTCGCAAGCGCAAGGTGACGGTGTCCGATGTTGCCATCGACGCCGAGGTCCATCTGCATCTCGCCGGCAGCGACAATTACTCCCTCAGCGCCCGACTCAATGTCGGTTTACCGGGCGTCGGGCGTGACGTAGCGGAGCAGCTCGTCAAGGATGCCGAGCAGCTTTGCCCCTATTCCAAGGCCACGCGCGGCAATATCGATGTGGCGATCAACTTAGTTTGAAATCCGACAGACTGCTGCGGCCCGCTGACCGGCGGGCCCGCCAGTTACCCGACGAAATCCGTTTCCGTCCAGCGAAAGCCTGCGACTGCGTCGCGCAGGTTTTCGCAACGGGGCCGTGCGGCCTCAAACAATCGCCACGACGTGCAAACTCTATGAGGAGACCAAGTCATGACCACCAACCAGATCGTCGATTCCAGCTTCACCGCCATCATCAATGCGCCGATCCAGAAGATCGACATTCCCACCTGGTGCTTCAACCTGTCCGAGACGGAATATCAGGGCTGTTCGCCAGCGCACATCGCCGCGGGCTTCACGACCGCACCGGATGGCAAGCGGATGTCCATCAACGTCGAGACCATCGGCGGCAGCCTGATGGTGCAGCACTACGTGGAGACGCTCGGCCAGAAGAACCACCTGATCCTGGATTCGACGTCCGACGTGTTCACGCCAACCGGCCGGACCACTATCCACGTGACCTGGGAATTAAGCGCCAAGGAAATCGAGCCTGGGAAGTGCGAGTTCACCAACCGGGTCCGGTCGTACGCGACGGATGAGTTCATGGCGTTCATCGGCAAGCAGGGCATTCCGTTCGACCTGTTCCGCGCGCAGCGTCAGCCAGCTTCGATCGCCCATAATCAGAGCGAGACGCCCATGTTCGCAGCCAGCATTGAGCGGGCTGCGCTTACGAATAACTGATCGTCAACCGCGGAAGCGCCGCGACGGCGCGACCGCCGCAACGGAGAGTCCCATGACCTACCCCTCCTATGACAAGAACGTCACCGCTCTCTTGGTGGTCGATCCTTACAACGACTTCATTTCCGAGGGTGGCAAGATCTGGCCGCGGATCAAAGTCGTGGCTGAAGCGAACAATTGCGTTCCGCACATGCAGCAGGTTTTGCGTGCGGCCCGCGAAGCGAAGCTTCGGGTCTTCTATGCCATGCATCACCGGTACCGTGCCGGCGACTATGCCTCCTGGAAGTACGTCGCACCCGTCCAGAGGGCGGCGTGGAGAAACAAGAGCTTCGAGTTCGGCACCTGGGGCGGCGAGTTCCGAGCCGAATTTGTGCCCGAGCCCGGCGAGATCGTCGCCAGCGAACACTGGTGCTCCAGTGGTTTCGCCAACACCGACCTGGATTTGCAGCTCAAGAGGCACGGCATCCAGCGGCTCATCGTTATCGGACTGATCGCACACACGTGCATCGAAGCGACCGTCCGTTTTGCGGCTGAACTCGGTTACGACGTCACAGTCGTCAAGGACGCCGTCGCCGATTTCTCAGACGAAATGATGCACGCCGCGCTCGAAATCAACATGCCGAATTACGCCAGCGCGATCGTGACCACGAAAGAGATCGTCGAAGCACTGTCGATCGATTCCCTGGCGGTATTCGACCCGGCAGGAGTGGATTGATAAACGATCGCGATCTGGAGAGCTGAGAGCGCGAGCGCTCCAGATCGCATCCATGTGACGCCCGCAAGGCGGCAAACGACCACGGAGCAGCAGGCGCTCATCCAGTCGACCGGGTAGGGGGCTCGATCGGAAAAACACAAGAAGTATCAGGCCATTCAATTCGGAGGAATTCAGATGCCCCAGAATATCAATCATCGCCGACGCGATCTTCTCAGCCTTGCCGCCGCGACGTTGGCAGCTACGCAGTTTGGTGGAATTGGACCATCGAAAGGTGAAACACAGTCGGATAAAGCAACAACTGCGGTTCGGGCGAGCGTTGGCACATTTGCGCCGCTCAAGCAGGTCGAAGCGGGCCTGTTGAACGTTGGTTACGCCGAGGCCGGCCCGCCTGACGGTCCCGCCGTCATTCTGCTCCACGGATGGCCCTACGACATCCACAGCTTCGTCGAGGTGACGCCGCTTCTCGCACAAGCCGGCTACCGCGTCATCGTGCCCTACCTGCGTGGTTACGGCACCACACATTTCCTGTCGGATGACACATTCCGCAACGGGCAGCCCGCGGCGATTGCGGCCGATATCGTCTCGCTGATGGACGCGCTCAAAATAGAGAGAGCGACGCTTGCAGGGTTCGATTGGGGTGCACGGACAGCCAACATCATTGCCGCAGCATTTCCTGAGCGCTGCCGGGCCATGGTGTCGGTCAGCGGCTATCTTATCTCGAGCCAGGAGTCCGGTCGGACCCCATTGCCGCCATCTGCCGAACTTCAATGGTGGTACCAATTCTACTTCGCGACTGACCGAGGGCGGGAAGGCTACGAGAAATATCGCAGCGATTTCTCGAAGCTGATCTGGAAGACCGCGTCGCCGCAATGGAAATTTGACGACGAGACGTTCGATCGCACCGCGCGGTCTTTCGAGAATCCTGATCACGTCGCGATCGTTATTCACAACTACCGTTGGCGGATAGCCCTTGCTCAGGGCGAAGCGCGGTACGCGAATCTCGACAAGATCATCGCTTCGACGCCGGCCATAAGTGTGCCGACGATCACGATGGAAGGCGACGCAAATGGCGCGCCGCATCCGGCTGCGGCAGCCTACGCAAAGAGATTTTCAGGCAAGTATGAGCATCGTGAGATCGGCGGCGGCGTCGGTCACAATCTGCCGCAAGAGGCGCCGCACGCCTTCGCGGCCGCGGTCATTGATGCTGACGCGATGGCATGAGCAGGACACATCAACCCGGCGCGTTAGGGCAAGGCGCGGAATTCAGGGGCCCGCTGGTTGCGGACTTGAGCGGACATCTTCCAATCTGTTGGCGGGAGCTTGGCTATGGCAACAGGGTGCGTCGAGCGGAGACTTGCAGCGGTACTGGCGGCTGACGTCGCCGGCTATTCACGCCTCATGGGGGTCGACGAGGTCGGAACCCTAGCGGTTCTAAAGGCTGTACGGAGCGAACTCGTCGATCCCGAAATCGCCGAGCACAAAGGCCGGATTGTCAAGACGACCGGCGACGGCATGTTGGTCGAGTTCGCAAGTTCCGTCGATGCCGTGACTTGCGCAATTGCGATTCAGCGGAGAATGGCGGAGCGCGCAGCAAGTACAGCCGACTCGCAACTCCGGTACCGAATCGGGATCAATATTGGCGACATCATTATCGATGCCGACGACATCTTCGGCGATGGCGTCAATATTGCGGCGCGGCTTGAGGGTATTGCTGAGCCTGGCGGCGTTTGCATTTCGTCGTCCGCGTATGAGCAGGTTCGAGGCAAGGTCAACGCAGATTTCGTCGATCTGGGCGAGCTCAGTCTGAAGAATATTTGCCGCCCGACCAGGGCTTACGCCGTCAGTGCAAAAGAAAGCCCCGACCGGCAGGCTTCGACACCAGTTTCGGCCCCTCGACTGTCTGTCGTCGTTTTGCCATTCACAAACTTCGGCGGTGATCCCGCGCACGAGCACTTCGTCGATGGCCTCACCGAGAGCCTGACCACAGACTTGTCGCGCATTAATGGCTCACTTGTCATTGCGAGAAATACAGCGTTCACCTTCAAGGGAAAATCTGTGGACGTAAAAGCGTTGGGACGCGAGTTGAACGTGCGTTACGCGCTTGAAGGTTCGGTGCAACCGGGTGGTAACCGCCTTCGGGTGAACGTGCAGTTGATCGACGCCGCGACCGGCAATCACCTTTGGGCCGAGCGGTTCGACAAGCCCATTGCCGATCTGTTCGATATGCAGGACGAAATCGTTGCAAGGCTCGCCAACGCCTTGGGTGCCCAGCTAATTGCAGTTGAAGCGCGGCGTGCCGAGAGTGTCGTGCATCCCGACGTGATGGATCTGTATTTTCAAGGTGCCGCCTGCCGAAACAGAGGGCCTACTCCTGAACATCTGGCGTCAGCCAAGGGATGTTTTGCGAAGGTTCTGGCGCTCGATCCGGAAAATGTCGAGGCGCTTGTCGGACATGCATATGTCGATGCCATACGTGCTGGCTCCTTCGTGATGGACGACCGCGTCAGCGGTTTTCAAGCAGCCGAAGCGACCCTGATCAAAGCGTTGTCTTTGGTCCCGGATCATGCACAAGCCCACATGCTGTTGGGCTTTGTCCAAATCTCGACGAACCGCGCGGCACAAGGCATTGCCGAATGCGAACAGGCGTTGTCTTTGGACCGAAACCTGGCCGCCGCGCACGGGTGGATCGGCATTGCCAAGGTTTACATGGGGCGTGCGGAGGAAACTGAAGCCCACATCCGGGAAGCACTTCGACTCTCCCCTCGGGATACGGGAGCCTTCCGGTGGGTTCACTTCATCGGGGTTGCGAAAATGCACCTCAACGCAGACTTTGAAGCAGTGGTTTGGCTGCGCCGCGGCGTAGAGCTCAATCGCAACTATGCCATAGGGCATTTCCGCATTGCTGCCGCCTTGGCGCGGCTTGGCCAGCTCGCCCAGGCAAAGACCGCCGCGCAGGCCGGCCTGACGCTCGATCCAAACTTCACCATTCGTCGGTTCCGCTCTCACTTGGCGAGCGACAATCCGGCTTACCTTTCAGGATGCGAGCGCGCCTGCGACGGCATGCGAATGGCGGGGGTGCCGGAAGGGTAGGCGGTATTCCACGCGAGCAGCTGGAGACACACACACAACATCGCATTTGACACAGGAGCTTCTCATGACCCAGATTACGATCAGCAAATCATCCTCAGCCCAGTGGACGGCCACCTTCAACAACCCGCCGATTAACCTGATCGATCCCGACACGATCGGCGAGTTGCAGGACCTTGTTGCCGCGCTGGAGAGCGATGCCGAGGTCAAGGTTGTGGTGTTCCGAAGCGCGGACCCGGATTTCTTTCTGGCACACTGGGACGTGCTCGCCGACAAGGCCAAGGTCGCGGCGATGCCGCCCGGTCCGACGGGCTTGCATCCGTGGGCCGACGTGCTGGTGCGGCTGTCGCGCGCGCCGGTCGCCTCCATCGCCGAGATCCGCGGCCGGGCGCGGGGCGCGGGGAGCGAATTTGTCCTCTCTTGCGACATGCGTTTCGCCAGCCGCGAGCGAGGAATTCTCGGGCAATTCGAAGTCGGTATGGGCGCGGTACCCGGCGGAAATCCCATGGCGCGACTCGCCGGCCTGATGGGTCGAGGTCGCGGGCTGGAAGTGATCCTCGGTGCCGATGACTTTCCGGCCGATCTCGCCGAGCGCTACGGCTACGTCAACCGGGCGCTGCCAGATGAAGAGATCGAAGCGTTTGTCGATTCCTTCGCACGTCGTCTGGCCTCGTTCGAAAAGCACGCGCTGGTCGGCGCCAAAACTCTCATGAACGAAGTCACGCTACCGCCCGATACAGTCTTCCAGCATGCACTGTCAGCGTTCTTCGCCTCGACGGCTCACGAGGGCACACGGGCGCGTCGTGCGTCCCTGAAACGATCCAAATGAAGCCGACCGACGAGCTAGCCGGATCTGCAGGGTCGGATCCCAAGTGTGGTGCGGAAATCGGGCAGTGAGGCTGCTCGTCGGCTTGTGACCGCGGACACGGGCCTTCGTCCGCTAATCCTTGTTCAGATTTCGTAAGGGCCGTTTGCAGCGTTTATCGGCCGCGAAACCTATTTTCCGGCCGTAGCTCAACCGATGGGTTTTGGCCCGGCAAGGTCGAAAATGCTCGATCTTTCAATCGGGGTTGGCTGACTCCCTCTCCGCCGCTGCACTGTTCTCCTTTGTATCTGATCGTTCGAACCGACAGCAAAACAGCGAGTAGCGCGACAAAGTCTGATGCGGGGTAGTTCCGCGATATTACCCCTAGTCACCGCGCAAACCGTAGCTTCTGAGCGTGGGGTCGGAGGACGGATTTCGCGATGAAGAACACGTGGCGCGCAAAGCTCAAGCCGCTGCCGTATTCGAGAGCGCGCAATCGCATCTAACGCGTGGGGTACCGGCGCCATCAGATGAATGAACTCGATCAAGACCGCAGGATGATCCCTTACGCGCGTTTTCCCATCGGCACCACGTTTCCATCACTCCGCGGCACCAGGGACACGACTGCCGCCCTTGCGAGGTCTTCCAAGGCGGTCGCAATGTATTTCGCGTAGTGCCGCTCGATCATTTTGACTGATGTGTTGTGCAATTTGGCGACCTGTTGGATGGGCAAGCCCTTTCGGAGACCGCGCACGATGCTGGAGTGCCGCAAAGCATAGGGAATCACCTCCGGCATACCGGCGCGCTCGCGAATGGCCTTCCAGGGACGTGCAAGTTCGCCTCTTTTCCACGGACCGCGTTCAGACTTCTTCCACGCGATACCCCTCGGCTCCTGTTCATGGATCCATCGCTCGAAAAGGGGTGCATCGCTTGGCCGCCCGGCGATTGCGGGCAAAAGCACCTCAATCACATCGTCGCCCACTGGGACCGGATCTGAGCCGCTATGGCCGCCGCGCCCCTTGTAGGAGCCCGGCACCATCAGACGCCGTGCAGAAACCTGTACGTCGCGCACGCGCATTCGCCTGACCTGAGCATACCGCGCGCCGGTCGCGGCCAGACATACGACGATCCGATATAGATCGCCATCAAATCCTTGCTCCTGATCGACTTCACGCGCAGCTTGAAGGATGGCGCCAACCTCCTCATCCGTGAGAATCTGGTTATCCCGAGCAACCGACACATCATCATCATCATCAATCCGCTCGGCTTTGAAGCCGGCCTTCACAATGGCGAGGAACGTCGGATTTAGTTTCTTCCGATCTGCGGAAAGCCGGGGCCACGCGGCATTTAGTGCGGCCTTGAGGTCATTCACGAACCGCTGCTTGGTCGTGACCTTTAAGTTCTCCGGCAAACCCTCACGCCACGTTATCAAGTCGTCTTCTTTCAAGGCATGCAGATGCACTGATGCGAGAGGAGCAGCTTTCGCAGCTTCCTGATTGCCGCGCCTTTCTTGACCAAGAACGTAGCGCCGC
>VAZG01000062.1 GCA_005885285.1 Alphaproteobacteria bacterium | reverse complement strand
GTCTTCATCACGCCTTCCTGCAGCTCGGCGGTGACGTTGGACAGCCGCTGCAGCGGCACCTTGAACTCGGTGTCCTCATTGCGGCGGCTGATCTCCAGGAGCTGATTGCGGGTCAGCACCAGCTCCGAGACCATCGTCATGAGGTGTTCGAGCGTATCCACGTTGACGCGGATCGACTGATTGGCGACGCGGTCGTTGTCCGATGCTTCCACCATCTCGACAACGGACCTCTTGGCAGACATCTTTTGGTCTTTCGCTGATGGCGCAGGCTGCTCGGCAGCGCCCGCGGCGACGGACTTTGCCGCGGGAGCAGCGGCTTTTGCGGCGTGCGCGGGCGCAATCTCGGTTGAGGTCTCGCGGAAGGCGCGTTCCAGTTCATCCAGCGACACTTCGCCGGGACGTAGCGGCCGCTCCAATGTCTGATCCACCAGCGTGCCGTGTGTCGCCGGCGGCTTGGCGGCGGCTGCGGCAACGACGGGGGCGGCCGCGGCGCCTGCGGCCATCGCCCGCATGCCATGCTCGACCATGTCGTGCAGTTTGACGATCAGATCTTCGTCGCTGCCCTCAGGCTCGGTCTCGGTCGCCTCGAGCCCTCCGAGGATTTCCTTGATGCGATCAATGCTGGAGAGAATCAGCGACACCGCGTCCGCGGTGACCGGCATGCCGTCGCGGAACTTGCCCATCAAGGTCTCGCCGGCATGGGCGAGCGCCTCCAGCCGCGGCAGCCCGAGGAAGCCGCAAGTACCCTTGATGGTGTGAACCAGGCGGAAGATGTTATCGAGGATCTTGGCGTTGTTCGGCTCCTGCTCGAACCGCACCAACTGATTGTCGACGGTGTCCAGGCTCTCACTGGTCTCCGTCAAGAACTCCCGTAACAGATCATCCATGAAATTGGCCTTCGTACGCTCGGGCACGCGAGATCGACGCGCCGTTCGGAATTTGGCCAGCTTCTATGCAAAGCGTTTAATATTGGTTGAGTAACTGGAAAAGAACGCGCTCAACAAAGAGATAAGAAGTTCCGTAAGAATCCGGGGGCCGCGCATAAAGCTTTGGTTAACCCTAGTTCGGCGTGACGGGGCTCCTTAGCGGGCGGTGATAGCAACCGCTTCGCCGTCAGGGGCCAACGCCACATCGAGCCCGCAGGCCTGGGCGAGCAGCCTTGTATAGTAGGGCTGCACCGCATGGGCATCGACAGCCGGAGCGTGGCTGCCGTTTAACTGGGCGGCAATGTTTTGCGGCAAGCGCGCGTTCAATCCGCTCGCCGTGACGCGAAACCCGATCGCATCGCCCTCGCCGAGCGCATCGACCGTGAGCGTGCCGCCGCGCGGGATGGTCTGCTGCGCGATGATCAGCATGTTCAGGAGCAATTTGACCCGATTCTTCGGCAGCAGCAGCCGCGGCAGATTCCAGGCGATCGTGGTCTTGCCGTCTTCAAGATGACCCCGCGCCATGGTCTGCGCATCGCCAAGGTCGATCTGTGCGCCTGACGATCCGGCCGCGCCGAACGCCAGACGACAGAACTGCAATCGCGCCGACGCGGTCTTGGCGCTCTTGCGGATCAAGTCGAGCGCGAATTCGCGGTCTTCCGGCTTCGGATTGTCGTCGAGCACCTCTAGCCCATTGACGATGGCGCCGACCGGGCTGATGAGGTCGTGGCAAACCCGCGAGCACAGCAGCGCGGCAAGTTCGAGGTTGTCGGGGGCGGAACCAGCGGCGGAGGTGCCAGACATTACAAGGGTGCCAGACATTAAGGTGTTCCCGGAAATGCGCTACGAGTGCGGTGAATTGGGCGAATCACACGTGCTTGGGGCTTGATACACTGCAGACGCGTACGCTGCCAGCACGGGAGGCGAGCCAAATGAGAAGACGAACAGCATACAAACAGCATTATGAGTCCCGGCCATGAATGAGGCAGGTTCGCCCGCACGCAACATCGAGCGCGACGCCGCCGCAGCGCTGATGGAACCCTTGACCGATCTCGTGGTCCGGGCCGGCGCTGCCATTATGGCGGTCAATCGCCGCGCCATGACGGTTGCGGGCAAGGCCGACGGCTCACCGGTCACGGACGCCGATCTCGCCGCCGACCACATTATCGGCGACGGACTGGCGCAATTGATGCCGGATGTTCCGGCACTGTCGGAGGAGCGGGCGCATTCGGCGAGACTGCCATACCGCGGCAGTTTCTTCCTCATCGACCCGCTCGACGGCACCAAGGAATTCGTCGCCGGCAGAAATGAGTTCACCGTCAACCTCGCGCTGGTGACCAACGGCACCCCGTTGCTCGGCATCATCGGCGCGCCCGCGCTCGGATTGATCTGGCGCGGCCTCGTCGGCTGCGGCGCCGAGCGGCTGCAAATGGAGGCGACGCGCATCGGGCCTGCGGAGCCGATCCACACCCGTCAAATTCCCAAGCGCGGCGATTCCTGGATCGCCGCCGTCAGCCGCTCGCATGGCGATCCGAGATCCGAAGCCTTTATTGCAAGCCGTCCGGGGGCCATCCGCGAGAGGCTCGGCTCGGCGATCAAATTCGGCCGGCTGGCCGAGGGTGCTGCCGACATCTATCCCCGCCTTGCGCCGACATCGGAATGGGACGTCGCCGCCGGTCATGCCGTTGTCACCGCGGCCGGCGGCAAGGTCACCGACGCCAAGGGTGCGAGCTTGCGATTTGGAAAAGGTCAGGACGGCTTTATCGTGCCCGAGTTCATCGCCTGGGGCGATCCTTCGGCGGCCACCGAGCCCTACTGAGCGAGATCCTCCTGCACGGTGAGCCAGCGCACGTTGGCCTCTTTGAGGAATCGGTCGGGATTGGCGGCAAAGGCGTCGCGGTTTGCCTCAACGCCGAACAGATAGAGCCGTTGTCCTGATATCACCCAAAACCGTGGGTTCCCGGCAAAAGCGACGCCCCGCGCCACGTCGATCGGGTCGTAGCCGCCGAACTGCGGACCATAGATCTCGGGATGGGCGACAAAGAACGCGCGGTTGCCCTCGTTACGGAAGCGCCAGACCGCGCCGGCATCGGCGGCCTCGAAATCCTCCCGTCCAAGCACCGCGCGGCCCTGGACGAAATACGCCACCGGGTCGAATCCCTCGATCGCAATGCCCGAAAAACGGTTCACCACCACCCGCTCGGTGGTCGAGGCCCGCGCGGTGAATTCCGGACACGCCCACACCAGAAATCCCGCCAACGATGCGAAAAAGGCGATTGCGGGGCGCCAACCATATCTTTCCTGCCGCTGTGCCGTCATAGTTCCTGCCGATAACATCCGAGTCGAGGGGACACTGGACGCAACCTAGAGCCGTGCTTGTTGGCGTCAGGTTAAGGCGGCGGCCAGAATTTTCGCTACCAGGGGTAGGTTCATGAATTTCGCATCACGTCTTGCCGCGGCGACGGTTGCCGCGCTGATGTGCTGGACGGCGCCTGTCTCCGCCCAGCAGGCGCCGCCGCCGGAGTCGCCGCCGCCGCAACGCGCCCCGGGTCCGGATAATTACGGGCCCGACGAATTGGTCGGCGCCGGACACAAGTTCTTCGGCAACGTCTCCCGCGGACTTGCTTCCGTGATCGAGCGCGCGGTCAGCCAGTGGGGCTTGCCCAACGGCTATGTTCTCGGCGAGGAAGGCTCGGGCGCTTTTGTTGCGGGCTTGAGGTATGGCGAGGGCACGCTCTACACCAAGAATGCCGGGGACTTACGGGTTTACTGGCAGGGTCCATCGGTCGGTTTCGACTGGGGCGGCGACGGCGCGCGCACCATGACGCTGGTTTACAACCTGCCGGCGACGAACGCGATCTACCAGCGCTTCGCCGGTATCGACGGTTCAGCCTATATCGTCGGCGGCTTCGGGATGACCGCGCTCACCGCCAACAACATCGTGCTGGTTCCGATCCGGTCCGGCTTGGGCCTGCGGCTTGGCGCCAATATCGGCTATCTCAAATATACTCCGCGCGCGACCTGGAACCCGTTCTGAACGCGCGCGTTCGGTCGTGCGCACGCTTCCGGTTGACGAATTCACGTTAACGCGGCAACGGACTGGTGTTTTGCCTGCACCCCATGGCAATGTGATCAGCAAATATTAATCATCGGGAGTGGCGTTCATGATCGAACCGATCATGTATCTGGCGATCGGTTTTTTGATCTCGATGCTGTGCGGATTGATGATCGTGCCGCTGGTGCATAACCGCGCGGTGCGGCTGACGACCCGGCGGCTCGAGGCGGCCACCCCGCTGTCGATGGCCGAGATCCAGGCCGACAAGGACCAGTTGCGCGCGGAATTCGCGATGTCGGCGCGGCGGCTGGAGATGAGTGTCGAGCAGCTCAAGAACAAGACCACCAGCCAGCTCGCCGAACTCGGCAAGAAGTCGGACGCGATCAACCGCATGAAGATCGAACTCGGCGAAAAAAACGCCACGATCTTTTCGCTCGAGGCGCGCGAGAAGGCGGTCAAGGAGCAACTGCGCGCGACCGAAGAGGAATTCAACACCAAGACCGAAGCGCTGCGCGCGGCCGAGCAGGCCCTGAACGACAAGCAGCACGAGCTTGGCAGGATCAATTCCGAGCTCAGCAATCGTTCGATGATGGCGGAAAGCCGTCAGGTCGAGCTGGTGACGGTGCGCAGCCAAATCGAACAGCTCAAGAGCCGTGTCGGCGACGCCGAAAAGGAATTTTCGGCGACGCAAGCGCGGCTGGCGCAGGAGCGAACCGAATCCGAGACCGCCTCGCGTGAGCTCGCCGAGGCGCGCAGCCGCGTCGAAAATCTGAGCCAGCGTGTCACCGATCTCGATCGCCAGCTCATCATCCAGATCAAGGAAGCCGAAATGCTCGGCAACCGCGTCAACGATCTGGAAGCGCGGCTCGCCACCCAAGGCAAGCTGCTCGCCGAGCGCGACTATGAAAACAATCAGTTGCGCCAGGCCAATGCGGTGGCGGAACGCACCGCGAAGGAATTGCGCGACGAGATCGCCGCCACGCACGGCGGCAAATCGCCCGCGGTCGAGAAGCTGCGCAGCGAGAAGGCCGCGGTCGAAGAACAGCTTCGCATCGCGCGCGACGAGCGCGCCAAATTGCAGCGCGACATCAACGCGATCCAGCAGCAGGCCGAAAGCTCGTGGGCGACCGAACGCATGGAGAATGCGCTATTGCGCGAGCGCATCAACGACATCGCGGCCGAGGTGGCCAAGCTTGCGATGCAGCTCGAGGGACCGAATTCGCCGATCGAGGCCATGCTGGCCGCCGAGCCGGCACCTGGCGTAACGCCCGCAAAATCCGCCAACGGCAGCGCGACGGCGACCGCTCCCGAGGGCGGCAGCACACTGGCCGAACGCATCCGCGCGCTGCAATCGCACGCCTCCCGCGCCCGTCAGGGGGCGGGCTGAGATTGCTCGGCGTGAAGAGCTGCCGAAGGCTACCGATTCACATTTCAAACAGCAGGTCTTAATCCGTTCGTCATTGCCGGGCTTGACCCGGCAATCCATCCGCTAGAAAAAACTGCTCTTGCGAGGATTGATGGATGCCCGGATCAAGTCCAGGCATGACATCTCGGTTGCAGACACAGCTTCGCGATCTCGCCGCGCATCCACGCGAGCTTTGTGCTTAAATTTCCCGCCCAAGAAATCAGAGGGCGCAGGGAATGCCGGGCGCTCGATGCGCCCGCAGCCTCGCACGCAACAAAAAAGCGCACGAGCATAGTCACCACGGTCACGCCGGGATCACCCGGGCATTCCCCGCGCAATGGTTTACGGCTTATTCCGTGCTCTCCCCAGTGACCGGGCTTTTTTGCCACTGTCGCCTGCGGATCGCTACCCACAGACTTGGCGCCAGCGTCGGGGCGTCAGGACCACACGGCTTTGCCGTCCGCCTCAGCGCCGTTCGTCAAGAGCGCTGCTTGCGTCCACCGCATCCCGCCTCACGTCCGTGACGATCGCGAAACGCCTCTTGAGAGGAGACGGGATGCGAATTGCAATAATCCTGATTCTACCTGGCGGTCAAGTAAAATTCTGAAAATCAGAAATCGGCGAATGCGGGGGGTGTGCCTTCAACCGGCAAACGGAGCAACTGGCATTTCTGGGATTACGCCCTAACCGGACATGCCGCGCACATGCCAAAATCGACGCGAATGACCCCGGACCGGACATCCGGTGGAGGACGACCGCGGCTCTTTCGGCTGACTGCGTTTCCTCGCGTTAGCCGCCTTGCCAATGATAGAGTATGAGCATTGGGGGGACGGAATGCTGCGGTTGGCTCTTTGTGTTTTCTTCGCGTCGGCCGTAACCTTGGCCAAGGCCGCCGAATTAGAAACAACCCATCTATTTGGCTTCACACTCGGTAGCGACGTAAACGCGGTTGGCGAGAAGGAAGCCGAAAGCGAGGCGGTCGGGCGTTTTGGCAAGAGTGCGGGAACGTATAGCGCCATATCTGAGGCATTAGGCGTCAAGTTCATTCCATTTCAAAACTTCTCCATAGAGCCCGTAGTCTCGGTGTCCCGCTTTGATATTTCGAACTTACCAGGCCTGGATGATAGACGGCAGTTAGCTTATGAAGCTGCCTCCCTTGAGTTGCGATACCGACTGATTGACCGGGAGAAAGCGCAGTTCGGGCTGACCGTTGGCTTTGATCCGCACTGGGCGCGCGTTGATGACATTAGTGGCGCGCCGGTTGATCAGTACGGCGCGGCCCTTCTGCTGATCATGGACAAAGAGCTTATCGACAAACTCATATTTGCAGCCTTCAATCTTATCTTTGAACCCGACGCGATCCGCTCACGGGTGACTGGCGATTGGCAGCGCGTCTCCGAGCTTGACCTTTCCACTGCCCTTTCGGCGCAAATCAGACCGGGCGTCTTGGTCGGAGCGGAAGCACGTTACATGCGCAGCTTCGATGGTCTCGGTCTAGACAGGTTGATCGGCAATGCGCTGTTTGTCGGCCCGACCTTCTATGCGAAGTTATCTGAAAAGGTTTGGATGTCAGCAGCTTGGAGTGCTCAGGTCGCGGGCCATGCGCACAACGAAATAGGTGCGCTCGACCTCACGAACTTCGAGCGGCATCGCGCGGTGTTGCGGTTCGGTTATAATTTCTAGCCGGATGTGGATTATTCGGCGGACACCAACCGCTTCGGACTTAACTCACCGACCGCTTGGCGAATTACAAGGATGGCACCTTGAATTGCCAACCCTGCCATGATCGTCGCCACGATGACATCAGGCCACCCATTCCCGGTGCCAAACACACCGAGCGCAGCCATTAAAACTGCTAAATTTCCTAACACGTCATTGCGGGTGCAAATCCATGCCGAGCGCATGTTGGCGTCGCGCTGCCTGTACGCCCATAGCAATCCAAATGATGCCGCATTAGCAAACAACGCCGCCATGCCAACCGTGCCCATTGTGAATGCGCTCGGCAGCGTACCGTGAACGGCATGCCAGAAAACCGTGCCGATCACCCACAGCCCGAACAGGCCCATTGTTACGCCCTTCGCGAGCGCCGCGGACGCGCGATAGCGCAGAGCCATGCCGACGACCAAAAGGCTGATCGCATAGTTCGCCGCGTCACCAAGGAAGTCCAGTGCGTCCGCTTGGAGTGATGCAGAGCCAGCGGCAACCCCGGCGATGACCTCGACCCCGAACATTACGGCGTTGATCGCGAGGACCGCGAAAAGCACACGGCGAAAGGCCCTGTTTTGCTTCTTAAGACCCAGTTCTAACGGCGGAGGAGCGCAGCAGTTATCAGCCATCCGTCAAAGATAGCTTTGATGTCATGGGATCGCCAGACCATCGAACTGGTGACTTCACGTGACAAATGACCGCTCTTGGCACTTTTCGGAGGTGCCGTGATGTCCGACTTGAGTCCGAAATGCACACCAAAGATGGGGTAATCGGCCGGCCCAGCTTGTGGATAGCTGAAGATTTTTGGGTGCTGCGCTTCAGGCTGATGGTGAAACGAGGTCCGTGGTTACGGCCTCAAGCATCAGAAGGAGAAGCGCAGCATGGACCATTTTGCTGGATTGGACGTATCGGTCAAGGAGACCAGCATCTGCATTGTGGATGACACGGGCAGA
>VAZG01000061.1 GCA_005885285.1 Alphaproteobacteria bacterium | reverse complement strand
ATCACGGCCATGACGGGTTTCCTGGGCCGGTTCTGGTAGTAAAGGTCGAGCGCTGCGCGCGCCGTTTCCGCGGAGATCAATGGGTCGTAGATCGTTATGCCCTGCTGTCCCTCAACAATGGTCAGGTTCGACAAGTCCACCCCACGTACTTGGTAGACACCGGGAACCACTTCATACAGGCCGGCGTCCATCAGCAACTGCGACATACGCCAGAGACTCGGGTTGACGGTGTCGGGAGCGGCCGAGCCATCCTTGATGAAACCGGTGTACCTAGAGAGGTTCCACACGACCCTGCCACTCTTATCCTTGATGACGCCGTTGTCTGGCAGCCGTGCAATCAAGCCGCGCTTGGCGTTTGCGAAATCCGCCTTGTCCGACCATGGGAGTGAGGCTGTCGAGTTCTTGTTGAACTCCAGGGTGGCTGGCGAGGCCGGCTTAGGTTCGCCCGCAGTCTGCGCCTGGGCGACCGTCACCGCTAGCGCCAACGCCAGCCCTGCTGCCGTGAAGCCGAATGAACACCGTGTTGAGGCGCCGAGCAGCGATTGCCGGTTTGAAAGGGTGGGACGTGTCATGTGTGCCGTCCTGCATCGCAATGAGCTGCAATTGCGCTCATTTGAGTTAGGCAGGCGCCTCGTAACCGTGCCACTGGGGCCACCGTCCGGGCCATCTCGTCTTTTCCAGTTCGATTATCGCGAACCGGCGAGCTCGCGCTATGCGAAATCGGCGGTTTCGCGATTTAACTCGATCAGAGTGCGGTGCGGCGTGCTCAAGAGCGGCTTCCCCGGTACCGCGTCCTCAATCCAGGGGCCGCTGCTGGGTTACGAAGCGTTCACTGCCTTCAAGCTGGAAGCGACATTTTTTGGTCTCATGCTGCTCGGGCGCGAACGCGTGTCGCCGCTCCTCTATTTCTTCGCATGCTGCATGGTTTCGCTCGGGACGATGTTCTCGTCGTTCTGGATCCTCGCCAACAACAGCTGGATGCAGGTGCCGCTGGGCCACACGATCGTCGGCGGCAGAATCATCCCGGTGAACTGGTGCGCGATCACGACCGGACCGATCATGCGGGTACGCTGGCCGCACATGCTGCTCGCGGCCTTCCTGACGACCGGCATGTGCGTAGCGGCAACTGGCGCTTGGTATGTGCTGCGCGGCGTCCATCGCGCCGAAGCGCGCGTGATGCTGCACTGGGGCCTCGGACTGGTCGCGGTGCTGATCCCGATCCAGTTCTGCTTCGCCACTTGACCGGCCTTACGTGCTCGAGCATCAGCCGGCGAAGTTTGCTGCAATCGAGGCGCGCTGGAAAACGCAGCAGCCCGCGAGCGAGGTGCTGATCGCGCTTCCCGACGAAACGCGTGAGCTGAATCTGTTCGCGATCGAGATCCCGAGACTCGGCGGCTTCATCGCCTCCGGCAGCTGGACCGCGAGAGAGATCTGGCTGGAGACCTTTCCGCCGGAGGACAGGCCGCCTGTGCTGATCCCGCTCTTCGGCTTCCGGATCATGGTCGGAATGGGACCGATCATGCTCGCCATCTCGTGGTTCGGATGTTTCCTGAGGTTCCGCGCCCGGCTAGAGACGACGCGCTGGTTTCTCTGGGGACGTCCCTCGCCTTCCCGAGCGGCTTCATCGCCATCGTCACCGGCTGGTTCACCGCTGAGGTGGGGCGCCAGCCGTGGGTCGTGTACGGGCTGCTGCGCACGAGTGAGGCGGTCACGCCTTCGCTCACGACCGACGACGTGTTGGTCTCCCTCGCCGGCTACATTCTGGTCTACGCGGGATTCGTCTCCTTCGGCGTGTACTACATCTACAAGCTTCTGCGGGAGGGCCCGACAGCCGAGGCGAAGGCCATCCCGCGAGCTACAGGCCGCCGACCGATGGCGTTTGCTGACACGGCCGAAGGATAAGTGGCATGGAGCCAAGCGATCTGGATTTGTTTTGGGCAGTTGCATGCGATGTATCGCTCCTGCTAACGCGATCCGATGATTTCAGGCGGTCCCAGCACGAATCGGGCGATTACGTAAGCTGGTTGATCGAGCACTCCTACGTTGTCGTCCCGGCGCAGCTTGACTCGGACCAAGCCAGCCGGCGCATGCAATGGCGTCGTTCAAGCGGGCTCTACCGGACCAGCCGGAGCAACATGCAAGCCGCCAGCTAGGCGCGCCAAAGCCGGTCGAACTTCTCACCCAGTTCGCGACTTGTTGTTTCCATCGCAGCGCCGGTTCGGAGTCTGCCGCAGTCGTTTCGGCGCCGTCCGCCTCCGCGACGAATATCCTGCGGCCCTCGATCACGTGCCAGGCGAGCGGATGCTGCGAACGAAATAGCTTTCGCACCTCCTGGCGCAGGCAGCCTGCGAGCACGTAAGGTGGCGGCGCGAACACTTCCGGCACCACCGACGACAGCGTTCTGTCCATCAGGATGTTCCAGCGCGAGTGGCCACCCATGACCGGTGATTGCAGGCCGAATATCACCCTGCCGATCCTGCTTTCGCGGATGGCGTAGGAGCACATGGCGCAAGGTTCAATCGTGGAATAGAGCGTGCAGTCATGGAGCGAGCGGGTGCGCAGGATCTGTTGGGCGGCGGACACTGCGACCATCTCGGCATGGCGTGTCACATCGCCTTCGTGTCGCACCATATTGGACGCTTCACAAATGAAATCGCCCTGTCAGGCTCATCTCGATCACGGCGATCAGCGTGCCGTCCGGTTTGAGGGGCGTGGGGATCGGCTCAGATCGTTCAACTTCTGCATGGGGTGCTCCATCGGTTCACATCAGCGCCGATGAATGCCATATCCTCACCTTCCTCACCGCCGCCGTCTGCCGCATAGCATCTCCCTTGGAGGTTTGCGTACGCCGGCCCCGTCCGCGCGGCACCACCTTCATGGGGCCGGCATCCGAAAACCTTAACAGTAGCCGCCGTGCCGATCCGTTCCGGAAGCGACGCGATGGGCCAGAAGCGGAAGTTGTTGGGCCGTTCGCAATATTGCCTTACCACCCGCTGAACGCGCGGCAACAAAGCCGAGCATCAATGCCCCGAGTGCGGCCGTTACTGCCCAGCCATACCAGTAGACCGCCGGTGCCAGGAAGCCCATCGCGGGGTCGGCGACGTCTCGTGTATGATGCGTGCCCGCAAGGACAACGCCTAGCGAGGGAAAAACGGTGAATAGCGCAACATCCCTTGCGAGTGCGACCACGTAAAGGATGGCGAATGTCGTTCCGAACGCAAATGCAAAGCGGCGGAACGAGGCCGATGACGTCATGAACCAAAACCCATGATGTTGTTTGCGAAGTGACCGGTCAGGAAGCTCCACCAGACAATAAAGGCAAGGATCGAGGTGAGCGCGGTGCGCGTTTGGGCAGACTCATCAGCATGCGGTCGTCGCCAGCAAACCCAGTACGCGGGTAGCAGGGCCAATCCGATAGCCGCGAAGTGCTCCTTGAGGTCGAAGAAGCCGAGGACATGCCAGTGACCCGCGCGCTCTAACTCGGGTCGCACGTCCACACGGAAGTAAAGGTACACGATCCCACCTAGCAGCGTGGAGGCTGCATATAGAACGACCACGGCGTTAGCGAACGAGGCCGACGGCACGGAACGAAAGCGGCCGAAGAATGAACCGGGTCGGGCGTCCGCCGATGCCCATGCCGCCAAAGTCTGGTGTGTTACCGCGCCAAGCAGTGCCACCGCGACCAAGCCGTGAATGATCAGGAGAATTGTCGCCAGAACCTCACTCCCGCTAACGCCCGCTCCCTGTCACATGAAGAGTTCTTCAGTTCCGAATGGCTCTGCCGACCATGGCCGGAAGCGATTGAGGGTGAACTTCGTCTTCTGGCCAGGTTCGACCTCGACGAGGACGTAGTTGTATTCTTCCTGTGGAGGCTGGCCCTTCCAGTAGAGATCGGGCGGATAGTCGGCGGGCACCTTGATGCTCGTGCGACCGGGAAGGATGGGGTCCTGTTCAGCGCCACCACCGCCCAGCATGAGGTATTTTACCCCATCTACATCGTAGATTTCGGTCGTGTGGACGTGACCATTTAGGACGACCACTTCCATGTCCCTGGCATACGACGCGATTACCTTGTGTGGATTGTCGGAGGTCGGGATCGGGCCCAAGCCCGACCGGGCAAACACCGGATAGTGGAAGACGATAAAGGCCTTACGAATGCCATTCGCCTTGGCTTCGTCCATCCATTTCTGGAGCTGTGTCATTTGCTCGGCATACTTTGGCCGATCAGCGTCCCACAGTGACGGCGAACGGTAGTCGTACTTGCCGCTCCAGAGATAGATGAAGCGCGTGCCTTTGAAGTCGAATTTGTAAATGAGGTTTTCCGGTGTGACGCCGAACTTCTTCAGATAGGGCAACGCCGAAAGAACGCCCTCAATCTTCGGATCAGCCCACACTTCATGGTTACCTACACTCATGAAAAATCGCCCATCCAGACCGGCGGCGCGCATCTCGTCGTCTGGCGGGGGTAGCTTCTTCAACATTGTTTCGTTCACGCGCTTCCAGTATGGGCTATCACTCACGGTCAAGCCCTGATTACCCCACCATACAGCGTCACCGCTATTGACCACGAATTTGGCGCGGCCGGATTGAACGTCCTTGACGATTTCACGCGTCACCCATTCGCCGCCCTGAAGCCGGAACATCGTTCGATGCACTCCGGGAAGCAGTTTCAAGTCTTCAACGGATGCCTCGGTGACCCAACCTTTATCCACCGTCAGGGTCATGACTTCCGTCTTAGACGCGAACGGCATGACTACCTTGATCAGGTCCTTTGTGGCCGGATCGAAGATCATCTTCACATCCTTCGTTACGACAGCCTCGGCGACCTTTTCCGGCATGACCAATCCGAACATCTCGACGAAGAACTTACTGAGGTCCGGTTGTCCCTCTTTCAATGGGAGGTACATCATCGGTCGGGTATCGCCGACCGCCGCGAATGAAAAACCGGCCCCCGTGCGAAGCGGCGCCCCCGGGGTCGTTGTCTGCGCCTGCGCACTGGCGACGAACGGTAAGTGGAGGGTTGGGAGAGCCGCGAGCGCGCCGAGAACAAGGCGACGGCTCGGGCTGCTGGGGTTGGATGATAACGGCATGATTATCGATCCGTTGATGGAGTAATTGATGCCTGCGCATCGTCGCTTTGTGAAATTAACCCCGATCACTAGCATGAGCCTATGCAATTTCGGCCAGCGGCCAAAAAGTTGAACGTCGAAGACGCGTTGATCCACATCGACTTTGAAGCCACACTGGGGCCAATGTGCGCAGTGCCGCTAACGCGCCTCCGCAAAATCTCAGGAGGGAGGTCGATCATGCCCGTACTCGAGCCTTTGCCGTCGTGGAATGACGGCCCGGCGAAACAGTCCATCATCGCCTTTGTCGAGAAGGTCACTAAACCCGGCTCGCCGGACTTCGTACCCGTCTCCGAGCGCATCGCAACCTTCGACAACGACGGCACTCTATGGTGCGAGCAGCCAGTGCCTGTGCAATTGTATTTTGCGCTTGATCGCGTCAAGGCGCTCGCGCCGCAACACCCGGAGTGGAACACCACGGAGCCGTTCGCCTCGCTGCTCAAGGGTGATTTGCAGACAACACTTGCTGGCGGCGACCATGCGCTGATCGAAGTCGTCATGGCCACACACGCCGGCATGACCACGGCCGAATTTGAGCAGATCGTGAAAGACTGGATCGCCACAGCGAAGCATCCGAAAACCGGCCAGCTCTTTACTGACATGGTTTATCAGCCGATGCTCGAAGTGCGCTCCTATTTGCGAGCGAACGGCTTCACGAACTTCATCGTTTCCGGCGGCGGCATCGAATTCATGCGCCCGTGGACGGAGCGGGTTTATGGCATTCCGCCGGAGCAGGTCGTCGGTAGCAGCATCAAGACGAAGTTTGAAATGCGCGATGGCAAACCCGTCCTCGTGCGTTTGCCTGAGCTGAACTTCATTGATGACAAGAGTGACAAGGCGGTTGGCATCAACCAGCACATCGGCCGCCGTCCCATCGCCGCGTTTGGCAATTCCAATGGCGACAAAGAAATGTTGGAATACACGCAGGGCGACGGCGGCGCGCGCTTCATGTTGTTGGTGTTTCACGATGATGCGGCACGCGAATACGCCTACGGCTCGGCCATGGGATTGCCTGACCCAAAACTCGGAGCCTTCACGCAAGCGCTTTACGACCAAGCGAAGAAGGAAGGCTGGACCGTTGCGAGCATGAAGAACGATTGGAGCCAGGTCTTCCCGTTTGAACAATCCCCAGTCACCGCCATCGACATCCTGTTGGAGCCGGACGCTACGATGCTCCGGCGCGCCGAAGCCGCGAACGCTAGCCAGCTGAAGATATTCCCGCAAGGGTTTGCCCTGGATGCGACGCATCGCCCTCACGTCACGATGATCCAGCGTTTCGTCCGCACCGCAGACCTCGACAAGGTCTATGATGCCGCTAACAAGGTCTTCGCCCGTGCCAACGTGACCGGGATGAAGCTGGAAGCCTTCAAATACTACTACATACCGAGCAAGGAGTTGGGTCTTTCGGGCATTGTAGCGAAGCCAACGCCTGAGTTGCTAAAACTGCAAGCTGACTTGATCGCCGCCGTGGCCCCGTTCACGGTGCCGAGCGGAAACTCAGGCGCGTTCGTCACGACGCCTGATGATCGCGTCATTGACCCTCTCCTGATCGAATACGTCTCAACGTTTGTTCCAAAAGCCTCCGGCGAGCATTTCGGTCCGCATGTCACCACCGGCCTCGCACCCCGGACCTACCTCGACAAGCTGCTCGCCGAACCGTTTGAGCCATTCACTTTCTCGCCCGCAGGCGCGGCCGTTTACCAACTCGGCCAGTTCGGCACAGCAGCGAAGAAACTCAAAGAATTTGATTTGAAACCGTGAGCCTCGTTTTCAAACCCATGTCCGCTCAGGGTCTTGGCCGTGTAAAAACACCCTTTCCAGGGAAGTCAGTGAGAAGTCAGGACCGGCTCAGTCTCAGGCCACGATCGCAGCCATCAGCGGCTTGGTCCCGACGATGTTCATGACCCGCGTCAGATTGTAGGCCAGGACCGAGAGAGCCATCTCGCCGGTTACTTTTGGGAGCGTTTTGGTGAGGAAGTGTGTCGCGCCCATGCGGGCCTTCATCGTTCCGAACGGATGCTCGACTGTCTCTCGACATTGGCGCATGGCTTGTGGGTTTGCATCAAGGCGCTGCTGCACAACGTCGAGCAGATGCTCATGCTCCCATCGTGTAATCCGCCGCTCTGGCCCTGTCGTGCATTGGGATTTGAGCGAACAATTTTGACAGGCTGTGGTCCAGTAACGCCGTAGGTGCTTGCCGTCTTCCTCGTTCGTATAGCGATACGGCAGCGGCGCCCGACGTCTGCGGCTTGGGCAGAGTTACCGTAATGCCGGCCTCGTGGCACGCGAGGATCTCCGGACTGCTGAAGTAGCCGCGATCGGCAACGGCCTCGAGCGTCTCGGTCTTTAGAACCCCCTTAGCCTGCTTGGCCATATTGGCAAGTTGCGCCCGATCTGAGCCGCTGTTCGTTACCTCGTGCGCCACAATCAAATGATGCTCGGTATCGACAGCAACCTGCACGTTGTAGCCGACGACGCCGGAACCGCGGCCGCTGGTCGGCATCGAACGGCTGTCGGGATCGGTCAGCGAGATTTGCTGGTCGGGAGAGGCAAGCATCTGCTTCTCGTAGACAGCAGCTTGCCCATCTCCTCCTTCAGCTTCGTCAGCTTCTCGGTAAGCCTTGTTACCTTCGCGGCCAGCGCCTCCGTCGGCTCCGCAAAAACGGCTGGTTTTGGAGTGCCCAGTTCCTCCTGACCCCCAGATTCGTAGTTTAGTTAAAGGGCCAGAGGAGATGGCTCATCGTCCGAACCGCGAAATGGGCAACCGCACCAGTTTCGCACCAGAAACGACCTGAACGAAGCGCAACAAACGCGATCGAAGGCAAACGAAACCACAGCAAAATCAACGAAGCTGATCGATATCCCGCCGCTCATAACGGTCTGGTTGCAGGTTCGAATCGCGCTGTCCCACCAGTGAATTCAGCGGATCCTCGAAACGTCGGTTTGGATTAACGCACCAGACAGTACTCAATTGCGTGAAATCCCATAAGCCTACTCTGAGATGGTTCACGCACGGGGACCTGTCCGATTTCCACTCCAAACTAACCGAATGCGCGACGGACGGGCTTCTGCTCTGTTCTCAGCAGCTCTCTCGGCTTTGATCACAAAGATTCCCGGCAGTGGGAGCGCTGAATGATCGAGCCCCGTGTCTTATCGAAAGAACAGGCTGCGGCCTACGCCGGTTGCGAGACGTTATCGGCGTTCAACGATTGGATTCGCCGAGAGATCGTGCCGGGACCGATTCCTGGAACACATAAATGGGATAGAAAAGCTATCGATGCAGCCCTTGACCGGCTATCCGGTCTTCAGCCTAAAATTGAGTCCGAACTATCACCATACGACGCGTGGAAGGCATCCCAAAATGCGAGTGCGGCTGAAGGGAATCAATTGGTCAATCAAAAAGCTCGCTGACGGAACGTCGAAGACCTACTGGTACGCTTGGAAGGGCGGCCCGCGCATCGACGCTGAGCCGGGTACCCCCGAGTTCATGCGGCTCTACTACGAGGCTGTTGCCTCGTACAAGAAAAAGAGCGCTGAAACATTCAGCTCGCTCGTTGACTACTTTAAGGATTGCAGCGAGTACAAAGAGCTTGGTGAGAAGAGTAAGCGAGCATATGACGGCTACCTCAAACTCATCGAAGCCAAGTTTGGCTCGATGCCAATCGGCGCTCTCGAAGACAAGCGTGTGCGGGGTGACTTCAAAGAGTTTCGTGATTCATTCTCCGACAAGCCGCGCAAGGCGGACTACGTCTGGGCAACCATCGCCCGCGTGCTATCGATCGCGAAGGATCGCGGTAAGATCGCGGTGAACGTCTGCGAGCGCGGCGGCCGGCTTTATGAATCTGATCGGTCGGAGATAGTGTGGACCGCCGAGGACATCCGTACCTTCTGTGGTGTAGCGTCCGTCGAGCTGCAGGCCGCTCTCCTGCTCGCGCTATGGACGGGCCAGCGCCAAGGAGACCTGCTGCGACTGACCTGGAAGGACTACGATGGCACGTACATCCGGATGCGTCAGTCGAAGGGCCGCGGCAGCAAGGGCCGGCGCCGTGTAACGATACTGGCGGGGCCGCCTCTGAAGGCGGCGCTTGATGCTGCGCTGAGGGAGAAGCGCTCGGCCGTGACTATTTTGGTCAACTCATTCGGCCGCCCGTGGACGGAGGACGGTTTCAGGACGAGCTGGGACAAGGCGTTCAGGAAAACGTCGCTGAAGGACCTGCACTTCCATGATCTACGCGGCACCGCTGTTACGCGCCTTGCGCTGTCGAATTGCTCGGTGCCAGAGATCGCCGCGATCACCGGCCATTCGATGAAGACGGTGCAGGAGATCCTTGACGCGCACTACCTGGGTGGCCGGCTCGAACTCGCGGAGGCAGCCGTCAAAAAGTTGAGCGAAGTATACGGGTAGGAACAGAATGAGTTGGGGATGTGGATCGATTCCAGGTGAAGGCGTCCTCGGTCGCCAAGGCTTCCGCGTGAGAGAGTGCTTCACGCCGCCGGGGAGCGAGCTAGCCGCTGTGGTAACGCGCAGCCATCCCGCCACTCCTCGCCGGCGTACGGACGCCGAACAAATTTCTCAAACCGCACGTCAAACCAAAAAGTCCGTTCTGATGCCTATGGGTGCTAAGCGCTTGAAAGACTTGGTGGGCGCACCAGGGCTCGAACCTGGGACCCGCTGATTAAGAGTCAGCTGCTCTACCAACTGAGCTATGCGCCCGGAACCGGTCCGGAAAGCCTTCGCAAGAGGGCGTCGTTTAGCAAAGCGACCCCCCAATGTCCAGCAAAGGGGGAGAGGTTTTCCGGCGCTTCTGCCCGGCCCGCGAAGGCGAAAAGGCCGCGAGATTCGGCGGCCTTTTCAAAGATTTGAGAGGTCGAGGCGGCGCGATCAGAGCCGCTCGCCACCTCGATCGCCGCCGTGGTCATCGCGATCCATGCCGCGCTCGAACCAGCGATGCCGCCAGCCTTCGCCGCCAAAGCGGCCGCCACGATGGGTCAACAGCGCGAGGCGGCGCTTCTGGCCGTCATCGAGCGCCTTGTAGAGCGGGTCGGCCGCGTCCGCGATCTTCTTCAATGCCGCCGCCGACACCGCCATATTGTCGGCGCGCTCGCGCAGGCGAGCCACTAGATCCTCAGACTTCTGCTGATCCTGCTGGTCATTCTCCGCCTTCATCCGCGCGTTGGCGCGATCGATCCGGAGCTTGGCGAAATCCCGCACCGCGGCTTCGACCGGCGGCCACAGCTTCTCCTGGTCCGGCGTCAGCTTGAGCCCGGCATGAACGGCGGCGATCCGGGCATCGAGAAACGCGGCCCGGTCCTCCGGATTCATTCGCGCGTGATGCATGTGCCCAGAGAACCACGGGCGGTGCTGGGCATAGACGGCGGTCGAACCGGCGATGGCGAGCGCCGCGATGGCGGCAACGGTAAACTTCCTCATGCGAACCTCCTTGGAAAGCTCGGCTGATGATGGTCGCGGTCGGACGCGCAATCAACTTACAGTTTGGACAGGGTACCCTTCTTACCAAGATGTAATTTCTCTCCGTTAACCGAAACAAAAGGCCTCACATCATCCCGAGCAGGTGCGGCAGCCACAGCGAAATCTCGGGCACATAGGTGATCAGGCCAAGGAATGCCAGCATCGCGCACAGCCACGGCAACACCGCGATAGTGATCTCGCTGATGCCCATCTTGGCGATACTGGATGCAATATAGAGATTTAATCCGACCGGCGGATGACACAGCCCGACCTCGGTATTGACGATCATCAGCACGCCGAGATGGACGGGATGCACGCCGAGCTTGGTGGCGAGCGGATAAAGGATCGGCGCCATGATCAGGAGGATCGACGATGGATCCATCACGTTGCCGGCCAAAAGCAGGATGACGTTCACGACCAGCAGGAACATCCAGATCGAGAAATTCTTGTCGATGATCCACGCCGCCATGGTCTGCGGAATCTGCTCGTGCGTCATCAGGAACGAGAACAGCACCGCATTGGTGATGATGTAGAGCAGCATCGAGCTCATGCTGGCCGCCTGCAGCAAGACTTTCGGCACGTCGCGGAGATTGAGCTCCTTGTAGACGAACACGGTGATGCAGAAGGCATAGACCGCGGCGACCGCAGCCGCTTCGGTTGGCGTGAAGATGCCGCCATAGATGCCGCCGAGCACGATGCCGATCAACAGCAGGCCCCACAGGCTTTCGCGGAAGGCTTTCCATTGCTGGCCGAGATCGGCCCGCGGCATCCGCGGATAGCCGTTGCGCCAGGCCACGAACCAGGTCACCGCCGCCAGCATCGAGGCCAGGATGACGCCCGGCACGATGCCGGCCATGAACAGTGCGCCGATCGAGGTGTTGGTGGAAACGCCGTACAACACCAGGATGATCGAGGGCGGCACCAGGATGCCGAGCGCGCCAGAGGTCGAGATCACGCCGACGCCGAACCGTCTGGGATAGCCGTGTTCCACCATGGCCGGCATCATGATCGAGCCGATCGCAACCACGGTTGCGACGCTTGATCCCGAGATGGCGGCAAACATCGCGCAGGCCGCGACGCCGGCAAGCCCCAGTCCGCCCGGCAAATGGCCGACCAGCGAGGTCGTAAATGCGATCATCCGCCGCGCCACGCCGCCGCGCGTCAAGAACGTGCCGGCGAGGATGAAGAACGGGATCGCCATGATCCCGAAATTGTCGAGGCCGGAAAACAGCTTTAGTCCGACGCTTTCGATCGGCACTTCCGTCATCGTGAACAGGAAGGTCAGAACGGTAAGGCCGAGCGAAATCGAGATCGGCATGCCCGTCAGCATCAGGACGAACAGCAATCCGAAGATGAGAGCGGCGCTCATCACGCTTCTCCAAGCGCGATCGGCGCTTTCTGGCTGACCTCGATGCCTTCGACACGCGCGGCATCATGATGCGGCAGCGCGTTGGTGCGCCAATAAGCCCACATCACCTGCAGGAAGCGGAAACACATCAGATAGGAGCCGAGCGGGATGCAGGCGTAAACCAGCCAGCTCGGCAATTCGAGGTCGGGCGAGACCTGGTCGGTGTGCATCAGCTCGATGACGAATTTGGCGCCCATGGTGCCGACGATCGCGGTGAACAGTGCGCCGCCGGCAAGGCCGAACAGAATGACGCCCTTGCGCCAGCGGTCGTTGAGCCGGTTGATCAGCACGTCGACGCCGACATGGATGCCGGTCCGCACGCCGTAGGCGGCGCCGAACTTCGCCATCCAGATGAACATGTAAATACACAGCTCCTGCGTCCAGGCGATGTGGATCTGGATCAGATAGGGATAGAGGAACGATATCCCGGTGCCGAAGCGGTGCAGGACGGAAACGAAAATCAACAGCGTCGCGGCGCCCATCAGCGCGCTAATCAGGATTTCCTCGAGCCGATCAAGGATTCGAAGCATCTTACCCCCCGTGCATCCGATCAAACACCGGGTGCATCGCGTTCATTCCTGTGAAGTCGGCGCCAGTCGGTCCCCTGAACCCGGCGCCGCACAAGGCCCCCCGAAGGGCTCGACGAGATTTTAGTGGCTGGCCGCTCCGGTTTCCTTCAGGAATTCGTCGATCAGGGGCTGACCGACCCGGCTCGCGACATCCTTGTAGACCGGCTCCATCGCCTTGCGCATCGCGGCGTCCTGTTCCGGCGTCAACGTGATGATCTCGGTCTTGCCGGATTTCTTGATCGCCTCCAGTGCATCGTCGTTTTCCTTCGCCGACTGACCGTTGCCGAAGGCGGTAGCTTCCTTCATTGCCTTCTCGCAATTCGCGCGAATGTCCGCCGACAAGCCGTCCCAGAACTTCTTGTTCACGACCACGACGTAGCCGATATAGCCGTGATTGGTCACGGTCGCGTACTTCTGCACCTCGTGCATTTTCTGGGTGTAAATGTTCGACCAGGTGTTCTCCTGGCCGTCAACCACGCCGGTCTGCAGCGCCTGGTACACTTCGCCGAACGCCATCACCTGCGGGATCGAACCGAGCGCGCGGAATTGCGCTTCCAAAACCTTGGACGACTGGATGCGGAACTTCACGCCTTTGTAGTCGACCGGGCTGATCAGCTTCTTATTGGCGCTCATCTCCTTGAAGCCATTGTCCCAGTAAGCGAGGCCCGTCATGCCCTTGGAATCAAGCAGTTTGAGCAGCCGCGCGCCGAGCGGACCGTCGGTCACTTTTCGCAACGTCGCAAGATCGGGGAGGATGTAGGGGAGATCGAACACCTCAAACTCCTTGATGCCGATCGGCCCGAACTTCGAGTTCGACGGTGCCAGCATCTGCACTGCGCCGAGTTGCAGCGCCTCGAGCTCCTCCTTGTCCTTGTAGAGCGTCGAGTTCGGATAGATTTCGACCTTGACCTTGCCGTCGGTGTATTTTTCCGCCAGCTCCTTGAACTTCTCCGCCGCCTTGCCCTTTGGCGTGTCGGACGCGACGACATGGCTGAACTTGATGATCACTGGCGATTGCGCCGACGCCGGGCCGATCAGGGTTAGCGCTGCGATCGACGCGGCAGCCAGGACCAATTTACGCATGTTTCCTCCGCGCATGATGGTTGCGGAGCGCGCCCACGCGCCGCCCCCAACCTTGTATGCCAGCCGCACCAATACAGAGAAGCCGGCCGGAACGCCATTGCCCCTTTAGCAGGGGCTGTTTGGCAGTTTTGCTGCGATGCAAAACGCGATATCGCGTCGTCATTCCGGGGCGATGCGAAACATCGAACCCGGAATCTCGAAATTCCGGGTTCGCGTCTTCGATGCGCCCCGGAACGACGCATGCGCCGCGATCAGCCCGCCGCGGCCGCCGGCATGTCGCGCTGGCGCTTCATGACGATCTTGTTGAGCGCGCCGAGATAGGCTTTTGCGGAAGCGACCAGCGTATCCGGATCCGCCGCCCGCGCCGTCATCGAGCGGCCCTCATGCGCGAGCCGCACCGACACTTCGGCCTGCGCGTCGGTGCCTTCGGTGACGGCGTGAACCTGATAGAGCTCGAGCTTGGCCTCGTGCGGCACCAACGCCTTGATGCAGTTGAACACCGCGTCCACCGGGCCATTGCCTTCGGCCTCCTCGATCCTGATCTGGCCTTCGACATCGAGCTTCATGGTGGCGCGCTGCGGCCCATGGGTGCCCGCGATCACCGTCAGCGAGGTCAGCTTGATCCGGTCATGAGAAGCGGCGATCTCCTGATCGACCAATGCCTCGATGTCCTCGTCGTAGATGTCCTTCTTGCGGTCGGCGAGCGCCTTCATCCGCACGAACGCATCCTCAAGCTGGTTGGGGCCGAGCTTGTAGCCCATCTCCTCCAGCTTGTGCACGAAGGCATGACGGCCCGAATGCTTGCCCAGCACCAGCGACGACTGCTTCAACCCGACCATTTCCGGCCGCATGATCTCGTAGGTCGAGGCATCCTTCAGAACGCCGTCCTGATGGATGCCGCTTTCGTGCGCAAACGCGTTGCGGCCGACGATCGCCTTGTTGTACTGCACGGGGAATGAGGTCGCCGCCGACACCATCTTCGAGGCGCGCGTCAATTGCGTGGTGTCGATCCTGTTCCACCACGGGAATTTGTCGTTGCGCACGTTCATCGCCATCACGACTTCCTCGAGCGCGGCATTGCCTGCCCGCTCGCCGATGCCGTTGACGGTGCACTCGATCTGCCGCGCGCCGCCGGCGATGCCGGCCAGCGAATTCGCCACTGCCATGCCGAGATCGTTGTGGCAATGGACCGAAAATACCGCCTTGTCGGAATTCGGCACCCGCTCGATCAGGGTGCGCATGAAATGCGTGTATTCCTC
>VAZG01000595.1 GCA_005885285.1 Alphaproteobacteria bacterium | reverse complement strand
GGCGGTCCGGAATGATCGGTCGCGATCGTCAGGCCGCCAGGGCTGCGGCACGATCACCGCGATCGACCGAGCGGAGCGAGGAGCGAGGAACGTAATGAGCGAGCTATCGGCGGAGCAGACCAGGCTGGCACAGCTCTGGGAAGAGCACATGCGGCACGAGTTCCAAACGTGCAGCACCGAGGACACGCTGGCGACCATGGTCGAGGACTCCTACGTCAACCATGTGCCGGTAATGACCGGCGGGGTGGGCCACGCCGAGTTGCGCCAATTCTACGCCACGCACTTCATCCCGAAGATGCCACCGGACATGGAGATGATGCCGCTGTCACGCACCATCGGGACCGACCAGCTGGTCGACGAAATGGTCGTGCGCTTCACCCATACGGTCGAGATGGACTGGATGCTGCCGGGGATCGCGCCCACCGGAAAGCGGGTCGAAGTCGCGCTGGTTGTCATCGTTCATTTCCGCGACGGCAAGCTCGCTCACGAGCACATCTACTGGGACCAAGCCTCGGTGCTGGCGCAGCTCGGGCTGATCGATGTCGCGACGCTGCCGGTCTGCGGCGCCGATACTGTCCGGAAGGCGCTTGACCCATCGCTCCCGGCCAACGCGCTCATCCGCCGCGCCGCACTGATGTGAGAAGGGCCGACGACCTCAACCCGCCATCCCTGTTCTCCGTCACTAGGCGCTCGGCTTGCCGTGCAAGTGCAAGTGCACCGTCGCCGTCGGGTTCAGCTCGCCTCTTGACGCGCGGAGGCCAGAATCCGCGAGACGACGGCGCAAAGGTATTTATTAATTGAGCGAATAATTCCTGAGGGGACGTTGTCATGGACAGGCTAGGCTTGAACGCGGGATTAGCAATCGTAGTGCTCGTGACTGCCACCGCCATAGCTGCTGACCAACACGTAATGGTACAACCGGACGATCTCAAATGGGCGTCTGCGCCGCCGGTGCTCCCGAAAGGAGCGCACATCGCGGTCCTTTATGGCGATCCGGACAAAGCCGAACCATTCGTCTTCCGGCTCAAATTCCCGGCCGGCTACAAGGTGGCGGCTCACATTCACCCGAACGACTATGACCTAACGGTTCTGTCCGGCACCATGTATCTGGGCATGGGTGACAAGTTCGATGCCGCTCGGGGTGATGGTTTGAAAGCCGGTGGTTACCTGCACCTTCCGAAAAACACGCATCATTACGAGTGGAGCACCGAGGACACGGTGATCCAGCTGAGCGGCATCGGACCGGTCGGAATGACGTATCTCGATCCGTCGGATGATCCGCGAAAGAACTAGTAATATATAAGCCGGCTTAAACCTCCGCCGAGAGCACTGGCGCTGCCCAAGCGTCCGGCGCGGGAGCCCGTTTCAGGATCGAGCATCTTGGTGCGGAGATTTTTCCGCCTCGCGTATCCAGGATGGCAATCCTTTCCGTGCGCGTCACGAGGTCGGCAGCGGCGTCCTCCGATTTCGACCGACTCTCTGCTGGAGGGAGATGGATTCGGACTTCCGGTTCCTAGGGCCAGCCACGAGACCGTCAAACCGCCATGGGAGACGGGACTGCTGTCTCGGAAAAGGGGAGCGGATTTGGTGCGGAACCAAAGGTTCGAATCCATCTCCCTCCAGCAGCCAGTCTGTCTCTCGCCCGCACCCGCTTTCGAGCGCTGAGAACCCCGGCTTACCGCGCGGGTGTGCGCGGCTGGCTTGGTGACCGGGATAAGGAGTTTCGGTTGGGGACCGATCCAAACGGCACAAGATGGGAGACTGTTAGACTATCGTAA
>VAZG01000060.1 GCA_005885285.1 Alphaproteobacteria bacterium | reverse complement strand
TTCTGGGGAACCCCATCTACCGCTTCAAGCGGATCGGACTGGAAGCCGGGCCCCTATCGCAATGGCTTTTCAGCGCGCTTGCCGAAGCGGGCTTGCCAGTGATCTGTGTCGAGACGCGGCACATGCGGGCGGTGTTGCAGGCGCAGATCAACAAGGCCGACCGCAACGATGCGCGCGGCATGGCCCAGATGATGCGGGCGGGACTTTATCGCCCGGTGCATGTGAAGACGCTACGCAGTCAGAAACTGCGAATGCTGCTGACCCATCGCAAACTGCTGCAGTCCAAGGCCATCGCCATCGATAATGACTTGCGCGGCACCTTGCGTAACTTCGGCCTCAAGGTGGGCATGGTGGGAACGGTGAAGTTCGAAGCGCGCATCAAGGAGCTTGTTGAGAACCTGCCGGATCTAGCCGTTCTGGTCGAACCGCTGCTCATGGTACGGCGAGTACTGCGCGAGCAGTTCAGCATCCTGCATCGCCGTTTGCTGGCCATCGTGCGAGACGATGAGGTGTGCCGGCGCCTGATGACCACCCCCGGTGTTGGTCCCGTAGTAGCGCTGACCTACCGTGCCACTGTCGACGTTCCTGCACGCTTCCGAAACTCCAAGGCGGTCGGGGCGGTGTTTGGGCTGACGCCTTCCAAGTATCAGTCGGGCGAGATCAACCGAACCGGCGCGATATCAAAGTGCGGGGACGAGATGATGCGGGTGATGCTCTACGAAGCAGCCCAGATCATGCTGGTGCGTACGGCGAAGTGGTCCTGGCTCAAGGCCTGGGCCATGAAGATCGCCAGGCACCGCGGGATGAAGAAGGCAATCGTGGCGCTGGCGCGCCGGTTGGCGGTGATCATGCACCGCATCTGGGTGGACGGCACCGAGTTCCGGTGGACCCGGGAGGTTACAGCGGCGTAAGGGCCGTGCAGGATCAAACGCGATAGGAGGAAAATTCGAGCTCCGCCGAGCGGTGGAATGATGTCCCTCGCGGGACGATGGATGAGGTGAGTTCGTATGTCCGCTTGGACCTACTGTCTGCAAGACGGCAAGACCGACCCAAAGATTGTTCCACCTCGTCTTCGAATCCAATGATGGAAGGGCCTTGGTGCCGATTCCGAAGAGAAGCACGAGCCCGCGAGCGACATCAACACCGAGGATGCGGATAGTCTGAAAGCGCTTGACCCCAAACGGCCGATTAGAGAAGCGGACGTCCGCCAACAAGGCGCCTCGTCGGCGCGGGCGAGCGCCAACCCGGACCGAAGATCGCCATCTTCTCGTGGGAGCTTGCCGCCGGGTTCGCGTTCCGGGGATAAGGCGGACCTCTACCAACCTCGATCGTCAAACCTTATGGAGAGAGTGCGGTGGGATTGTCGTGGCAACAGGGTCCGCTCTCGACGGGAGCAATCGGCCGGTTCCTCGTGCCCGAACCGCTGCCCAAGAGGCTGTTGTACGTCGAGCCGTTGCGCCGGCGCATGCGCGTGCGGTTCGGAGGTATCTGGATTGCCGATAGCGAGCACGTCGTCCTGCTCTTCGAACCGGGCCGCTATCCAGTAGCCTACTTCCCGGAGACCGACATTTCCCCAAACACCCTGGAACGCACCGACCATACTACCCAACACCCCGATCTCGGGCTCACGTCCTGGTACAGCGTCCGCGCAGGCGAGCAGCACACAGCGCAGCGAGGAGCGTGGCAGCACACCCGCCTGCCCGCCCACGCAAGCGAACTGCAGGCACGCATCGCGTTCGCCTGGCGGGCCATGGACGCCTTCTACGAAGAAGACGAACGAATCGTCGGCCATGCCGCTGACCCCTACCACCGCATCGACATTCGCCAGGCCTCCCGTAACCTCGTGGTTCGCCATCATGACCGGATCATCGCCGATACCAAGCGACCGGTAGTCCTCTACGAGTCCGGCTTCGCGCCGCGCTGGTACGTTTCACGCGCCGATATCGATGAGTCCGCGCTCACGCCCGTGAAACTCCAGACCTTCTGCCCATACAAAGGGCTCTGCAGCTACTACTCCATCGATGACGCACGTCAGGCGGCATGGTCGTATCCTGACGCCTATCGTGAGGTCAGCCGCATCTCCAACCTGGTATCGTTCGAACCGGACATCGTTTCGCTCTTTCTCGACGGGACGCCGCTCCGTCTTGAGCCAGGCCAGACAGTGGTTCCGCACGGTCCCGATCGCAACCTCGATGTCGGCGAGTTGGTCCACGAGCAAACACCTGGTGGCGGATCCGCAGCGGCCGGGACCGGCTAGGAGCACTTCCGGTTCCCATCAAAGCGGAGCGGGACATGACGCGACTATTATCGGTGAACGTCGGACTTCCGCGCGACATCGCGTGGAAGGGGCGCACTGTACACACCGGGATCTGGAAGAATCCGGTGCATGGCCGCTGCCGGGCCGGCCGGTTGAATTTGGATGGAGACGGTCAAGGCGACCTCGCCGGTCACGGCGGTGAGCAGCGAGCCGTCTTCGTCTACCAGATCGAATCGTACCGCTACTGGCAGGAGCAGTTGAAGAGGACCGACTTCGTTCACGGACAGTTCGGCGAGAACTTCACGATCGAAGGATTACCCGACGATGCCGTTTGCATCGGCGACCGTTATCAAATCGGCGGCGCACTGTTCGAGGTCACTCAGCCGCGCGTGACCTGCTATCGCGTCGGCATTCGGATGAACGAACCGCAGATGCCGGCCTTGCTGACATCCAGCGGACGGCCGGGTTTCTACTTCCGCGTCCTGCAGGAGGGCGAGGTGGGCGCCGGCGACGAAATCGTGAAGGTGGGTGAGGCGAACGAGCGAATGACTGTCGCAGAGATCAACGCGCTTCTCTATTCGCCCAATCATGCGCGCGATCGATTGGAGCGCGCCTTGCGGATCGAGGCGCTTTCGCCTGGATGGCGCGCGTCGTTTGAAGCATTACTGCACAGCCAAACGACTGCCGCGGGGGGTGGCAATGCGGGGCTCGCGCCGGCAGCAGCTGCGCATCCGGTTGCACCGGGATTTCGGCCGCTCGCGGTGGCGGCGATCGATCAGGAGTCCGCAGACGTCCTCTCTTTGTTGATGCGAGATCCGGATGGTCAGCCGCTGCCACCGGCTCTGCCCGGCCAGTACGTCGTCTTGCGTCTTCGAGCGACCGGCAGCAGCCCGCCACTGTTTCGCAGCTACTCGCTCTCGGGTCCCCTCTCGACGGAGCGCTATCGGATCAGCGTAAAGGTCGAGCCGAATGGGGCGGCTGGAACCTATCTGCGGGAGCATGTGCGGGTGGGCGATGTTCTCGACGTGAGCTCGCCGCGCGGAAGCTTCATCCTGCAGTGCGGGGAACGGCCCGTGGTGTTGCTCAGCGCGGGAATCGGGGCGACGCCCGTCCTGGCGATGCTGTATGCGCTGGCGGCGACACGCTCGACACGCCCCGTCTTGTGGCTGCACGCGGCTCGCGACCGGCAGCATCATCCATTTGCCGCCGAAGTCCGCCGCATCATGCCCGCGCTCACCCACGGGCGCCGCTATGTTTGCTACAGCAGGCCGGACCCGCGCGACAAGCTGGGCGAGGATTTCGACGCTGCCGGTCACCTGTCGCGATCGGTCTTCGACGAGGTCGGCATCCCGCGAGAGGCGGGTGTCTACCTCTGCGGGCCTGTTCGTTTCATGGCAGAGATGAAAGAGGCGCTTGCGGCCTTGGACGTGGCGCCGGAGCGGATTCATGTCGAAATCTTCAACGGCAGCGAGTCGATGACACCCGGTGTCGTCGGCGCAGCGCCGCGAGCTCCACATCTGCCCGGGGACGACGCCAACACCGGTCCGTTGGTATCGTTCGCGCGAAGTGGGATCGCCGTGCACTGGAAGGCGTCAGCCTACCAGAGCATTTTGGAGCTGGCCGAGGCGTGCGACGTCCCGGTCCGTTGGTCGTGCCGGACCGGCGTTTGTCACAACTGCGAGAGCGGATTGGTTTCGGGCGCGGTCGCCTATGGACCGCAGCCACTCGAGAAGCCCACCGACGGCAACCTTCTCGTTTGCTGCTCACAACCGGTGCGTGACGTCGTCATCGATTTGTGAATCCTGACCGGGATTCGATTTCCGGCTGAAGGACCGTCATGGCCCACTTCCAGGAGCGTCCGGCCGCAAGAAGTCGGAAAGGCTGAAGCGGGTGCGTCCGGGATGAAGATAAGGTACCCGGAGCCCTTATTCCACGCCCGCTTCCTGAGGCGTGAACTGGTAGAGCGATGAGCAGAACTCGCAGGTCACTTCGACCTTGCCGTCCTTGACCATCTCGGCGCGGTCCGGCGGCGCAAAGCTGTTGAGCATCGCGGAGACCGCCTCGCGCGAGCAGGAGCATTGCGCGCGCAAGGGCAGCGGCTTGAACACCCGCACGCCACGCTCGTGAAACAGCCGGTACAACAGCCGCTCGCCCGACAGATCCGGATCAAGCAGCTCGACGTCTTCGACGGTAGAGATCAGCGACTGGCCCTCGATCCAGGCGTCATCTTCAGCGACGGTGTGGACGACCGTGCCCTCGGGCGCGTTGCCCGGGTGCAAATCGGCCTGCCGCGCGCGCTCGGTCGATTTGGGCAAAAATTGCATCAGCATGCCGCCGGCGCGCCAGCGATGTCTGGGGCCGTCGCCGCCACGCCATTCCTCGCCGACCGCGAGCCGCACGCGGGTCGGGATCTGTTCGGAGCGCAGGAAATATTCATGCGCGGCGTCTTCGAGGTTGCCGCCCTCGAGCGCGACCAGGCCCTGATAGCGGCTCATATCCGCGCCCTGGTCGATGGTCATCGCGAGATGACCCTTGCCGAGCAGCTGGCCTGAATCCTGACCGTCCTTGAGCCGCCTCTTGTCGAAGCGCGCATAGGCGCGCAGCCGATCCGGCGCCTGAAAGTCCACGATCAGGAACGACACCGGGCCGTCGGTCTGGGTCTGCAAGATGAAGCGGCCATCGAATTTCAGGGATGAGCCGAGCAAGGTCGTGAGCACGATCGCTTCGCCGAGCAGCTTGCCGACGGAAGCGGGATAATCGTGCTTGGTGAGGATATCATCGACCGCCGGGCCAAGTCGGGTCAGCCGTCCGCGCAGATCAAGCGCATCGACCTCGAACGGCAGCGCGGCATCATCGACCGGGACCGCCGAGGGCGCTCGGATCGGGCTCTTGACGGAGATTTTCGTTTCGGGGGATCGTGAAGTCATGACGCTTTATCTGGGGTCGGAGGGGACAAATCGAAAGCCCCCTACCCCGCCGCGTCAAAGCACCAGGCCAGAATCCCTTTCTGCGCATGCAGGCGATTCTCGGCCTCGTCGAACACCACCGATTGCGGACCGTCGATCACCTCATCGGTGACTTCCTCGCCGCGATGGGCCGGCAGGCAATGCATGAACAGCGCATCGGGCTTGGCCAGCGACATCAGCTTGGCGTTGACCTGATAAGGTTTGAGCAGATTGTGGCGATGCTCGCCGTCCTTGTCGCCCATCGACACCCAGGTGTCGGTGACCACGCAATCGGCGCCGCGCACGGCCGCTTCCGGATCGCTGCCGAGCACGATCGGTGCCTGCGTCGCCTTGATCCAGTCCTTCATCGTCTTGTTCGGCGCAAGCTGCGGCGGGGTTGCGACGTTCAACTTGAACCTGAAGCGTTCCGCCGCATGCGCCCACGACGCCAGCACGTTGTTGTCGTCGCCGCTCCACGCCACGGTCTTGCCCTCGATCGGCCCGCGGTGCTCCTCGAAGGTCATCACATCGGCCATCACCTGGCAGGGATGGGAGCGGCGCGTCAGCCCGTTGATGACGGGAACGGTGGCATGCGCGGCGAGCTCGAGCAGCGCCTCGTGATTGAGGATGCGGATCATGATGGCATCGACATAGCGCGACAGCACGCGCGCGGTGTCGGCGATGGTTTCGCCGCGACCGAGCTGCATTTCGGCCCCGGTCAGCATGATCGATTCACCGCCGAGCTGGCGCATGCCGACGTCGAACGACACCCGGGTGCGGGTCGAGGGTTTTTCGAAGATCATCGCCAGCGTCTTGCCGTCGAGCGGCTTCTTGCCCTTCTCGTGCGCCTTCAGCTTCGCCTTCATGGCGCTGCTCAACGCCAGCATGCTGCGCAGTTCCCGGGTCGGCAACTCGCTGATATCGAGAAAATGCCGCGGCTTGGTCATTGCCCCGCTGCCTGCTTCAACTGAGCATCGGAAAGCTTGACGCAGGCGCACTCGAGCCGCGTCACGGATTCCTCGATCTCCGCCTCGGTCACGATCAACGGCGGCAGGAATCGCACCACGTTTTCGCCGGCGCCGACCGTGAGAAGCTTTTCGTCGCGCAGCGCGGTCACCAGATCGCCCGACGGCACCACGGCCTTCAAGCCGATCAAAAGCCCTTCGCCGCGAACCTCGGTGAGCACGCCTGGATGTCGATCGATCACGGAAGCGAGCTTCTGCTTCAGAAGCAGCGACATCTTCCGCACATGCTCGAAGAACCCGGGCTTGAGCATCACGTCCAGCACGGCGTTCGCGGCGGCGACCGCGAGCGGATTGCCGCCGAAGGTCGACCCATGCGAGCCCGGCGTCATGCCGGCGGCCGCCTCTGCCGTCGCAAGGCACGCGCCGATCGGAAAGCCGCCGCCAAGCGCTTTCGCGAGCGGCATCACGTCGGGCACAACGCCGAGGCGCTTATAGGCGAACAGATCGCCAGTGCGGCCCATGCCGGTCTGCACCTCGTCGAAAATCAGCAGCAGGCCGTTGTCATCGCAGAGCTGACGCAGCGCCTTGAAGAAGGCATGCGGCGCCGATCGCACGCCGCCTTCGCCCTGCAGCGGTTCGATCAGGATGCCCGCGGTGTGCGGGCCGATCGCCCGCTTCACCGCCTCAAGATCGCCGAGCGTCACCTGATCGAAACCATCGAGCGGCGGCCCAAAGCCTTCGAGATATTTGGCAGAGCCCGTCGCCGCCAGCGTCGCCAGCGTTCGCCCGTGGAACGCGCCTTCGAAGGTGACGATGCGATAACGCTCAGGACTGCCCTTGGCGGCATGATGCCGGCGCGTCAGCTTGATGGCGCATTCCAGCGCCTCGGCGCCGGAGTTCGCAAAGAACACGAAATCGGCAAAGCTCTGTTCGCACAGCCGACCTGCGAGCTTCTCGCCGTCGGGGCTCTTGAACAGGTTCGACATGTGCCACAGCTTTGTCGCCTGCTCCTGCAGCGCCTTGACCAAATGCGGATGGGCGTGCCCGAGCGCATTGACCGCGACGCCCGAGGTGAAGTCGAGATAACGATCGCCATTGGTTGCGATCAGCCAAGCGCCCTCGCCGCGCTCGAAGCCGAGATCGACCCTGGCGAATACGGGAAGCAAATGCGACGCGGCACTGTTGGTCATGGCGATCACTTGAGGGTTTAAGAGGCGGCCATCATGCGCGCATTGGCGCGATCGCATCAACGGCCGATTCTTTCGCGAAAACAAAACGTGCCGCCTTTTCAGGGCGGCACGTGGGAACCATTCTAGGCACGCGGCGATAACTGTCAATGCCGCCCAACAAGGTCTCGGCCGCCCAACACCGTCTCGCGCCGCGTGTCCAGTCCGTAAGACTCCGGCAATGGTGGAAAAGTCGAACTGCAATGCATAAGTGACGGAACATGTGGACGCACCGCTGCCTACTCTTGCGCGGGAGTCACGCCATATTGTAGCGTTTGGGTTGTCGGGTACGACATCTCGTGCGGCAGTTTTGATCCTTGGAGTTCTGGTGCCGAGCGTACACGTCCGGGCGCGCTAATCGCGCCCGGCGAGGGTTAAGGGATTCTGCGCACTGGGATTTTTAAAGGATTTGGCATCGCAGCGCCGCCCGAGCACCGGCCGGCGCCATGCGGAGGGAAGAGTGCGATGACAGTATTGACCTGGTCCGATGATCGCGTCGAGCAGCTCAAAAAGCTCTGGGAGTCCGGCCTTTCGGCCAGCCAGATCGCCGCAGAACTGGGAAGTGTGACGCGCAATGCCGTGATCGGCAAGGTGCATCGGCTTGGCCTTTCCGGCCGCGCCAAGAGCCCCTCTTCAGCCGCACCGCGTCAGCGCAAGGCACGGCCCGCCCAGCAGATGATGCGGGTCTCGCGTCCGGTCTCGCGCGGCAACGCCGCGCTGGCGCACGCTTTCGAAGTCGAGCTCGAGCCCGATCCGATCGCCTACGCCAATGTAGTGCCGATGAGCCAGCGTCTGTCGCTGCTGGAGTTGAGCGAAGCCACCTGTCACTGGCCGGTCGGCGATCCATCGAGCCCCGATTTCTTCTTCTGCGGGGGCAAGGCGCTCGCGAGCCTGCCCTACTGCGCTCACCACTCGCGCATCGCCTACCAGCCCGCCGCCGACCGCCGCCGCCAGCCGAGCAAGCCGACGAGGTAGGGTACTCCCTCGCCCCGCCCCCTTGTCCGCCGAAGCCCGCCTTCGGGCGAAGGCGGATGCGGGGAGCCTCTGTCGTCGTCTTCAAAGGGCTATGATGGATGATGCGCCGTGCCTCGCCCCTCACCCGAATTCCCGCTGCGCGCGAATTCGACCTCTCCCCGTAAAGAACGGGGCGAGGTAAGCAAGCGGCCACTCGCGACAACCCGCGAGCAATCCTCGGCTACTCCGCTGCCTTCGCGAACCGGTCATCGAGCGCATAGCCGGCGCCGCGCACGGTGCGGATCGGATCCTGCTCACGGCCCGGGTTGAGCAGTTTGCGCAACCGCCCGATATGCACATCCACCGTCCGCTCGTCGATATAGATGTCGCGGCCCCAGACACTGTCGAGCAATTGCGCCCGGGAAAACACCCGGCCCGGATGTTCGAGGAAGAACTCCAGCAGCCGATATTCGGTCGGGCCGAGATCGATCGGCCGGCCGGAGCGGGCGACGCGACGCTTCTCGCGATCGAGCTCGATGTCGCCATAGGCAAGCACGGTCGCGAGCCGCTCGGGGCTCGCGCGACGCAACAGACCCTTCACCCGCGCCAGCAATTCCGGAACCGAGAACGGCTTGACGATGTAGTCGTCGGCGCCGGTCGCAAGACCCCTGACGCGCTCGCTTTCCTCGCCGCGCGCGGTCAGCATGATGATCGGCAGTTGCTTGGTCTCCGGCCGCGCCCTCAAGCGGCGGCACAATTCGATGCCCGACAGGCCGGGCAGCATCCAGTCCAGCACGATCAGGTCGGGAATGCG
>VAZG01000059.1 GCA_005885285.1 Alphaproteobacteria bacterium | reverse complement strand
TCGCCCCGCACAAGACGCCACGCCACTGGTTCGTGGTCGACGCCATGCCGCTGACGGGATCCGGCAAGATCCAGAAATTCAAGTTGCGCGAGCAATGGTCGAAGGGCGAGATGCGGGAGCTTTGACAATTACTCGCGTCACCGCTGCGCCGCGGACGGCGTAGGCCGTGGATCCATCTAGTGGCGCCCGCGGATAGCACGGGATCAGACCAAACCACTCACCAGAGCCCGGCTGCATTGATCCTGCGTTCCGACCGTAATGCGCAGGAAGCCTTCGATTCGGGGCTTCCGCGCTCCACCCGAAATCTCAATCTGAATTTGGCTGCCGAGTGATGGGTCCGTGCTCTAGACTAGTTCACCGCCTCATAGCTGCACTCGGCGCCTGCGCCGGCTTTCTGTTTAAGCAGGGCTGGATCGAGCGTGCAGTTCAGCTTCGAGAGGCTTTCAAAGTTGGAGCCCGCCGCGCCCTCTGCGGGAATGCCGGCCATGACTTCCGTCGCAAACAGCTCGCTGGCTTCTCGTCCGGTGAGCGTTTGCTTTTTGATCTTGAAGGTCACCTCGCAAGAGCGCGCGGTGATGTCGACATTGCTGGTCCGGCAGACGATCTTGTCCGCGGTGACGGAAATCTTGCCCTTGTAGGGGAAATTGGGATCGCCCTTGAAGAATGCCGCGACCGCCTTCTTGTTGGCGGCCGGCAGTGGCGCGTACTGCGCCACCACGCCGGCGAGCGCAAGCGCCGCAGGTCCGGTGACCGAGGCGGCTGCCGCTTTCGACGCGTCGGTCAGCAAAAGCGAACAGGCCACAAAAGCTAACGGCGTGAATTTCATCTTGGGCTCCCCGTGCCGGACAAACGAAGCATGGCTTTGACACTCGTTCCATGATGCAATCTTTGGACAGCCATAGCTCGCATCCGCAAATCGTGAAAGGCCTGATCCGACCCTGATGGAGCGGAGAGCCGCTATGCAGCTGGGCCCTTGCACTTGGGCCCCTGCAGAGGCACTCTTAAAGGTGCGGTGCGTGAACTGGCCGCCAAGAACGATATGTCAGGGAAGACCCATGGTGGCGACGCGGATCGACTGCGATATCCATCCCGCGGTGGGCGGGACGCGCACGACGCTGTTGCCCTATCTCGACGATCACTGGAAAGAGCAGGTGGTGAGCCGCGCCATCGACGGGCTCGACCTCACCAGCTATCCGCCGAACATGCCGCTGTCGGGCCGGGCGGACTGGCGGCCGGCCAATGGCAAGCCGGGCAGCGATTTCGAAATGTTACGGCATGGCACGTTCGACCAGCTCGGCGCATCGCACGCGATCTGCAACGTGCTGTACGGCGCGCAGGCCGTCTACGATCCCTACATGGCGTCCGCCTTCTGCAAGGCGATCAACGACTGGATCGCGGCAGAATGGCTGGCGCGCGATTCTCGCCTGCGCGCCTCGATCGTGGTGCCGATGCAGGCGCCGGACCTCGCCATCGAGGAGATCGAGCGCAGAGCCGGCGACACCCGCTTCGTCTCCATCCTGGTGCTGGCGCAAGGCGAGAGCTTGCTCGGCCGACGGCATTACTGGCCGGTCTATCAGGCCGCCGAGAAATACAAATTGCCGATCGCGATCCACGCCGGCAGCCAGTATCGGGGCGCGCCGAGCTCGGTCGGCTGGCCGTCGCATCGCTACGAATATTATCTGGCCGAGGCGCAGGCTTTTCAGGCGCAGATCCTCTCGCTGATCTACGAAGGCGTGTTCGGCAAATTCCCCGGCCTCAAGGTGGTGCTGATGGAATCCGGCGTGAGCTGGCTGCCGGCCTTCATGTGGCGCGCCAACAAGACCTGGCGCGGCGTGCGCGTCGAGGTGCCCTGGGTGGAACGCGAGCCGGCGGCGATCATCCGCGACCATGTCCGTGTCACCATGCAGCCGTTCGACAGTCCGCCCGATGCGACCGGGGTTGCCGACTTGATCGACCAGATCGGGTGCGACAAGATGTTCCTGTTTGCGTCAGACTATCCGCATTGGCAGTTCGACGGCGACGACGCTGTTCCGCCGCATCTGCCGGAGCGCATCGTATCGCGCATGTGTGCCGACAATCCGTTAGAGACGTTTCCGCGGCTGAAGCTCGCCGCCTAGAACCAGAGCATGATCCGGAAAAGTGGAGACCGGTTTTCCGAAAAGATCATGCTCAAACCAAGAAGGAGGATCGCATGAGTGATGTCATCGACCGCCCGTCAACTGGACAGGAAGCCGCCGCCAAGAGCCGGCTTCGGATCATCGATTGCGACATCCATCCGAGCCTGCACGCGCGCAGCGATCTCAATCCGCACCTTTCGAAGCGCTGGCAAGAGCACATGAAGACCTACGGCGATCATCTGCGCACGCCCTATATCGGTACCACGCCCTATCCGCGTTCTTCGCCCTTGATCGCACGCCGCGACGCCTGGCCGCCAACCGGCGGCCCGCCCGGATCCGATCTCGCCTTCATGCGCAAGCAGCACCTCGATCCGCTCGACGTCGAGTTCGGCATTCTGCAAGTGCTCGACCTCTTCATCTTCTCGCAGCAGAATCTCGAATTCGGCGCGGCGATCCAGCGCGCCGTCAACGAGTGGCAGCTCGCGCATTGGTGCAGCCGCGAGCCGCGCCTGAAAGCGTCTATTCTGGTCGGGCAGGATGATACCGAGGCAGCGGTTGCCGAGATCGAGCGTTGCGCAAAGCTCGGCCAATATGTGCAGATCAACGTCTCGCCGCGCGCCAACGAACCGCTGGGGCGCCGCCGCTACTGGCCGATCTACCAGCGCGCCGAGGAACTCGGCCTGCCGCTCGGCATCCATGTCGGCGGCTATGGCGGCCATGCGCCGACCGGCAGCGGCTGGCCGTCCTATTACTGCGAGGAGCATCAGTCGAACGCGCATTCGATGGCGGCAACCCTCACGAGCCTCGTGATCGAAGGCGTGCCCGAGCGCTTTCCGCGCCTCAAGATCGTGTTCATCGAGGGCGGCTTCGGCTGGATTGCCTCGACGATGTGGCGAATGGACCAGCATTTCGAGCGCTTCCGCAGCGAAGTCCCGCATCTCAAGCGCCGCCCGTCCGAATATGTCAGGGAGCATTTCTGGTTCACGACGCAGCCGATCGACGAGCCCGACGAGGCGAGGCATCTGCGCTCGCTGATCGAATGGGTTGGCGTCGACCGGCTGTTGTACTCGTCGGATTATCCGCATTGGGATTTCGACGATCCGCGCTTTGCGTTCAAGACTCCGCTTTCCGAGAGCGAACGCAAGATGATCTTCAACGGCAATGCCCGCGCGCTCTACAAGCTCTGAGTCATGCCGCGTCACATCGTCGCCCGCACCACGGAAATCCCACCCGGCGGCAACAAGGTGGTCGAGGTCGACGGCCGCGATATCGTCGTCTTCCACGTCAACGGCGAATTCTTCGCGCTGCTCAATCGTTGCCCGCATGAAGGCGCGCCGCTCGACAAGGCGGCCTGCGTGGCGCGGCTGACCTCGCCGGAGCCCGGCGTTTATCAGCGATCTCGGGTGGGCGAACTCCTGCGCTGCGCCTGGCATGGCTGGGAATTCGACATGCGCACCGGCCAATCCTGGTTCGATCCGCAGCGGTTCAAGGTCAGGACCTATCCGGTTGTGATCGAGGACGGCGAAACGCTCGCCAAGGGGCCTTACGTGGCCGAGACCTTTCCGGTGCACATCGAGGATTCTTACGTCATCGTCGAGGTCTAATCAGGCTTTGGGGTCAGCCCGGTGACCATCGCCGTGACGATAGTCGCGACCTCGCTCCGCAACGCTTCCAGCGGCACCGCGATCAGCTTTTGCTCGAGCCCGAGCGCCACCATGCCATGCACGGCGGAAAACATGCTTCGCGCCGTCACGCTCAATTCTTCGGCCGAGCGCTTCGGATAGAGTACCGCAAGCGGGCGGTGGATGTGACGGAACATGTTCATCTGTTCGCCGATCGCCCACTCCGGGAGGTCCTTGCCTGGTGCCATGCGGTGTTCAAACAGCGCCCGCCAGAGTTGCAGGTTTTCCGCGGCGAAGTCGCAGTAGGCAAGTGCGATGCGGACCAGCATGTCGGCGGGCACGGCGGGGCCGCGGCTTTCGGCTTCGCTAAGCGCCGCATCGAGCCTTGCGAGCGTGCGCGAACCGACGCGCAGGATCAGTTCGTCCATGTCTTCGACGAGATTATAGACCGCGCCGTTGGCAACCCCGATCTCGCGCGCGAGCTCGCGAGTCTTCAATCCGGTCAGACCGCCGGCCTCAATGCCGCGCTCCGCCGCCAGGATCAGCGCCTCCCTCAGTTTTTCTCGTCTTTCCAATGTTTTAGACATCCATTAACATTTCCGTGAGCGACGCTCAAACATATTTGAGCATTGCTCAAGATATGTTAAAAGCTAGTTCGTGAGCAATGCTCATAACAGGGAGTAGCCAATGTTCAAAACTGTTTTGACGCTCTTCCGCGGCAGCGTGGCTGCGGCGGGGGAAGAACTGGAAGACCGGACGGCGCTTCTCATCCTCGACCAGCAGATGCGCGACGCTGTTGCGGCCGTCGAGCGCAGCAAGCGGACGCTGGCTCTCGCCATCGCGCAGGACCAGCAGGAGGGTCGCCGTCTCGACGCCACCAATGCCCGTATCGCCGATCTCGAACTCCGCGCCACCGCCGCGCTCGATGGCGGCCGCGAGGATCTCGCGAGGGAAGCGGCACAGTCGATCGCCAATCTCGAGGCCGACCGCGATGCGGCGATGACCGCGCGCACGCTGTTCGCCCAGGAGATCGCGCGGCTCAAGCGTCACGTTTCCAGTGCCGAAGCCCGCCTCACCGAACTCGATCGCGGCCGTCGCATCGCCCGCGCCTCGGAAGCGGTGCGTGCCCTTCGCCGCGGCGGCATCGAAGCCGCGCGGCCTTATGAGTCCACCCTGCCGGAAGCGGAGAACACCTTAAAGCGCCTCCGCGAACGGCAGATCGAAGCCCAGGCCGCCGACCAAGCTCTGATCGAGATCGACGCGGCCAGCGGACCGCTGGCGACCGCTGAAAAACTTGCCGAACAGGGTTTTGGACCACGGCTGAAATCGACCGCGGATGACGTGCTCGCGCGGCTGAATGCAAAACGCACGCAACCTGCCTGAACCAACCATCCGTCCAAATCGAACGCGCAAGGAGACAGTTATGAACCACACTCCTCAACACAGCGCCGCCTGGGTCGCCTTCACCTATATCTCGTTTGCCGCCTCGGCATTCATGATCGGCATCGGCATCTGGCTTCTGCCGCTGAACCTCTCGATCAAGGGCTATTTCACCATGGGCTTTTTGATGCTGGTCCAGTCCTGCATCACCATGACCAAGACGATGCGCGACAAGCACGAGAGCGACCGGCTTGTGAACCGGATCGAGGACGCCAAAGCCGAACGCCTGCTGATGGAAGTCGAACGCGGCGCAAGGGCAGCCTGAGTCAAGCGCTGACGGCTGGTGCTCGGTCACCGCCGTCTCTTGGCGCTAACGCCGGAAACGGCGTGACGATCGCGTCCCTGCTTTTTTGCGGATAGTGCTCTATCGCGCGCGCAGGCGCGCCGCCGGTTCGGGCGTGCTGGCATTCGTCCCCATGCGTCTCTCGGCGACGGCATGATGGAATTGCCCAAGCGCCAGGTTAAATGTCGAAAGGTCTCCCTCTTCGATCGCTCCGTCATCGTAGGCTGCGAGCGTTTCGCGGAGCATGGCATCTACCTCGTCTTGCAGGGCCAATAACTGTTCCGGCGTCTCCGCCACGCGCGCCCTGGAAATCAGGTCCGTAAGCTTGTCGCGATGCAATGTGGTGAGCTGCCTTTCGTCTCGCCTCAAGAAGTGAAGTAACCATGCCCAGGCCGAGCCAAGCGCCGAGAGAAGGAGAAGGGCAAACCAGAAATAATCGCCGTATTTGTCGAGGAACGTGCGTTCGTTGCCGTCGACATAGGCTGCCGCTCCGCGATGGACGGGCAGTTCGGCGTCCTTATCGGTGTCCGGCTTCTTGATGTGTGCGGCACCGGGCACCTGCCTGGCAACCTCGTGACGAACCGCAAGCAGTTGCCGGGCCAATTCAGCCACCGTGGTTTCAGACAAGGCCTTTCGCGCGACGATCAGATGATTGACGCTGACCGTATCGACCTTGTCATCAGGCCAGGCGGGATTCGAATTGAAGATGCTGCCCGGAATTTCCTCGGATTCATAGAGCGGGTGCTTCTGGGCAATCGCGTCCGATACATCGATCGGCAGAAACTTTGGTTCGCCTCTGCTGCGCGCGGTCGCAGCCAGGGCGTCAATAGTGATCTTGCTGTCCAGTGGGCCCACGGCCATGTACGCATCGAGGTTCGGGTCGCGCGCCAGCTCTTCGATCTGGTTGATGCCAAACTGCGTGACCGCGACCTTGTCGGCGGCGACGCCGGATTCAGTCAGGATAACACGCAGCAATGCGACATTGGCCGGGGTCTTGCCGATCATGCCAACGCGATGTCCGGCGAGATCGTCGAGCGTCTTGATTTTCGGTGCCGGTTGTCGCTTGGAGCCCTTGCCCGGGAGGCCGGAAGGCGACCACAGCACAACGAAGTTCTTGCGCACGATAGCGACGGTTTCGGCGTCACGCGGCATATCGAGGTCGCCGCGACCGACGGCTAGATCGGCTTTGCCCGCGCCAAGAAGGCCGAGGCTCTCTACCGCTCCGTCGGTCGTGATCGGCGACAGCCGGACGGCGTTGCGGTCGATGTCGAAGCTTCGGGCCAGCGCCTCCACCAGCTTCTGATCATCACTTCCGCTCGGGCCGACGGCGATCCGAAGGGTTACCGGCCGCAATACATAATAGAGCGAGCCGGCGGCGGCGCAAAAAAGCAGTAATCCGGCAGCCAGCACCAGCAGCGAGGTGTTCCTCCTTTTCCGGCGCTGGGCGGACAGGTCTCTGGGTTCGCTGATACCGTCGCTCGAGGACATCACTGCTGCCATGTTGAGACAAGGAACTAGAGAGGCTTCCCGTTCCCAGTAATACCATGTTTCTCAGCGCGGGTCGGAGGCTAGTATCATGTTAACCCTAGCGCAATGCTAGCGTCGTTAAGGGAGGCAATAGCCGTATCGCAAAGAACTCACCTCAGCGCGACCGCGCGCCGAAGCCGCCGTTCGAAAAAAGTCGAATCCGAACCTGAAAAATGATGCGGTTCGAGATGTCGTTTTTTCGCGGCAAGCGGTCGCAAGACGTGGTGTCGGTGCTATAAGCCTGCTCAGTTTTCATGACAGGTGCGGACAGATGTCGAAGCAGTCGATGCGCGAAGAGGCCGAGCGCCTGATCCGCGAAACCATGCAAAAGAAGGTCATCGTGATCAAGCAGGGCAACACCAGGATCGAGGCGACCTGCGGCAAATGCGGCGCGCCCAACCGCATCCAGGTGGAAAGAGGTCAGGTCCGCGTCAAGTTTGCCTGCAAGGAATGCGGGCACAAGCAAGAGACGCTGTGAGGGCCACTGACGTGAAGAGTCGACGGTTTTGGTTTGCGGCCGTAGCGGCGCTGCTCATTTCGGGCGTCGCTTTCGCGCAGGACCGATCGATCGTGGTCGCGTCGACCACCTCGACCGAGCAGTCGGGGCTGTTCGGTTTCCTGCTGCCGAAGTTCACGGAAAGGACCGGCATCCAGATAAAAGTCGTGGCCGTGGGAACCGGGCAGGCGCTCGACATCGGCAGGCGCGGCGATGCCGACGTGGTCTTTGTTCATGACCGGCCGGCCGAAGACAAATTCATGACCGAGGGCTTTGGGGTGCAGCGGTTCGACGTCATGTACAATGATTTCGTCATCGTCGGCCCCAAGGCCGATCCCGCGCGCATTGGCGGCGGCAAGGACGTCACGGCGGCTTTTCGCGCCATCTCGTCCAGCAAAGCGGAATTCGTCTCGCGCGGCGACCGCTCCGGAACCCATGCAGCGGAGCTGCGCTATTGGAAAGATGCCGGGATCGACATCGACGCGGCCAAAGGCTCCTGGTATCGCGAGATCGGGCAGGGCATGGGCGCCGCGCTCAACATGGCATCGGCGGACAATGCCTATGTGCTTTCCGATCGCGGCACCTGGCTATCGTTCAAGAACCGCGGCGATCTGGCCGTTTTGGTGGAGGGTGACCGGCGACTGTTCAACCAATATGGCGTGATGCTGGTCAATCCGCAAAAGCATCCAAACGTCAAGGTCAGCGACGGACAGGCCTTCGTCGATTGGCTGATCTCGTTCGATGGGCAGAAAACCATCGCCGATTACAAGGTGGGCGGCGAGCAATTGTTTTTCCCGGACGCCAAATAGTCTGACTGGGTCATAACCGGTTTATCCCCTCGTCCTGAGGAGCGCGCTCTTGCGCGTCTCGAAGGATGAGGCCGAAAGGCACCGGGGCCGCACGGTTCGAGACGGCGCATACGCGCCTCCTCACCATGAGGGTCTAATGACGCAGGCATAGAGCATGATCCGGAAATGCATGCCTTCGGGCTTGACCCAAGGGTGGAAGTGGAACGCGTTTGCGCGGAGATCATGCTCAAACAAAAAGCGATTACCGGCGGTCCGCCCAGGCGTTGAGCAGGAAGGCGCTCGCGCTGACGATCACGCTGATCAACACCAGCACGAGGCCGAGGCCAAGCGCCAGCGGAAGTTCGCCCTTGCCGGTCTCCAGCGCAATCGCGGTCGTCATGGTGCGGGTAAATCCCCTTATGTTGCCGCCGACCATGATGATCGCGCCGACCTCGGCGATGGCACGGCCGAACGCGGCAAGGAAGGCCGTCAGCAAAAAGCCTCTGCCGATCACGAACAGCTCGAGGATGCTGTGCGCTTTCGACAGGCCGTCGACGTGCATCAGATCGCCATATTCCGACCACAGCACGGCAGCGGGACGATGCACCAAAGCGATCACGATCGGCGTCGTCAGGACGACCTGCGCGACGATCATCGCGGCCGGCGTAAACAATAGTCCGGCAAAGCCGAACGGTCCGGAGCGCGACAGCAACAGATAGATCGTCAATCCGACCACGACCGGCGGCAGCCCAAGCAGCGCGTTGGCGAGCACGATGATCGTCTGCCGGCCGCGAAATCGGGCAACGGCAAGTACGCCGCCGAAGGGGGCGCCGATCACCATCGCAAGGATGCTGGCCGAGAGGCTGACGCTTAACGAGAGTCTGACGATCCCGATGAACTCCGGATCGAGGCCGCCGATAAGCGTGAGGGCCGAGTGAACTGCTTGTAAGAGATCCTGCACCGGGCCTGTGTATCAACTCGGAGACGACAGGACCACAGCGTTGACACTCCTGCTAAGTACGTTTGATAAATGCCGCAAAGGCCTCGGCGTAGTCCGGATGCCAGCGCGACAGCGCGGGCCGGTTTTCCACGATGTCGCCGGCGGCCCAGAGGATGCGCCGCTCGTCGAGCGGCCTGGGCACGTCGTTGTCGGGGCAGAGGATGTAGAAATCGCCGGCCTCGAGGCGCTCGATCATGAAATCGACCGTCTGCTCCGGCGTCCAGGCGGCGGCCGGCTTTTCACTGCGGCCGTGGCCGGTAAGGCCGGTGAAGACGAAGCCGGGGATCAGCAGGTGCGCGCTGATCTGGCAGCCGGGCGTATTCCGCAGCTCGTGTTGCAGCGCTTCGGTGAAAGCCTTCACGCCGGCCTTCGACACATTGTAGGCGGGATCGCCGGGCGGCGTGGTGATGCCTTGCTTGGAGCCCGTGTTGATGATGAGGCCCGCCCGCCCGCGTTCGATCATATGCGGCGCAAACACCTGCGAACCGTTGATGACACCCCACAGATTGACGGCGAGGATGCGCTGCCAATTCTCCGGCGGACCGAACATCTTGCTGCCCGGCTGGATGCCGGCATTGTTCATCAGGATGTCGGTGCCGCCGAAGCGCCTCTGCACGGCGCTTTCCAAACCCGCGATGTCCTCGATGCGGCTGACGTCCACGGCCGCCGTCATGATATTGGCGGCGCCGCCGGGCGCTGCAGATGATAGTTTAGTTTCGGCAGCTTTCAGCCGGTCGGCGCCGAGATCGGCGATGGCGACCTTCATGCCTGCCTGCGCGAACCGCATCGCTGCGGCAAGCCCGATGCCGGACGCGCCTCCGGTGATCACGGCAACATGATTGGGCGACATCGCAGGGTGAGCCATGGTCATTCTCCGGCTTGGTCGAGGATAATCGTGATGATCGAATTATGCCATGGCTCACTCGGCTGTAGGTACGAAACGGCATAGGAGGTCTTCTGTCGCGGCGATCGACTATCCCGTGCATGATGGGGCCGGCGCAGGTCTGAAAAAAGCCAAGCATGGAAGACGCAAATGGCAAAAGCAGCGACAGCCGCGGGGATCGCAAAAGGCCAATGCCTGTGCGGCAAGGTCTGCTTCGAAATCGACGTGCCGGCGCGCTGGGCCTGGCATGATCATTCTGCTGGTAGCCGCCGCGCGCATGGTGCCGCCTACGCCACCTATGTCGGCAGCTGGCGCAAGCGCTTTCGCGTTACAAGCGGCCAGGGCGCCATCACGCGCTACGAGGACAAGGCCACCAAGACGGTGCGGAGTTTCTGCAAGCACTGCGGCACGCCGTTAACCTACGAACGTGCGCGTTCGCCGCACATGGTCAACATCCCGCGCGCGCTGTTTTCGGGGCGCACCGGCCGGCAGCCGCTCTATCACATCGCGATCGAGGAACTGCAGGAGTGGACCTATACCGGCGAGCCCCTGGTGCCGCTCAAGGGTTTTCCGGGGGTGGTGTGGCAGCGCTCGAAAAAGAAGAGGCGTATCGCCGGGGACGACCCGTTCGAGCTCAGCCAAGACGCGTGAACGCCTGACCGCGCCGCCGTGGCGGGGCGTTCGCGCACCCCGGCGCAGGGCAGCCATGATCGGCCTCCATTGCCTTCGTGTTTCAAGTTTGGTCTGGTGCCGCGATCCCGCAAGGTCAAAGGCCGCGGGCAGGAGGAAGCGTAATGAAGAACCGTATCGCCGGGCGCTCGGCCTTCCTTGCCTTGCTCAAGGACGAGGGCATTACCCATCTGTTCGGCAATCCCGGCACCACCGAACTGCCGATCATGCATGCGCTGAGGGATCACCCTGACCTGACGTACGTGATGGCAATGCAGGAAAGCCTGGTGGTTGCCATTGCCGACGGGTTCAGCCGCGCCTCCGGGCGCCTCGTCGCCTGCAACGTCCATGTCGCGCCCGGCCTTGGGAACGCGATGGGCTCGCTCTACAACGCGCAATTCACGGGCACGCCGATGATCCTGACCGCCGGCCAGCAGGAGCAGGGCCACGGCCTGACCGAGCCGCTGCTGTATGGCCCGCTGGTGCGGATGGCCGAACCTTTGGTCAAATGGGCGGTCGAGGTGACGCGGCTCGAAGATTTGCCGCGGATCGTGCGCCGCGCCGCCAAGATCGCGACCACGCCGCCGACCGGGCCGGTGTTCATCTCGCTGCCCGGCGACATCCTCAATTCCGAAGCTGGTGTCGAGCTCGGCCGCTCCACCCGCGTCGATACCCGCGTCAGACCCTCCGACGAGGCGCTGCAGGCGCTGACGCAGCGCATCCTCAAGGCGCAGCGCCCGGTCATCATTGCCGGCGACGAGATCGTCAAGAGCAATGCGCTGCAGGAGGCGGCTTCGCTGGCCGCCGCGCTGGGCTGTCCGGCCTATCAGCAATCGGCGCCTTACGGCGCGCACTTCCTCTCCGAAAGCCCGAGCTTCATGGGCGCGCTGTCGCGGGCGCAAAAGCAGGTGCGTGAGGTGCTGTCGCCTTACGATCTCATGATCGTGCTCGGCGCCGATCCGCTACGGATGTCGGTGCATAGCGAGGTCGATCCGCTGCCGGACGGCTTGCCGATCGTGCAAATCGGCCTGGTCGAATGGGATCTCGCCAAGAATTACGGCGCCGAGATCGCGTTGAAGGCCGATGTGAAGGAAACGCTGCGCGCGCTGGTTCCGGCGCTGAAGGCCGCCGGCGGCGCAGCGCTCGAGGCGCGGGCGAAGCAGGGCATCGCCGAGCTCGCGTCGAAGAACTGGAGCGCGAAGCGCAAGCTGGTCGTCGAACAGATCTCCAAGGCCAAGGACAAATCGCCGATCGATCCGGACTGGCTGACGCTGCAGATGATCGAAGCGATGCCCGACAACGCGATCCTGGTCGATGAAGGGCTGACGTCGGGCCGGCAGACTCTCAGCTTGCGCCCGCACCGCGATCGCTACGGCTATCATGCGCTGGCTTCCGGGGGCATCGGCTGGGGATTGCCGGCGTCCGTTGGCGTCAGCATGGCCAACCCCACGCGCCCAGTGGTGTGCTACTCCGGCGACGGCAGCGCGATGTATTCGATCCAGGCGCTATGGACCGCGGCGCATCACAAGCTTCCGCTCAACGTCGTCATCGCCAACAATGGCGGCTACCGCATTATCAAGCAGCGCCTGCTCGCCTTCCACGGCGACGATCATTATGTCGGCATGGATTTCGCCGACCCAAAGGTGGATTTTTCCGGCATCGCCAGATCGCTCGGGCTGGAAGCGATGCGGATCAGCGAGCCCGGCGAGCTGAAGTCCAAGCTCTCGTCGGCATTCGGCCGTCCCGGCGCGAAACTGATCGAGGTGGTGGTGGACGGCACGGTTTGAGACCATCATCGCGCCGGGCGATGACGTCAGAGCAAGCTGCTTGAAGCTCGAATCAGAAAGACGAATGGCAAATGGCTTTACTCCGCAGCTTTCGCCGCGACATGCGGGCGATACTGCGCGGCCGGATGCGGCGCGGTGAGCCGCGCGCGGCCGGCGCCGAACAGTTTCTCGCGCAGCGTGCCCTTGGCGTAGCCGCTCTTGTAACGGCCGCGCTTTGTCAATTCCGGCACTAGCATCTCGGAGATATCCTCGAAATCGCCCGGAGAGACCGCAAACGGCACGTTCAAGCCGTCGACATCGGTCACCTCGAACCAGGCCTCGATCTCGTCAGCGACTTTTTCCGGCGTGCCCACGATGACCGGCCCGATGCCGCCGATGCCGACATGCTCGGCGACCTCGCGCACGGTCCAGACCCGATCCGGATCGGCGCGGGTGATGTTGTCCATCGCGGTGCGGCCGGCATCGTTCTGGACATGGCGTACCTGCTGGTCGAGATCGTAGGTCGAGAAATCGACACCGGTCCAGCCGGACATCAAAGTGAGCGCGCCCTCGGGGCTGATGTGACGACGATAATCTTCGTATTTGGCTTTGGCCTCCGCCTCAGTCCGCCCGAGGATGATCGTCATCATGCTGAACATCAAGATTTCGGCCGGGTTGCGCCCCATCTCCTTGGCGAGCGTCCGAATGGCGGCAACGCGCGGCGCGATGACTTTGGCCGATGGGCCCGACATGAACACGCATTCGGCATGCTGGGCTGCGAACTGCCGTCCGCGCGGCGAAGTGCCGGCCTGGTAAAGCACCGGCGTACGCTGCGGCGACGGCTCGCTCAGGTGAATGGCATTGAGCCGGTAGTTGTTTCCCTCGTGCTTGACGCGATGCACCTTCGAAGGATCGGTGAAGATGCCACGCGCGCGATCGCGCACCGCCGCGTCGTCTTCCCAGCTTCCTTCCCAGAGCTTGTAGACCACCTCCATGTATTCGTCCGCGATGTCGTAGCGGTCGTCATGCGCGGTCTGCTTTTCCTCGCCGGCCCCGCGCGCGGCGCTGTCGAGATAGCCGGTCACCACATTCCAGCCAATCCGGCCCTCGGTGAGATGGTCGAGCGTCGACATCCGGCGCGCGAACGGATAGGGCGGCTCGAACGACAGATTGCTGGTGACGCCGAAGCCGAGGTTTTCCGTCACCGCCGCCATCGCCGAGATCAAGAGCAGCGGTTCGTTGGCCGGCGTCTGCGTCGCGTTACGCAATGCTGCGTCGGGGCTGCCGCCGAATACGTCATAGACGCCGAGCACGTCGGCCAGGAACAGGCCGTCAAAGCGGCCGCGCTCCAGCGCCTTGGCAAGATCGATCCAGTAGGGCAGGCGGTTATATTCGCTCGTGCGGTCGCGCGGATGCGTCCACAGCCCCGGCGATTGATGGGCCACGCAGTTCATGGCGAAGGCGTTGAGCCGGATTTGTTTTTTCATGATTGAGAGCCTTGAGCGCACCGTTAAGAGTCCGCCCCGATGCCGCCCGGTCTGAATGCCGGGCTGGCATGAGTTTAGCAGGACCAATTTGCGAGGCCAGTGGCCACTTCCGGCAGCTCGCATATCTCGCTAGGCTGGTCGAGTTTCGA
>VAZG01000058.1 GCA_005885285.1 Alphaproteobacteria bacterium | reverse complement strand
TCAATCGATCCGTAAAGCGTAACGACAGTGTTATCGATCAGCGGTCCCAACGGACCCGCCTTGACCGGCATGCCGCCGATGGTCGGGCCGGGCGGCGGAGTGGGTGACGTCGCCACCGCACCGTGGAGAACCGGATTGCCCGTGAATTTGCTGGGATCGGTGACCGCCGGTGTAGCTGCCGGCGCTGCGACTACCGGCTTTGCCGAGGACAGGCTGCGCACTTTCGCTCGCAGCTCGGCGTTCTCTTTCTCGATCTTGTCGAGGCGCGCCATCACGTCATCGAGTGTTGCCGACCGCGCCGCGCCACTGAACGAGAACAGGCAGAGAGCAGCACAGGCCGTCCCCGAAAGAAGTCTATTCCTCATCGTGATTCCCCACGTTCGACCCGATTCAACTTCCGAGCGTGGGCAGGGTAAGGTATACCAAATGCCATATGGAAGGCCTGGAGACGTGGTTAGTGGAATATTCGTGACCTGTCGCAAAAATGGTACATGGATACTACTGCGCTGCAGCAATTTGTCGCAGGTTGTCCCAAATCCGTACAGCTTTAGATTGTGTTCTCACTTCTCCGTGAATTCATTGGCATACAAGGAATAAATGAGGCGAAGGCGCACTGCGCTGACCGGATTCGGCACAACCTGTAATAGACGCCTCAGACGGCGGGCTCTCGCAATTGCGAAGAAGCTCAGCCGGTCAATCGGCCCACAGCGTCTCGCCTTTCCGGACGCGCTCTGAAATCTCGGCCTGGAACGCCGGAGGCCCGAAGGCAAACCAGTCCTCGCCGATCTGATAGATCAGGAGCCGCTTCTTTTCCGAAGCGAACTTCTTCAGCCAATCCAGCGCCTTTTGCTTGGGCCTCGTGCCGGCGGCGACGGCCACGTCGACTGGCAGACCGTGCCAGGTGAAATTGGCCGCCAGCAGGATCATGTCGGATTTGTCGGGGCGCATCCATTCCGGCAGCGGACTCGAGGCAATCAGCCATCCGCAGATGAATTCGCGGCAGGGGTCTCGTGGGCGCTCGCCGTAGATCGAGCACCGGTGGGCGATGCTGAACGGACACGGCTTGCCCGGCCGGATCCGATGTCCGCGCACCTCGATTTGCAGCCAGCCGTCACAGCAGGCCGTACAGCTTCCGCAGCTTCTGTTGTGTTGCTGGTCCAATCGGCCGCCATCGAAGAATTAAGGCAAGACAAACCGCCGCTTCGGTTTATCCCCTCCCGAACGGCGTCAGGCAACTTTTTTAGAGAATGTGAACTGGCTCACATTTGTCCGCGAGTATCCGGGGCAAGGTGCAGGTCACCGGAAGGCGAAAGCCGATTTTAATTTCCGGGGCTGGCAAGGTCGTTGACGGCATACTGCGTCGACGGCCTTGTTTTTTTCTGCATCGACTTTTTGGCCGCCGACCACCCATTCGCAGGCTACCGCGAGGAGGCCGCCGATGATGCGTGGTGCCAGATGCGGGCCCGGTTCAAGGAATACAACGTCCTGAACTGATCGATTGATCGGCACCGGCGCGGGATTTCGTCCCGCGCCAATATCGCGTTCCCCGGCGAGCTAGCCGCAGACCTGGACCGGACGCAGACGCCAGCCGTGGCGCGTGTGGACGCGCTGCTGCACGATGTAGCAGCCGTTGTCGTAGCCAGCGTACTGATCGTCGTAATAATAGTCATCGTAGTAGCCGTAAGATCCGCCGCCGACAAAGAAGAACGGCCGCCGGTGGAATCCGTGATGGAATCCGCGGTCGAATCCACCATGGAAGCGGCTTGACGTGAAGCCCGCGCCGGGCCCGATCGCGGCGGCACGGAATGCAGGACCCGCTCCGCCCGGATGGACTGCGGCCCCACCCCCGACAGCGCCGAACGCGCTGCGACCGGCCCAACCTCCGCCGCCGCCACCGCCGATGGCGGACGAGTGGGACGCGCCAGCACCGCCCCAGCCTCCACCGCCGTGTCCGCCTCCACCCCCGCCGCCGCCGCCGTGGCCACCACCACCGCCACCGAAGCTGCCGCCGCCACCTCGCGCCGCGGCGACGTCAGGCACGAGCATCGAAAGGGCAACCGTCGCCAATAAGGCGATCATCGTTTTGCGCAACATGACCAACTCTCCATTCCAAATCGCTCCCGGAGAAGAAGACGCTTTCGGAAGCAATAGCGTTGCAAAAGTCTAAGACGGGATTTTGGGATGAGGGGAAGTATTTCGCTCAATTCTCCGCGACCCCTTATCGTTAGCAGCCGCGGCACTTCTTGCGATCGCCGGCGATATCTTCCGCCGCGATCGCGTCACAGCTGGTTTTACGCCCCTGTCAGGTTGGTGTAAGCAACGGCGTACCCTGGCCACCAACCGCCATTGAAACCGAGATCTTTCGCAAGGCAGGCCGCTCGTGCGCAAATTGATCGCCTTCGACGACGATACCTTCGACAAGCTCAAGCAACTGGGCCGCGACAGGATGGCGACCATCCAGGAATTGGCGGATGAAGCATTCGCCGATCTCCTGAAGAAGCACGGCATCCCGATCGACCTCAAGGACGCGCTTCGCAAAAGCGCTGCGTCCGGCGAGCCGCCGGCGCAAAAGGACGCGCGGAAAAAATCCTCGCGGAAATTGCGCTGAAGGCGCAATCAGCCGATCTTCTTCAGCCCTTTTTTGTATCGAGGCCCGTTCAATTGATAGAACCTGGCGGCGCTTCCCATCTTTTCGACTTGCGCGGGATCCATGGTGCGGATGACACGCGCGGGCGCGCCGATGATCAGCGAGTATTCGGGAAACTGTTTTCCCTCCGTGATGACGGCCCCTGCCCCGACAATGCAGCCGCGGCCGATCCGGGCGCCGTTCATGACGATCGACCCCATCCCGACCAGCGCGCCGTCCTCGAGCGTGCAGCCGTGCAGGATCACGTTGTGGCCAACGGTGCAATCCTTTCCGATCGTCAGCGGGAAGCCCAGGTCGGTATGGCAGGTCGAATTGTCCTGAATGTTCGAGCCTTCGCCGATCTCGATCCACTCATTGTCGCCGCGCAGCACCGCGCCGAACCAGACGCTGGCCGAGTTCTTCAAGCGCACCTTGCCGATCACGGTCGCGGTATCTGCGATGAAATAGTTGCCGTCTGCGGGGAGTTCGGGCGCCCGTCCGTCCAATTCGTAGATCGCCATTTTTGTCTCCGTTCAAGGAAACCTTGGCATAAGGAAACCTTGGCATAGTGCCTAAAGCGCTTTCAAGTGAAAGCCTGCGCCGCCTTGATAGCGGGATGGTAGCGGTTGGCGTCAAGAGAACGCGCAAAGAACGAAGCGTGTTCCTCAGGCCAAGAGCCCCGCCGCGCGCAGCGTCATCAAAAAGAACGTGCCGGACATCATGCTCCAGAAGCCGGCGATCACGGTTGCCATCATCACGAATTCGGCGCGGCGGCGTTCAACCCGCGCGCCGCGCAGCGTGTTGCGCATGATGATGAAGGGTGCCGCGAACACCAGGAACGGTACGGCCGCGAAAGACTTGGGCACCACACCTTGCTGCAGCAGTCCAAAACCTGCCGGACGCTGCGCTAGGGCCTGGTAGCCGCTTGTCAGCGCGCCGGCGAGCGCAAATCCGATGCAGAGGGCGAACAGGGAATTTAACGCATCGGGCGACATCGGAAGCTTTCCGTTGCTCAGGGAGGGCCTTGCCTTCGCAAAATCCCGCTCGCGCCGCCACCTCATCCTTAAAGAAAGGTTAATGGCGCGGGGCGGAACTTACGCGCGGGGCGCACGGGAAACCCCTGCGGAAAGCAGGCGCTGCATGGCATATTCGTGAGGTTGATTCGATGGACGCCTTCCGCATGATGCTTCGTTCATGACCGTGTTTTCACTCTCCAGGTCAATCGCGCGCGATTGGCACAGCCGCAGCCACATCATCCCGATCACGGTGGCGAGCGCGGTTGCTGTCGGCGCGATGGCGCTCGTCGTCTATCTGCTGTGGCCGACCTGGGGAACGGAAAGTTCAAACATCCCGCAACGGCTGCCGGTGAGCATCGGAGGCACGCTCTTCAATGTGCCACCGGCATCGGTCCGCATGAAGATCCAGCGCCACTCCGGGCCGCAGGAACGCATCGATCTTGCCTTCGCCTTCCCTTCGCTCGCGCCGCCGGATTCAGCGAGGCACGTCAGCGCCGATACGGTGGAAGAAGCGCTGCAGCCGATCGACCGCATCTTCCTGTCGATCGCAGCGCATCACGATTCGCTCGCGCCGGACATGCGCGTGCGCACGATTTATCCGCGCTATCTCGATCAGGCTTCGACGCCAGGCCAGGACGGGCTGACGATGCGTGCGTTTCGTGACAACACGCCCTATGGCAACGAGGACCTGTTCTTCTCCAATACACCAAGCCTCATGGCGCGCTGCAGCCGCGACGCCGCCACGCCGGGGATGTGCCTCTCCGAGCGCCGCATCGACGGCGCCGACCTGACTTTTCGATTTCCACGGAGCTGGCTTTCGCAGTGGCGCGAGGTTTCCAATGCGATGGACCGCCTGACGCTGCAGCTGCACAGACCGAAATAAGCCCATGGCGCGTCAGAACAAAATGAAGCGCTATTCGACGAGATCGTCTTCCAGGATCGCCATCTGGAACTGGAACGAGCGGTCGTCGTCTTCATCGTCGACGAACAAAACGCCAATGAATTCCTCGCCGATATAGACCTCGGCCGAGTCGTCTTTTTTGGGGCGCGGCACCACGCGGATCTTGGGATTGCCGAACAGGCGCTTGAGATAGGCGTCGAGTTTCCTGACTTCCTGAACGTCCACGGCAGTCTCCAATGGGATTTAAGGTTTCCGGGGGGTTTTAGGACGAGACGGCGCAGATCGCCAGCGCCTTTTCAGGCTTCAGCCCAAGCGTCAGAACGTGTGGAAAATCAAAGCCCGATCGCGTTGATCATCTGATCCATGGTGCGCGATGGTTCGGCACAGCCGGCCTCGCCGACGATCTTGGCCGGAACCCCCGCCACCGTGACGTTATGCGGCACGGGCTTCACCACGACAGAGCCGGCGGCGATGCGGGCGCAATGGCCGACCTCTATGTTGCCGAGGATCTTGGCACCGGCCCCGATCATGACGCCGTGGCGGATCTTGGGATGGCGGTCCTCATTCTCCTTGCCGGTGCCGCCGAGGGTGACGCCGTGCAGGATCGAGACGTCGTCATCGATCACCGCGGTCTCGCCGCATACGAAGCCGGTGGCGTGGTCGAGGAAAATGCCGCGGCCGATCCGGGCTGCCGGATTGATATCGGTCTGGAATACCGCCGATGAGCGGCTCTGCAGGTAATAGGCGAAATCCTTGCGGCTCTTCTGGTAAAGCCAGTGCGCCAGGCGGTGGGTCTGGAGGGCGTGAAAGCCCTTGAAGTAAAGCAGGGGATCGATGAAGCGCGAAGTGGCGGGATCGCGGTCGTAGACCGCGACCAGGTCGGCGCGGAAGGCATTGCCGAGATCGGGATCGTCGCGCAGCGCCTCGTCATAGGTCTGGCGGATCAAATCGCCCGACAGCGCCGCGTGGTCGAGACGATCGGCCAGGCGATGGATCACCGAGTCCTCGAGCCGATCGTGATGCAGCACCGTCGAATAGATGAAGGTGGCAAGCTCCGGCTCGCGGCGTACGATGTCTTCGGCCTCAACGCGCACGCGATCCCAGATCGGATCGAGCGCCGCCAGTTTTCCGCCCTGCTTTCCACCCTGCGGATTGATTTGGTGCATCGCCATGGGGCCGCTCCGAGATTTTGGCCGGGCGTTATAGCACGGCGACGAGACAGAGTCCTAACAGCCTCCAGCAAGGGTGAACGCTGTTCGAAGCATAAACGTTGGCTGCAATCGCAGGAAATCAAGGGGTTCGCTCGCATCCATGAGCAGATTTCGTGGCGCGCCTGAGAGAATATCATTCTCTGCTGCGCAAGAAGGCGCCGGCGGTCGGCGCAACGGCTGAGGGCAACGGGCTCCGCGACGTTGGCAACCGGCCTGAACCTCGAGACATCAAGCCCGCGACCCCTCAATTCCGCCGCGACAGAAAATCCAGCACGGCTGTCTTGTAGACCTTGTCGCCGACCGCGCGCATGTGGTCGCGGTTGGGGATGTCGAGCACCTCCGAACCCGGAATGATTTTTCCGAGCGCTGTCGCCGAGCCCGCGATCTCGTCCGCGGTGCCGACCGCAATCAGCACCGGCACGGAGATGGCGGCGGCTTCCTGCTTCGTCATCAAGCCGCGCGAGCCGCGCAGGCAGGCCGCGAGCGCCAGCCGGTCGGAGCGGGTCTGGTCCGCGAACGCGCGAAAGGTCCGGCCCACCGGATCGGTCACGTCCTCGAGCGATGGCGCTTCCAGTGCTGCGGCGACATTCTCGCCAGGACCGCCGCCGTCGATCAGGCCGATGCCGATTCCGCCAAGGATCGCCGAACGCAGCCGTTGCGGCGCCTTCAAGCCGAGCCACGCGGTCATCCGCGATCCCAGCGAATAGCCCATCATGTCGGCGCTGCCGATCTCGAGGTGGTCCATCAGCGCAGTGACATCACCGGCCATGATCGGAATCGAATACTGCGCGGCATCGTAGAGCTTTGCGGAATCGCCATGGCCGCGATTGTCGAGTGCGATGACGCGGCGGCCGCTTTTCCTCAACTCCGAGACCCAGGTCGGGTACACCCAGTTCACATTTTTCGTGGATGCGAAGCCGTGCACGAGCACGATCGGTTCGCCTTCGCCCTCATCGAGATAGGCAATTTCAACAGCGCCGTTTTTGAAGCTCGGCATCGGATATTTCCGTGTTTTGAGGAGGAGCGGCGAAACTTAGCTGCGGGTAGCGGCGATCGCCAGCGCCGGTAAGGCGGCCGCCTTGCGCAGACGCCGCGCTCTCCTGCGATCGAGCCACGACTGGGTCAGGCGTTCGGTGGTGGCCTTGATCGAGGATAGAAAGCCGAACAGCGCCATCAGCGCGCCGAACAGCCATAACGTCAGATTGAAGGCGCCGGCTGCCAGCAACAGCGCTCCCCGGCCGAGTATTTTCAGGATCGCGCGGGTTTGGCCGCCCTTTCCTTCCGCAAGCCGCGCCGCGCGGGCGACGTCCTTCGGATTTTCCGCGATCTTCAAGGTATCCTGCGCGGCTCGAATGCCCGCCCTCTCGCCTATTCGTCCGACGTCCTTGGCAAGCCGGACCAGTCCGCCGGCCTTCTCCGCCCGGAAGGCGGCGGTGATCGCGCTGACGCTCTCGCCCGGCCGCATCACGGAGGCAGAACCGACGGCATTCTGCAGCACCGGGGTGTCGACCACCTGGCGCACTGAGCGACCCGTCCATTCAGCGAGCCCCTCACCGAGCCGTCCGACCTTGCGTGCATCCTTGACCAGCGTGAGGCCGGCGCGCACCGGCGCCATGCCGCCGACGGTGATATAGGTCGCCGCGGTGACCGCAAGGCCCGCGGTTGCAAGACCCAGGACCAAGCGGTCGGTGTCCTCGCCCATCGCCAGGTGCTTGCCCTCACGAACCACGTCGCGGATGTCGCCAAACACAAAGAGATCGCCGGCAACCGTACCCGAAAGGCTCGCGACATCGTCGGCGTTGCCCGTCACGAGTCCTGTGGCGAAGCGTGTGGCGAAATGCGATGGGGAATTTTCCGCCACGACCGCATCGGCGACGCGTCGCGACAATCCTTCGTCGAGGGAAATATTCCTGTCGCGCGCAAGTTCGACAAAGCTGTTGGCAAGATCGGCATCGCCGCAGGCGAGCGCGGCCTCGATGTTTTGCGCCACTACGGCCTGGTTTTCTCGTAGAGCAGAATCAATCTGGAGATCAGAGAGCTCGGCGGGATCGTCCTGCGTCGAGAGTAAAGCGCCGGCCTCGCGGGCATGCGGCCACAGCGCCGCGAGCACGGCAGCGCTAACCGCCAGACCACCCAGAGCCGAACCGAGCCGCCGCCATTTCATCCGAAAAACCAGATATTTCCGTCACCCCGAAGTGAAGATAGTGTGCCGCTTTT